>CAYMFW010000192.1:0-8841 GCA_964389785.1 uncultured Planctomycetota bacterium
GACGGCAAGCTGTATCTGGAGTTCGGCGGCAAGCTGCTGTTCGACTACCACGCGGCGAGAGTGCTACCCGGCTTCGACCCCAACGTGAAGATGCGCCTGCTGCAGAAGCTGAAGGAGCGGACGGACATCATCCTCTGCATCTACGCCGGGGACATCGAGCGGCGCAAGGTGAGAGCCGATTTCGGGATCACCTACGACGTCGACGCGCTCAAGCTGATAGACGACCTGGCCGACCGGGACCTGCGGGTGAAGGCGGTGGTGATAACCCGCTTCGACGACCAGCCCGCAGTGATGATCTTCAAGAACAAGCTCGAGCGCCGCGGGGTGAGGGTCTACACCCACCGCGCCACCAGGGGCTACCCGACCGACGTGGACCTGATCGTGAGTCCTCAGGGTTATGGCGCGAACGACCACATCGAAACGGAGAAGCCGCTGGTGGTGGTCACCGGTCCCGGGCCGGGCAGCGGTAAGCTGGCCACCTGCCTCTCCCAGCTGTACCACGACCACACCAAGGGGGTGAACTCCGGCTACGCCAAGTTCGAGACCTTCCCCATATGGAGTATCCCCCTGAAGCATCCGGTGAACGTCGCCTACGAAGCCGCGACGGCGGATCTGAGGGACTTCAACATGATAGACCCGTTCCACCTGGAGCAGTACGGCGAGACCGTCATCAACTACAACCGTGACGTCGAGGTCTTTCCCGTCATCAGGAGGATTCTCGAGAAGATCATGGGGTCAGAGTCGGTGTATCACTCCCCCACCGACATGGGCGTGAACCGCGCCGGCTTCGGCATCGTGAACGACGGGGCGGTCTGTGCCGCGGCAAAGCAGGAGTTCATACGAAGGTACTTCCGGTACAGCTGCGAGTACATGCTCGGCTTCGCGGACAGAGGCACGGTCGAGAGGGTGGAGCTCCTGATGGAGGACATGAAAATCGCCCCGGAAGACCGGCCGGTGGTCGGCCCGGCCCGCAGGGCCGCGGAGGAGGCCAGGGAGACAGGCAAGGGGCACAAGGGTACGTTCTGCGGGGCCGCGATCGAGCTTTCGGACGGCTCGATCGTCACCGGCAAGAACTCCGGTCTGCTGCACGCCACCTCGAGCCTCGTCCTGAACGCGGTGAAGCAGGTGGCGGACATACCGGACGACGTCCACCTGCTGTCGCCTCAGGTGATCGAGTCGGTCGGCGGCCTGAAGGGGGTGCTCGGCGCACGAACGCTCAGCCTGGACCTGGACGAGACGCTCATATCACTCAGCATAAGCGCGGCGTCCGATCCGACGGCGCGCAAGGCGATGGAAGCGCTCAAGGAGCTGAAGGGCTGTGAGGTGCACATCACTCACATTCCCACGCCGGGTGACGAGGACGGCCTGCGCAATCTCGGGGTGAACCTGACGAGCGACCCGAACTTCTCGAGCAATAGCCTCGTCGTCGGCTAGGAAGGACCGCCTGCCAGCTTCTTCTTGGTAAGCAGGTAGCCGATGAGGAACTTCGACAGGTTCTTCTTGTGATCCTCGCTGATCTCCTCGAACTTCAGCCCCATCGCGCACAGGTTCTCTTCCGGCGCGGAGCCCTCCACCGGCCGTGCCCACCGCATGGTACCCAGCACCTTCACCGGCTCGGACTGCGGAATGAACAGAAAGAGCCCTATCTTGATCCGGCCGTCGAGCATGCTCGGGATCCAGGACGCGTCCGGGATCGTGCCCTCCAGGAGCGCCCCGCCGCGGCTGAGGTCGGCGACGACCCCCTCAAACACGGCGTCACTCTGGAACTCGTCCTCGTTCGAGAGAAACTTGTACTTGGCGTCGATGCGGCGGGCGTCCTTCACCCGTATGCGGCTCTCCCGCCGCAGATTCGAGCCCGATGCTTCCTTCTCTGATTCCGGAGTCGACATTTATGCTTCCTCCCCTATACCCGTCCGGCGCTCAGCGGGAACAAACACGCCTCACCTCGTGAATATCCGTCATGCCCTTGAGCACCTTTACTATACCATCCTGCTTGAGCGTCGTCATACCTTCCTTGATGGACTGCTCCCTGATCGAGGATACCGGCGCACCGCTGACGATGAGATGTCTCAGCTCATCGCTCGTGGGAAGCAGCTCGTGTATCGCAGTCCTGCCCTTATAGCCGGTCCAGTTGCAGACCGCGCAACCGCCTTCCTTCCTCCTGAATAGCTCGATGGACGAGGAGTACTGCCGGTTCACCGCGCTGCCGGTCGACCGCAGGAAATCCTCCTGTCCGAACTCGTAGATGAGGTCGTCGTACTCCTCCCTTGTCGGGTTGTACGTCTCCTTGCATCCCCTGCAGAGCGTCCGGACCAGCCGCTGCCCCAATACCCCCAGCAACGCATCCGCGAAACTGAAGGGGTCGAGTCCCATCTCCAGGAGCCGGACGATGGTCTCCGGCGCGTTGTTGGTGTGCAGCGTGCTCAGCACCAGGTGCCCGGTCAGGGACGCCTCGACACCGATGCTGGATGTCTCCATATCACGCATCTCACCCACCATGATGATGTCCGGGTCGGCGCGCAGGAACGACCGCAATGCCCGCGCGAAGGTGAGCCCCCTCTTCGGCGCGATCTGGACCTGGCGCAGACCGTACTGCGTGATCTCCACCGGATCCTCAGCCGTCCAGATCTTCCGCTCCGCGGTGTTGAGATGCGCCATAATCGAATGCAGCGTGGTGGTCTTACCGGAACCGGTGGGGCCGACGACCAGGATCATCCCGTACGGCTGCTCGACGATCGTCTTCAAACGCTGGAAATTCCGGCCCTCCAGGCCGATCTTGTCTATCGGCAGCGGCTCACTCGCGGCCAGCAGACGCAGCACCACGTCCTCCTGCTCACCCGCGACCGGCATGGTGGCCACGCGGAGCTCCAGCCCCTTGCCCTTGGAGATGTTGAACGTGATCTTGCCGTCCTGGGGCACCCGTCTCTCCGCGATGTCGAGCTTGGACATGATCTTGATCCTGGACACCATGGCCTTGACGTATCTGTTCGGGATCGTGCGGTAGTCGAGAAGCGTACCGTCCACGCGGATGCGGATCCTGGTCGGATGCTTGCTGTGCCGGTACGACTCGATATGGATATCGGACGCGCCTTTCATGTACGCGTCAACGATGATCGAGTTGACCAGCTTCACGATCAGGCTGTCGTTCTCGTCCGACTCGTCGCCCTCCTCCGCCTCGTCCTCCCCCACCATCGCCTCCGTCGCGATCAGGTCCTCGACCTCGACGTCCCCCATCACCCTGTCGAGCGACGCCTCGGCCTCATCTCCCTTGAAGCACTCATCTATCGCCTTGATGATGGTATCCCCCTCGGCGACAGCCAGCACGACATCCTTGCCGGTCATCCTTCGCAGCTGGGAGTGCACGTCGGGAAGCAGCAGGTCCTCCACCGCCACCGTGAGCACGTTATCGACCAGCGAGATAGGAATCAGCGTCTGCGTCCTGCAGAACTCCTCCGATACCAGCTTGCTCGCCTCGCGCTGGATGTTGACCGAATCGAGCCGGAGATACGAGAGACCGCTGACCTCGATGACCGCCCCTACGATGTCCTCCGCCGTCAGTACATCCCCCTTCAGAAGGAAGTCGTGAAGCCCGACCTTATTGAAGCGAACCTTGTCCTGGATCTCACGGAGCCTCGCCGACTCCATCGTGTCGCTCTTTATCAGGATGTCTGCGAGACGCCCGTCGGGAATCATAACCTCGCGCCGGTGGACAGGTCGAACAGCACCGAGTCGAGCCGCTCCGCGTCCCGCTCACCCGGCACCCTCTCTCCCATCCAATCCTCCATCTGCTTCTCCGGCGACGCGCTGAGCGCGGCGGAAAATTCCTCTTCCGAGATGCACTCGGCCGGAACGGGCTGCTCGTCGCCCCGATCCTTGAGTATCGCTTCCGCCTGTTCCGAAATGGATGCCGGCCTCTCCTCCGCGATGACCGGCAGCTCATCCTCCTCGATCGGCAGCGGCCCTTCCTCCTCCTCCTCCTCCTCCTCGAGCAGAGGCATCTTAACCGTAGGAGCGTCTTCCTTCTTCCCGGCCGCGGAGAGTGATTTTCTTTCCTGCTCCAGCAGGGCGAGCGCCTCGTCCACCCCGAGCGGGGCGAGTTCCTCCGGCTCTTCTTCGGACACCGGTGTCCCCTCGTCTTCCAGCGACGGCATCATCACCGTCGGCGGCTCCTCCGCCTGAGCGGCGGCCGGAAGCGGCCTGTCGTCCGCCAGCGGCAGGTCTTCCAGCGCGAGAGGAAGATCCTCCGCTTCCTCCTCCGCTTCCGCGACGACCGGGAGTTCCTCCTCCTCTGTCGCGGCCGGGACTTCTTCCACAATCGCCTCTTCCTTCGCGGCTGCGGCGGCCTCGGCCTCCTTCACGTCCTCAGCCGCTTTCTTCATCGCTGCCCGGATGAAGTCTTCTCCGGCGGCGAGCTTGGCCTTGAGCTCGGAAAGCGCCTCGCTGTCCACCACCGGCACCGCCTTCTTCCCGGCAACCGGGGTCGCCTTCTTCTCGGACTCCGCCTCGAAGACGGTTTCGACCTCTTCCAGCATGCCCTCGACTTCCTTCAGCACGTCCGACTCCGCCTCCGGGACGGTCACCGCCTCGGCCGTGGGCACGATCTCGTCAGGACCAACCTCTTCCACCTCCTCCATCTCCTCGGCAATCGGCATCGCCTCGAGGACTTCCTCGACCGCCTCTGCCACCGGCGCCGGCTCGTCGTCGGAGACCTCCTCGACGACCTCGACGGCCTGAGCCTCCTCCACGGCCTCCGCCGCCTCGATCACCTGCGCTTCCTCGACGACCTCCGCCGCCTCTGCCATCGGCGCCGCTTCGGCCTCGGCGACCTGGGTGCCCGCGGAGTCCTCGCTCATAACCGTCTGTGCGTCCGGAACTATCCTCATCGACGTGGTCTCGCCGGACGTGAGCGGCTCGCCCTTCACCTGGTCCGCCGCCGTGGGAGAGAGAGCGTCTCCTCCCTCCGGGTAGTACTTGTCGATAAACGCCATGATGTCCGTCCTGGTGCCTATCGCCGGCTTCACCTGGAAACCGATTCTCTTGCTGATGTACTCCATCAGCCCCTGAGCCGTGGGATTGAACATTGCTAGAACAACGGTCCGGCCGACCTTGTGGAGGGGAAACACACAGTACTTGCGCGCGATGTCCCCCGACAGCAGCGCCACCACGTCTTTCCGGATGGTCACGTTGGCGAGCTCGACGAACGGTATCTGCCAGTACACGGAGAGGAACTTGGCAAGTTCCGCCTCCTCGATGAAATGCATGTCTATCAGGATCCGGCCCAGGTAGGACTCGGTAATCGCCCCTGTCGGGGAGGACTTGCGCCGTTCCTTCTGGACCTTCAGCGCCTCCTCGAGCTGGTGATCGCTGATCATACCTTTCCGGATG
The DNA here is from genome assembly GCA_964389785.1 of uncultured Planctomycetota bacterium. GTDB lineage: Bacteria > Planctomycetota > CAYMFW01 > CAYMFW01 > CAYMFW01 > CAYMFW01. Next base: position 5,386 of record CAYMFW010000192.1, read on the forward strand.
AGCAGCTGGCCGAGGGGGATCTGACGTCTCCAGAATTTGGTCTTGCCGTCGCCCTTCTGTCCGCCTCCCTTGTCGGCCCTGGATGCTTCCAGGCGGACGGCCGCGGCCTTCGCGAGCTTGCTGGTCTCTTCACTGGCGCCGCCGGACGACTTCTCGTCCGCGCCGCGGGCCTTCTTCCCCTTGCCGAAGATGCCGAAGAGCGCCATTGTCGGAGTCCCCTTATGCGCCGGGGTTCTTCATCACGACACGCAGGACCTGACCCACATTCCCCAGGGACTTCACCTGGACATCGTCCGCGTACGCCGAGATCGCCCTCATGAAGACCGACCCCTGCGACGTCTCGACGTCCATGATCTTCCTGTGGTACAGAATGAAGCCCATCACGATGCCCTGCTTATTGCCTACCATCATGATCTGGCACGTTTCGTTCTTGTTCTCGCGCTTGCTGGCGATGTTGCTCCATATCTCGTCCAGCGCGTGAGACAGCTTTTCCACGGCGCTTTCGTCGAAATCGAAATTGGATCCCAGTACCTCCGCGCTCGCGATCAGCGGCTGTCCCCACGCGAAGTCGGTCGGCAGCACGTGGGTAACCGACTGGGAACCGAGCGCGCGGAATACCCTGACTTTCCCATCCGACTCGGCGGACAGGTACGTGCTGCACGACGGGCACCGGAACTTACCCGCGGTATCCACCGAGAGTATGCTGTTGCATCCCTTGCAGCGGAGCCTCTTCGGGTAGCCGCCCGCCGCGGGCACCGCCTCCTCTTCCACCGCCTCCGGCCCCGCCGACATCGCCTTGACGCACTGCTCCAGCGTGTCGAACTCCTTGAATATCGAAAGCAGGCCCAGCAGCGACATCGTGTGCCGCACGTCCTCGGTCAGCCCGATCAGGAAGATGTCGCCCTCCTGCTTCCGGACCTCCCCGGCGAGCGCGACCATCAGCCCCACACCGGTGCTGTTGATGTACTCGCAGCCCCCCATGTCGATAACGGTCTTCATACCGTCCTTGCTGCACACCTCCACCAGCTTGTCCTGATAGTCCGGGAACGTGCTGGCGTCCACGCTTCCGGCGACGTTCACCAGCGTGATCTCCGCGCCTCCGGGCAGCGTCTCCGTCCTGCTCTTGATATCAAGTTGAGCCATCGTGTACCTCTACTCCTGCCCCGTCGCGAATGCGTCGGAGAGCTCGACCTCTTCGACCTCTTCGATTCCATCCTCGGCGTCCGCCTCCTTGGCGGCGCCGGCGGCGGCGGCCTCCGCGATGGATCTCGCCTCCACGCTTACCGGCTTGAAGCTCTTCTCGAGCTGGACCACGTTTCCTTTCCCCTCGAAGGTCACGGTGTCGAACACCTGCAGCATCAGCGGGATTCCCAATCCTCCCGGACGCGGCGCCTTCTTCACTCTCCTGTCCTCGACGATCTCAGCGCTGTCCTTGGTCTCCAGCATGCTCAGGTACTCCTCGTGCTCGAAGCCGGCGCCTTCGTCCATGATCCTCACGAACAGCCTGTCGCGCGTCACCCGCATCCCCATCTCGACCAGGAGATCGGGCTGCTGATTGTTGCCGTGCTGAATCGCGTTGTCGAGGCCTTCCAGTATCCCCTTCAGGACGTCGGGGACCAGATCCTTCTTGATGACGCGAACGAGGAACGACGCGAGGTACTCCCGGAGCCGGCTGACGTTCTCGACCTCCGACCGTATCGCCACCCGGCAGCGAAAGAGATGGTTGCCCGATCCCCATATGTCCGGTTTGATGACCGCTGAGAACAGGCCCTCCACCTGGTTCTGGTCGGCCGGCATCTGCAACGTCCGCCACGGCAGGTAGCGGTACGGCTTGTCATCCTTGGCGGGCATCTGCTTCACGAACCGGATCACCAGGAGATTCTGCTTCGCCTCCGCGACCTCCTCGACGAATCCGTCCACCTGCTCCTGTGGACAGTCGGGCCCTATGATGGCCGCATCTATGTCTTTCAGCTCGTCGGCGTCCAGCACACCGCGAAAGGAACACGAACATCCTATCTGCGCAAAGCCCACCTGGAGCACCTTCAGATCGGAAAGCTGTCCGACCCATCCCATCACGATGCTCGGGACGTAGTTCTCTTCAAGCCGCTTCTGCAGGGCCGAACTGACCCGGCACCTCACCACCTTCTTGGCCGGAACGACCATCTTCTCCTTGGTGTGAGGATTGTAACGCGTACGCTCAGAAACGCTTGCGACACTGAGGCTTATCAGCCCGGGCAGGACCACGCTGTCACCGTGAAAGAGAGCTTCCTTCACCAGGCTGTCCAGCGTCTTGAGGAACGCCTCGGCATCCTTCTGTGAAAGCGAAGACTCCTCAGACAGCAGCTTGGTAAGCTTCTTCTTTCCGATGCGCATTTGAGACGGCCCTCCCCATCCGGTGCGGCAGACAAATTTCGACCGACAGCAGCCTCAGCCCTGAACGCCCGCAGGCCCAAACAGCCCCTACCCAAGGCGCTAAAGACCCGGCTATTCTATAGGGCCGGTCCTCCGGACGCAAGCTCTTTCTACACCATCACGATTTCGGAAAGATCCACCAGTCTGACGTCCTCGAGTGCCAAATCGGTCATTCTTCTGCCGATCGAGCGGAATCGCTCCGGATGGTCGCTCACGTAGAACGTGTAAACCGGCTCAGAACCGCTCATTTCGGCCTCCAGAAGGTCTCCGTGGCGCTCCGCCACCGCGGCGGCCGTCGCAACGGCCGAATCCACCAGCTCGACCCCCGGCATGCATTCCGCGATCGCGTCCCTTATCACCGGATAGTGGGTACAGCCCAGAATCAGCGTATCTATGTCGGTCTCATCCAGAACTGACAGATACTCCCACGCAACCGCCCTCACAATCGGGTCCTTGGCCGTGCGCCCCTCCTCCACCATCGGCACAAACAGCGGACAGGCCAGAGGGAACACGATCACCTCCGGCTCGATCTCGTGAATCGCATGCTCGTAGGCCTTACTCTTCACCGTCGCCTCCGTTGCGATCAGGCCGACCCTTCCGGACCCCGTGACCGCGCACGCCCGGGAGGCGCCGGGCTTCACCACATCCACGATCGGACAGTCGAAGTCCCTCTCCAGCCGCTCAACCGCGTTTGCGGACGCGGTGTTGCACGCGACGACCACCAGCTTGGGTTTCGACCGCATCAGAAACGACATGTCCTCCACCGCAAACCGTTCCACCGTCTCCCTCGATTTGATCCCGTACGGGATCCTCGCGGTGTCCCCGAAGTACACCATCGACTCCCGCGGGAGCCGCCGGACGATCTCCGCCGCCACGGTCAGCCCGCCCACCCCCGAATCGAATACTCCTATCGGTGCGCTCATTTCAGTTATCCTTCTTGGTGCGTTCGGTTGAGCGGACAGCGGGGTGTTGACGAACGGATTCGTGGGTTCACCGGTGAGCTCGCCGACAGGCGAGCTCTTCCTCGACCGGTGACGCCGCGCC
>CAYMFW010000193.1:0-8827 GCA_964389785.1 uncultured Planctomycetota bacterium
TGGTACGGGTCCTCGGGACGGATCAGGTTCGATCTCTGGCCGTGGTTCTCGTACGGGGGGCCGAAGGGGCAGTTCTTCGGAGACACCGTGCTGTCGCTGAACGAGTGGCATCACGTGGCGTGCACGTTCGACGGGACGAGAGCGAGGATCTACGTGGACGGGGTCCTGGACAAGGAGAGCGTGGAGGTGAGCGGTTCCATAACGACGACCACGAATACTCTGACTCTCGGGGGCAACGGCAGCAGCTATGGGTACAAGGGTATGCTGGACGACGTGAGGGTCTACAGCCGCGCCCTGAGCGCTCAGGAGATAGAGAACCTTGCCGGGGGCGGAGGCGAGAACACCCCTCCCGTGGCTCAGGACCAGAGCGTGACGACGACCGAAGACACCGTGAAGGTCGTAACGCTCGGGGCTGCGGACGCAGACGGGGACGCGCTCACGTACAGCATCGTCTCGCAGCCGTCGAACGGGACGCTCTCGGGCACTGCGCCCGACGTCACCTACACCCCGAACGCGAACTACTACGGGAGCGACTCCTTCACGTTCAAGGCGAACGACGGCCAGGCGGACTCCAACGTTGCCACAGTATCGATTACCGTGACGCCGGTTAACGACGCCCCGACGGTCTCGGCGGCCGCCGATCCCGCATCCGGAGACGCGCCGCTTGCGGTGCAGTTCGCCGCGGCCGGCAGCGACGTCGACGGCGACTCCCTGAGCTATGAATGGAGCTTCGGCGACGGTGGCGGGACGAGCGCACAGAACCCAAGCCACACGTACGTCTTGGCGGGCAGCTACACGGCGACGGTAACGGTGTCGGACGGCAGGGGAGGCAGCGCGTCGGACTCGGTGGTGATCACGGTGAACGAGCCGGCGAACGAGCCGCCCGTGGCGCAGGATCAGTCCGTCTCGACGAACGAGGATACCGCGGTTTCGATTGCGCTTGTGGCAACGGACCCTGACGGCGATACTCTTACCTACGCAATCGTGAACCTGCCCTCCAACGGCACGCTCTCAGGCTCCGCCCCCGACGTTGTCTACACCCCGGACGCCGATTACAGCGGCCCGGACGGCTTCACGTTCAAGGCCAACGACGGGGAAGCGGACAGTAACGCTGCGGCGGTGTCCATCACCGTCAATGCCGTGAACGATGCGCCGGCGGCGGCGGACCAGACCGTCGTTACAGGCGTGGATACGCCGGTTGCAGTCACGCTTGTGGCGACGGACGTGGAGAACGACGCTCTCACGTACGCGATAGACGCGCAGCCCACGAACGGAACGCTCTCTGAGTTCGATCCATCGACCGGGACGGTCACCTACACGCCCGATTCCGGCTACGAGGCATCGGACAGCTTCACGTTCCACGCGAACGACGGCCAGGCGGACTCGAACGTCGCGACCGTCACGATCACGGTGGGCATCGACCCGTCACTGGCGGCGTACTGGAAGCTGGACGAGGGGAGCGGCGCCACAGCGCAGGATTCCAGCGAGAACGGCAACGACGGCGCGGTGACCGGCGCAACGTGGGTCTCGGGAGTGAAGGGGAATGCGCTGAGCTTCGACGGAAGCGACTACGTCAGGGTGCCCGCCAGCGACAGCCTGAACCCGACGTCCCGGATCAGCATATGCTTCTGGCTGAACGCTCCGAACTACACCAACTACGGCATGATGCTGTCGAAGAACTACAACGCCCAGTACGCGGTGATGTGGTACGGGTCCTCGGGACGGATCAGGTTCGATCTCTGGCCGTGGTTCTCGTACGCGGCGCCGGAGCGGCAGTTCTTCGGGGATACCGTGCTGTCGCTGAACGAGTGGCACCACGTGGCGTGCACGTTCGACGGGACGATAGCCAGGATCTACGTAGACGGGGTCCTGGACAAGGAGAGCGTGGAGGTGAGCGGCTCGATCACGGCGACGAACTATCCCCTCGACCTCGGCAGGAACTCCGGCGGAGGCTATTCGTTCAAGGGCTCGCTGGACGACATGAGGATCTACAGCCGCGCGCTGAGCGCCGAGGAGATAGAGGATCTCGCGGGCGGCGGAGGCGGCAACACACCTCCCGTGGCCCATGATCAGAGCGTCGCGACCGACGAGGACGCGCCGGTCGGCATAGCGCTCGGGGCGACGGACGCGGACGGAGACGCGCTGACGTACAGCGTGGTCTCGCAGCCGTCGAACGGGACGCTCTCCGGAACGGTGCCGGACGTCACCTACACGCCGAACGCCGACTACCACGGGAGCGATTCCTTCACGTTCAAGGCGAACGACGGAACGGCGGACAGCAACGTCGCGACCGTGTCCGTCACGGTGACGCCGGTGAACGATCCGCCGGTCGCGGTCGCCGCGGCGGACGTCACGTCCGGGGTGGCGCCCCTGACGGTGAACTTCGACGGCTCCGGCTCCTACGACACGGACGGCACGATAGTCGACTGGGAGTGGGATCTGGACGGTGAATCCGACTACGGCGAGACGATTACCCACACCTACTTCGATCCGGGGGTGTACGAGGTGACGCTCTACGTCTTCGACGGCGACGGCGCGGTGGGCTTCGACAGCCTGACGATCACCGTCCTGGCCAATACACCGCCGGCGGCGCAGGACCAGGCGGTGACGATGGACGAGGACTCCACGAAGGCGATCACGCTCGTCGCGACTGACGCGGATGGCGACGTCCTGTCCTATCAGATAGTGTCCGAGCCCGGCTACGGCATGCTGACGGGCACGCCGCCGAACGTGACGTACGAGCCGGACGGCGACTACTGCGGACAGGATTCATTCACCTTCAAGGCCGATGACGGCAGGGCGGACAGCAACGTCGCGACGGTCACCATCACGGTGACGCCGGTGAACGACGCGCCTGTGGCGAGAGACGGCAGCGCGGCCACCACGCTCGACAGAGCGGTGGACGTGACGCTCTCGGCGTACGACGTGGACGACGACGCGCTCTCCTTCGCGATCGTCTCCCCGCCGGCCAACGGCACGGTGACCGGCGACGACGGAGACGAACTCGTGACGTACACGCCGAACGCCGGCTTCACAGGCGAGGACAGCTTCACCTTCGTCGCGAGCGACGGAGCGGTGCAGAGCGCCCGGGCCACGATCACGATCACCGTCACGGACGAGCTGGTCGCGATCGTGAGCGTCTCGACCGGAAGGCCGTACAGCCTGGCGACGGCTCAGGCGGACGCGCTCTACTACATAGACCGCAACTACCGGATCACCTCCCTGGACGCCGGTCTGGACGGCATGGTGATGGTGCGCACCGCCAACAACGACAAGCTCGTCACCGAGCCCGACCACCTGGTGCTGCGGCTGGGAATGGAAGCGGTGGTCTCCGTCTGCTACGACAGGAGATGGTCCGTGCTTCCCTCGTGGCTGGACGACGGCACGTGGACGTACAGGGGCGGGCAGGTCGCCGTCACGGACGTTCCCTCGTCGCCTCTGGAGGTGTTCGAGAAGACGTTCCCGGCGGGAGATCTGACGCTCGGAGGCAACCGTTCCGGCGGCGCGCAGGGCGCGAAGAGCAACTACATCGTCATCGTCAGGCCCGCCGCGTCCGGCAGCGGTGTGACGGCGCTGAAGTTTACGGAAGGCCCGATCGCGCCCGACGAGTGGCTGAACGACGGCGACTCCGACGGTGACGGTCTGCTCGATTCCTTCGAGATCGATCACGGCCTCGACCCCGACAGCGCCGACACCGACGCGGACGGCATACTCGACGAGGCCGAGACCGACGAACTGGGTCATGACCTCTGGGACGTCCAGGCGGAAATGGGGACGGAATCGAATCTCGATCCCGTTTCTGACGGCGGCGGCTCGGGCGGCGGCTGCTTTATCGGCACCGCCGGCTTCCGCGGAGCACGATAGAGATCCTCACCTCGCCCGGTTGGGCGAGCGCGGCGTGGGGACAGTCATCCTCGGCTGTCCCCACCTGTCTCTGTTGAAGAGCGTTCCGACGCGTCTGACCTCTCCTGGAACGCGTTCACCGCCTGCTTCCGGTGCCGCTTCTGGCCGCACCGGTCCGCCCGCCGCGCTTCCGAAACTCCCGCGGGCTTTCTCCCGTCATGCGCTTGAAGAAACGGGAGAACGTGAACAGATCCGGAAACCCCATTGTATCCGCGATCCTCGATGAGTTGAAGTCCGAATAACGGAGCAGCGCCTCCGCCGCCTCGGCCCGGTGCTCGTCTATGTACCGTTTGAGCGTCACCCCGGCCTGGTCGTGGAACAGCTCCGACAGCCGGCTCCGGGAATAGCCGGTTTCGCGGGCGACGTCAGCTACCGTCACCGGCCCGCCGCCCTGCACGTCCAGGTACTGGCGGACGGCGCGGACCAGTTCGGTCTCCGCCCGTTCCTCTCCCTCCGGGCAGTACTGCAGCTCCACCAGGGCGGCCAGCAGGTGTTCGACGATGCGGACGCTCCGCTCCGGAACAGGCTCTTCCCGGGTAAGAAGCGCCAGCAGGGCGTCCCGGATCTCGTCCGATTCGGGGCCGGGGGATACGACAGCCGGTGTCGGTGTTCCCTCCATCCCGCGCACCGAGAACTTCACTGAACAGGTCTCGGTCTCCGGATGCGGGTAGTCGAACCGGTGGCCGCAGTCGGTCGGAATGAGCACCATGTTGCCTTCGTCGAGAGGGAGCGCTTCCCTTCCGAAGCCGACGAGTTGTTTGCCCGAAATGACAAGTTCCACCTGCCAGAATGGGTGATGGTGCCAATTCGTGGAGCGGTGTTTCTTTATAACTGATTGCTGCACAAAGAGAACGTGCGCGGTTGGCATGTCCCGATCTTCCCCGGTCGTCTGCAGCCTCTTCATGTCGGACATTATGACATGTTTTTCGGGCGTTTGTCCATTCTTTTCCCGCATGCCCCGGTGCTATCGTACGTGAGGCCCGAACATAAGGAGGGAGAAATGAAGCTGATCCTGTTTTCGAAACGGCTGAAGGAAAAGACGGTGCCGGAGCTTGCGGAGCTGGGCGGGGAGCTCGGTATCGACGGGTACGACCTGGCCGTCCGGCCTGAGTTCCCGGTCGCGCCGGACAACGTGACGGACACACTGCCGGAAGCGTGCCGCGTCCTGCGGGAAAGCGGGCTGGACGTGCCGATGGTCACCGGCCACTTCGAATTGCGCTGGCCGGATCACCCGACCGTCGAGCCGCTGCTCCGGGCGATGGACGAATCGAACGTCCGCCTGCTGAAGCTGGCGTACTTCCAGTTCGACGCGAAGAACGACGACTACCAGGAGAAGGTGGACGAGATGCGCGGGGCGTTCGAGGGCTGGCAGGAGCTGTCGAGGAAGCACCGCGTGAAGATCTGCTATCACACCCACAGCAACAAGTGCATGGGGCTGAACGCCGGCTCACTCGCCCATCTGCTCTCCGGCTTCGACCCGGCATGCCTGGGCGCGTACCTGGATACCTGTCACCTGATCACGGAGGGAGAGAAGTTCTCCACCGCGGTGGGGATGGTCAGGCCGTACGTCAGCATCATCTCGCTGAAGGACGCGCTTCTGGAGCGGGTGCCGATGAACGGCCACGGCTCGGTGAAAAGGACGCTTCCCGAGGCGGGCGGCGGAATGGTGAACTGGACGGGCGTGTTCGAATGCCTCGATGAGATCGGGTTCGACGGCCCGCTCAGCGTCCACTGCGAGTTCGAGATAGACGGCGACGACGTCATCCCCGCGATCAGGCGGGAGACGGCGTTCTTCAGGAAATTCGTTGATAACGGAGGTGCATGATGCTCACCGCGACGAGGAGAAAGGTGGCCGCACGGTGCGGCGACGGGCATATTAGGCTGATCGAGGACGAGATCCCGAAGCTCGTGCCGGGGAGCGTATCCGTGGAGGTGCACGCGTCCCTGGTGAGCCCGGGCACGGAGCTGGGGGGATGGCATGCGCTCAAGAAGAAACGTGATTCCGGAGGGGATGCGAAGCCTCAGCCTTTCGGGTACGCCAACGCGGGCATGGTCCTGGAGGCGGGGGAAGGTGTGATGGACCTCGCGCCGGGAGACCGCGTCGCGTGCATGGGCGGCAGGTACGCCCTTCATACCGACTTCACGGTGGTGCCGCACAACCTGTGCGTGAAGCTCCCCGACAACGTAACGTTCGCGCAGGGGGCGTACGGGCACCTGGCGGCGACGTCCCTTATGTCGCTCCGGCGCGGCACGCCGGTGCTGGGGGAATACGTCGCGGTGGTCGGGCTGGGGATCGTGGGGCACATGGCGGCCCGGTTCTACCAGCTCGCCGGCTGCTACGTCATCGGCTGGGACACGATCGGATTCAGGACGGAGCTGGCGGAGAAGTGCGGGCTCGACGCGGTGGTGACGGTCGGTGAGGAGGACGAGGTGGAGGCGACCGGACGGTTCACCGGCGGCAAGGGGCTGGACGGCGGGGTGCTCGCGTTCGGCGGCGACGGGACGAAGGCGCTGGACAGTATCACGAAATGCATGAAGCGCTCCCCGGACGGCCATCCGATGGGCCGGATCGTGGTGGTCGGCGGGACCAAGTTCGCATATCCCTCCACGTGCACGAATATCGACATGTGCCGCTCGTCCCGTACCGGCCCCGGCTATCACGACGAGGCGTGGGAGTACGGGCCGGACTACCCGCCCGTCTTCATGCGGTGGACGACGAAAACGAACCTGGAGCTGTGCATGCGGCTCATATCGGAAGGAAAGCTCGACGTGGACGCGCTCACCACGCACACGATTCCGCTGGACGACGTGGACGAGGGGGTCTCGGCTATCCTTCAGGACCCGGACCGCGCGCTCGGCGTGGTGTTCCAGGCGAGGTAACGGGAGAAGCAACTTGCTGATTTGCGAACGTCCCTCTGTCGAGTTTATTCCGGTCGAGACGCGTGTGCCGCTCAAGTTCGGGCCGGAAACGCTGACGTCCGTCACGTGCGCGCGCGTGCGTGTGCGGGTGCGGGACGAGAAGGGAACCACCGCCCAGGGCTGGGGCGAGACGCCGCTCAGCGTACAATGGGTGTGGCCCTCCTCGCTTTCATATGAGGCGCGGCACCGGGCGCTCAGGGAGTTCTGCGAAGTACTGGCCGGGGCGTGGGGCTCGTTCGACGGCACGGGCCATCCCATGGAGATCGGCCATGCCTTCATGGAACGCGAACTGAAGCGTCTGATCGATGAGTTCAACGCCCCCCGCGCCGAAGAAGAGAGGATGCCGTACCTGGCCGCGCTGGTGTGCTGTTCACCCTTCGACATCGCGATCCATGATGCATACGGCAATCTGCACGGCGAGTACACGTTCGACACGTTCAACAAGAACCACATGAACCGGGACCTGTCACACTTCCTGGAAGGTGACGACGGCGTCTCCTTCCGGGGCCGCTACCCGGAGGAGTTCCTCGTGCGGCCGGGTCCGGATACGCTTCCGGCGTGGCACCTCGTCGGAGGAAAGGACAAGCTCGATGAGTCCGAGCTGTCGGACGACGACCCGGACGACGGCTACCCCGTGCTTCTCGCCGACTGGATACGGCGCGACGGACTGAAGTGCCTGAAGGTGAAGCTGACCGGGATGGACACGGCGTGGGATTACGACCGGCTGGTGAAGGTCGGGACGATCGCGCGGGAAGAGGGAGCGGCGCACCTCTCCGCCGACTTCAACTGCACGGTGCGCGAGCCGAAGTATGTGAACGACGTTCTCGACCGGCTCGAGAAAGACCACGGGGACATATACGACATGATCCTCTACGTGGAACAGCCGTTCCCCTACGACCTGGAGGAACACCGGATAGACGTGCGCTCCGTATCTTCCCGCAAGCCGCTCTTTATGGACGAAAGCGCCCACGACTGGCGGCTGGTGAGACTCGGCAGGTCGCTCGGATGGACCGGCGTCGCGCTGAAAACATGCAAGACGCTCACCGGCGCGGTGCTCTCACTGTGCTGGGCGAAAGCCCACGGAATGGACCTGATGGTGCAGGACCTCACAAACCCGATGCTCGCCCAGATCCCGCACGTGCTCCTGGCCAGACACGCCGGGACGATCATGGGCGTGGAGACGAACAGCATGCAGTTCTACCCGGAGGCGTCGAACCGGGAGGCGGCAGTCCATCCGGGAATCTACACCAGATGGAACGGAATGGTGAATCTCGCCACGCTCAGAGGCGCCGGCCTCTGCTGCGGCGCGGTCGTTTAGCGCAGCCGGTCTATATCCGTATCGAACCCGGTCTTCTGCTCGCCCGGAAAGCCGGCGTGCGTCCTCCGGTGGACGGTGTTGCCGTACGGCATGTCCTGACTGCGGCCGTAATTCCCGGTCACCGCGCCCGATGCGGTCGGGTCGTACTGATGGGTGCAGACGTGGCCGTCCACGTGGGCGACGTTGAACGGAATCGACCTCGTCGTGCGGGTGCCGACGTGGTGGGGCGCCTTCTCCGGATCGAGGGTGCCGTACGCGGACCCGGGGGAGATGATATCGGCGAACATCCAGCAGACCCCTGGAGACGACACGCTGAGCGGCCTGAAATTGGAGACCAGGCGTGAAGGCACGCTGTCGATAGTGAGCTTGGCCAGGAAACAGACGTACCCGATCTTCGCGCCGTTCGCGTTGGAGTTCTTGGGGTTGCCCTTGAGCCCGAACACGCTCTCCAGTATGGGCATGTGCGTGTAGTTCTGATGGGTGGACGTGTTGCGCTTCATCCATCCCGGGCAGTAGAACACACGGCAGTCGGTCAGGTACTTCCCGGGCGCGGTCCGGCAGTAGCTGCCGTCCAGTCCCCAGATCTGTTCCAGGTACGCCTTCTTCGGGGTGTTGCTGTCCGACCACCTGAGCGCGCCGAATCGCGCCTCGTCCCAGCCGGCGATGGTGGATGGGATCCGTCCCTTG
>CAYMFW010000194.1:0-1462 GCA_964389785.1 uncultured Planctomycetota bacterium
GCTTCTTCAGTCTGTTGTTCCTGTTGATGACTCTCCGGTACAGATCATTCAGGTCGGACGTCGCGAAGTTTCCGCTCTCCAGAAGCACCAGCGGCCTCAGATCCGGGGGGATCACAGGAACGACGTCAAGTATGATCCAGTCCGGCTTCGTACCCGATTTCTTGATGTCCTCGACCAGTTTCAGCTGCTTGGCCAGCTGCTTCTTCTTCTGTACGCTGCGGGTACCCGCCAACGCCGCGTTCACCTCTTCCGAGAGCTCGTTCACGTTGATCTTCTTGAGTAGCGTCCGGACCGAGTCCGCCCCCATGTCCGCCTTGAAGCCGCTTCCGTAGTTATCTCTCGCCGCCCGATACTCCTCTTCCGTCAACAGTTGCTGGTATTCGAGAGGGGTCTTTCCCGGGTCCGTCACGATGTAGTCCTGGTAATAGATGACCCGCTCGAGAGACTTCGGAGGAACACCGAGAAGCGTGGCAAGGCGGTTGGGAAGTGACTTGAAGAACCAGATGTGGATGACGGGAGCGGCGAGATTGATGTGCCCCATTCGGGATCTCCGCTCCTTCGAGAGGGTGATCTTCACCCCGCAGCGGTCACACACGACACCCTTGTGCTTGATGCCCTTGTACTTGCCGCAGAAGCACTCCCAATCCCGTTCCGGACCGAATATCCTCTCGCAAAACAGCCCATCCTTTTCAGGACGATGAGTACGGTAATTGATGGTCTCCGGCTTCGTCACCTCGCCGGACGACCATTTCCGTATCTCCGTCGGAGACGCGATAGTTATCGTCACCGAGCTGTAGTCATTAATGTCTTCGAAATCCTTCATCTATTTACTCCTCCCAAAGACATCGCGCTTATTGAGCTTCATGTCAAAGGCCAGCCCCCGTATCTCGTTCGCTAGAACGTGGAAGGAAGCCGGGGGACCCGCCTGCAGCGTGTTCTCTCCCTTGACTATGGCTTCGTAGATCCGGCTTCTGCCGTCTACATCGTCGCTCTTAACCGTCAGGAGTTCCTGAAGGATGTATGCCGCACCATACGCCTCGAGGGCCCACACTTCCATTTCGCCGAATCTCTGTCCGCCGGACCTCGACTTCCCGCCCAAGGGCTGCTGTGTAATAAGACTGTAGGGGCCGGTTGCCCGGGCGTGGACCTTATCGTCAACCAGGTGATTGAGCTTCATCATATATATGTATCCAACGGTCACCTTCTGATCGAACGGCGTCCCCGTCCGCCCATCGTACAGCACCGCTTTTCCGTCTTCAGGCAGCCCTGCCTCCCGCAACAGCTCTCTGATCTGGTCCTCGGAAATCCCGTCGAACACAGGACTGAAAGCACGGAAGCCCAGCTTCTCCGCGGCCCACCCGAGATGGGTCTCGAGTATCTGCCCGACGTTCATCCGGGAGGGCACCCCTAGAGGATTCAGCACGATGTCTATCGCCGTACCATCCTCCAGGAACGGCATGTC
>CAYMFW010000194.1:1472-7466 GCA_964389785.1 uncultured Planctomycetota bacterium
AAAGCTTGTCCCCCACGGACACCTTTCGCTTAGTGGCAACGTATACCTTCACCTTCTCGAGCACGCCCGTGGGCAGCTCGCTTCCCCAGCGAACTCGCTTGAGCTTGCGGTCAAATTCGTCACGCACGCTGTCGATCTCCGTCATCGCCTTCTCGCAGATGACCCGCGCCGCCTTTTTCTTCGTCGCGTGCATCACGATATTCTCCACATCAAGCGTTTCCTCGAAGTCGTTGAGGTCTGCCAGAGTAGGCTGCTGCGAAAGGACGATCCTCTTCTTCGTCGTCTTGGAAACAAGCGAATCCTTGCCGGACGCATCCTTGAGCTGTCGCGCAAGCACCCGCAGCTTCGTTGCCAGTTCCGCCCGGAACGTCTCTTCCATCTGGGCAATGTCCTTATCGAAGCTCCGGCGTTCCTGAGGGGAAAGCGATGTCTTTCGAGAGTATCTCTCCGTCGCCATTACCACACCCTCAGTGCCTGACGGCAGGGAGAGAGATTCGTTCTTCACGTCCTCTCCGGCTCTTCCAAATATCGCATGCAGCAGCTTTTCCTCGGGAGACAGTTCCTTCTTGCTCTTCGGAGCGACCTTGCCCACGAGGATGTCTCCGGCAGCGACCTTGGTACCGACCTGCACGATTCCCATCTCATCCAGGTTGCCGAGAGCCCTTTCCGATACGTTGGGAATGTCCCGGGTGATCTCTTCACGACCGAGCTGGGTCTCACGCACGTCGGTACTGAATTCTTCTATGTGTACCGACGTGAGTTTGTCATCCCGGACGACCCGCTCGCTGATGAGAATCGCATCCTCGAAGTTACATCCCTCCCAGCTCATGAAGGCCACGAGAAAGTTCTTGCCCAGGCTCAGCTCCCCGTTCCTGGTGGAGGCACCATCGGCAATTATCTGCCCCGGCTCGATCTTCTGACCTTCCTTGACGATCGGACGTTGATTGAGAGAGATTCCCTCGTTCAGCCTTTCAAACTTCCTCAACGTGTACTTCTCGGTCTCATCCACCACTATCTCTGAGGAATCCACCTTCGTGACCTTACCGCCCTTTTCCGCCCTGACTACCACGGTCGAATTCTCCGCGACCGATTTCTCCATACCGGTCCCGACCAGAGGAGGCTCCGTGGTCAGCAGCGGCAGCGACTGTCTCTGCATGTTGGATCCCATCAGCGCTCTATTCGCGTCGTCGTGCTCGAGGAAAGGGATCAGGCTCGCGGAGACCCCGACGAGCTGCTTGGAGGACACGTCGGCAAGATCGACGTCCGCGGAACGCACGTATTCATACTCCTTCTCTCTTCTGGCAAGCACCGCCGATCCCCTCGTCCCGTCGCGGCCAGCCAGGCCCGCCGGCCCGATACAGTGGACATCTTCCTCGTCCGCGCGAAGATTGACGATCCTCTCCGTAATCTTTCCCTTCGATACCTTCCGATACGGCGTAACGAGAAAACCGTAGTCATCCACCCTGGCGAACAGACTCAGATATACGATGAGCCCGATATTCGTGCCTTCCGGGGTCTCGATCGGACATATCCTGCCGTAGTGGGACGGATGCACGTCCCGGACCTCGAAGCCTGCCCGTTTCCGGTGCAACCCGCCGGGCCCCAGGGCGCTCAGCCGCCGCTCATTCGTCAGCTGGGCGAGCGGATTCGTCTGGTCCACCAGCTGGGACAGCTCGCTCCGAGCAAAAAAGTAGTCGATCGCGGCCGACACCGTCTTGTAGTTGATTACCGTCCGGGGGGTGAGCTCGGTCTTTCCCTTGAGACTCATTCTCTCCTGAACGGTGCGTCTCAGTTTCAGCAGGCCCTTGCGGACCTCGTCCCCGAGAAGCTCGTCAATGGTTCGCAGCCGCCTGTTCCCGAGGTGGTCGATATCGTCGATCTGCCCCTCTCCTTTTCTCAGGCGAAGGAAGTACTTGATGCAACTCACAATGTCTGATGGGGTGAGCGTCATCGTCATCTCGTTCTCGGGTTGGTCGAACTTCCGGTTCAGTCTGAACCGCCCCACCTTGCCCAGACGGAACCGATTCACGTCGTAGAAGCGCTCGTGAAGCAGCCCCTGCGCCTTTTCAAGATTCGAGGGACTCCCCGGCCGAAGCCGGGAGTAAATCCACAGCAGCGCATTCTCGTGGGAATCAGTCTTGTCTTCCTTGAGCGTGTTGACGACGAGCGGGTCGGCAAGATCCTTGATCACGACGACGGACTTCACGCCCGCGGCGCGCATCTCTTTCGTCATGCCGGCAGGAATCTCCTCGCCCGCCCGAACAAGCACCTCTTTGGTCTTTCTGTTGACGATGTGCTCGGCCGCGACGCGCCCGCGCAGTTTCGCCGCCGCGCGCTCGCTCGAAAGGCCTATCTTCTCAATCTCGTAGAACATCCCGATAATCTCACCCGTGCTGGAGAGGTTAGGTTCCAGCGCCCGGAGAAGACAGGTGGCGGGAAACTTGCCGCTCTTGTCTATCCTCACCGTTATCACATCCTTGGTGCTCACGGTCATCTCTATCCAGCTTCCCCGCTCAGGCACGATCCTGCATGAATGCAGCCTCTTCCCGGTCGGATGCACCTCGACGTCGAAATCCACGCCGGGAGACCGATGCAACTGAGCCACCACGACCCGTTCCGCGCCGTTTATGATGAATTCTCCACCGCCGATCATCACCGGCATCTCGCCGAGGTATACACTCTCCTCGATGGGCTCCGGGAGATTTAGCCGGGTGACGATCTTCAGGGGTCTGGCGTACGTCAGATCCAGCTTTCGACACTCCTCCATGGAGTACCGCGGCCTCCCCATCTCATACCTGACATATTCCAGCTTCAAGCTGCCGTCATAGCTCTCGATGGGAAATGCTTCGCGGAAAAGAGCCTCCAGCCCCGAGTCGTTACGTTCCGTCGGGTGAACATCATCCTGGAGGAACTCCTTGTACCTTCCTTTCTGAAGGTCGTTCAAGACCGGAACAGGAATAGCGTCTCGAACTTTCCCGAAGTTCCTAGTTTCCATACGTAGGTCTCCTACTCAATCTCAACAGTAGCGCCAGCGTCCTCCAGAACCTTCTTCGCCTGCTCGGCATCTTCCTTCGAGACCCCCTCCTTCACAGGCTTCGGCACCGCGTCCGCGATCCCCTTCGCTTCCTTCAGCCCCAGATTCGTGACTGCCCGGATCGCCTTGATAACGGGGATCTTCTTCTCGCCCACCGCCTTGAGAATCACGCTGAAAGTACTCTTCTCCTCTTCGGCGCCGCCGCCGCCGCCCGCGGGCACACCGGCCATCATCGGCATGGCCGCACTTACACCGAACTCCTCCTCGAGAGCCTTCACCAATTCAGAGAGTTCCAGCACCGTCATCTTCTTGACGGCGTCGATAATCTTCTGCACGCCTGCAGACACATCCTTCTTCGCCGGCGCATCCGCCTTACTATCCCCGCTCTCGTCCTTCTCGTCGCTAGCCTTCTCTTCAGCCTCAGCCGCTTTCTCTTCCACAGCCTGTTCAGCTTCCTTCTTACCCATCGCCGTTCCTCCTCTCGGCAATCCCTTTAACAACAACAGCTAAACCCCTCAAGAGCCCCTGAAGTACCCATGCGAGACGCGTCATGGGGGCCGCCATGGCTCCCACAACCATCGCGTGCAGGTGCTCCCGCGAAGGTATCTTGGCGAGTGCCTTTACGTCCTTGTCCGACAGTACACGGCCGCTCATCCATCCGCCGCTGAGCTCCAAACGTTTGGTCTTGACCGCCCACTCGTCGAGAATCTTACACACGGTAACAATCGCATCATCCCCGCCCCAGGCCAGGGCCGTCGGGCCGTCAACCGCTCCGCAAGCGTTCTCCTTCTTCAGATCGTCGAGCGCCCTCCGGGCCACACTGTTCTTGACCACCATGACCGAGCCGCCGACATCCCTCACGTCTTTGCGTAGCGCGTCGGCTTCCGCAGCAGTCACACCGGTCAGATTGAAGGAAA
Organism: uncultured Planctomycetota bacterium; assembly: GCA_964389785.1. Taxonomy (GTDB): domain Bacteria; phylum Planctomycetota; class CAYMFW01; order CAYMFW01; family CAYMFW01; genus CAYMFW01. Next base: position 5,424 of record CAYMFW010000194.1, read on the forward strand.
CGAACTCCTCCACCCCGGAAAGTTTCGCCTTCGTCTCCTCCACCATCATCGGATGTATTCTTCTACCCATGCCGCACCTTTATCCCGGATTTCATCATCTCTCTACGCAACTCGAACCCTTACTCCCGGCCCCATCGTAGAAGAGACCGAAATACGTCGAATGAACTCTCCCTTGGCCCCGCTGGGCCTCAGCCCTTTCAGGTACTCCAGGAACGCCGTCACGTTCTCGCTCAGCTTTCCCCCATCGAACGAGAGCTTCCCCACCGCGACCCGCACATTTCCGGCGGAATCGCATCTGAACTCGACCTTCCCCGCCTTGTATTCCTTCACTGCGGCGCCGATCTTGTCGGTCACCGTCCCTGCCTTCGGCGAAGGCATCAGCCCCCGCGGCCCCAGAAGCTTCCCCAGCTTGCCAACGAACTTCATACATGCCGGGTGGGCGATGGCGACATCGAAATCCAGCCAGCCGCCTTCCACTTTCTTCGCCAAGTTCTCGGATCCCACCTCGTCCGCGCCGGCTTCCTTGCCCTCATCGGCCGCAGGCCCTTCCGCAAACACTATCACCCGAGACGCCTTGCCGGTACCGTTCGGCAGCACCACCGCTCCCCGGACGTTCTGATCGCTCTTCTTCGCATCAATCCCGAGCTTCACAGACACTTCGATCGACTCGTCAAACTTCGCGCCGCAGACCGACTTCAAGATCTGCACGGCCTCTTCCAGCTCGTACTCCCTGGATCTGTCAACAAGCGCCTGGTTTTCCTTGTGCCGTTTACTACCCACCGTCAACGACCTCTATACCCATGCTTCGTGCTGTACCCGCGATGATCTTAACCGCCGAGTCCACGTCGACAGCGTTAAGATCGGCCTTCTTCGTTTCCGCTATTCTTTCGACCTGCTCCCGTGTCACCTGCCCCACCATCTCCCTCTTAGCATCCGCGCTTCCCTTAGCAATCTGGGCAGCCTGCTTCAGCAGCACCGCAGCCGGTGGCGACTTCTTTATCATCTCGAAGGAGCGATCTACGAATATCGTTATTTCGACGGGGATAATCGTTCCCTGCGAATCCTTCGTCTCTTCGTTGAATCGACTGACAAACTCTCCAATGTTCACGCCGTGCTGGCCGAGAGCCGGACCGACTGGAGGAGCCGGCGTCGCCTGACCTCCCGGTATCTGAAGCTTCACTTTTGCCATTATGTCTTTCGCCATTTGCTCATCCTCGACCCAAACACTGTCTACCGAAACGCCCCCAGCCCAACCCTCCCCGATCTACACTCACCCGATCTGAACTCCCGTGATCCGAATTCTCGCAATTCCAATCCCTAAGACTCGAACTTTCGCGATCCCAGTTCTCGAGATCCGAATCCCCAAAACTCAAACTTTCGCTATCCCAGTTCTCGAGACACAACGACTTCAATCTAGACCCCCTCGACCTGCCAGTACTCCAATTCCACTGGAGTCGATCTCCCGAAAATGCTCACCACCACCTTCACGATACCCTTCTCCGGGTTCACGTCCACCACACTGCCATCGAAATTCTCGAACGGGCCGTCATTAATGCGCACCCCGTCACCCACCTTGAAGCGCACAGGCAGCTTCGGTTTCTCCTCCTGGCTGCGCACCTCAGCGAGGACTCGGTCGATCTCGTGCTGCGCCATAGGAGTCGGCTTCCTGCCCGGGCCTACGAAGTCCCCCAGACACGGCACGCTTCTCACGAAGTACCATACATCATCGGGCACCTCTCCTCTCTCGTCCGGCTCAATGTTAACCAACACGTATCCCGGATAGATCTTCCGCTCCTTGACCTGCTTCTTCCCACCCTTGATCTCCGATATCTTCTCCGTAGGAACAAGCACCTCTCGGATTCTGTCGTCGAAACCCGCCGCCTTGGCGCGCTCGTCGAGCATATCCCTCACCTGCTCTTCACGTCCTGTCTGCACTCTGACCACAAACCACATATCAACCCTGCATTCCCATTCCCAACAACAGCCTGATCAGGACCTTTTCGAGCACCGTATCCGTGATCAGGATAAAAAGGCCGAGTACGA
>CAYMFW010000194.1:7476-7683 GCA_964389785.1 uncultured Planctomycetota bacterium
GATCACGGACGCGATGACTACCACCGCATTCCCAATCAGCTGCTTTCTGGGCGACCACGAAACCTTCTTCAGCTCGATCTCCGTGTCCAACAGGAAGTCCACAACTCTCCGATTATTAAGCAGCAGCAAAATGCCTCCCAGACAGCAGGTGGCCACCGCCCCGACTATCAGGTCAGGCCATCTCAGTTCCCAGTCCATAACCGGTAT
>CAYMFW010000194.1:7693-8778 GCA_964389785.1 uncultured Planctomycetota bacterium
TATCGGCCTCAACCCGACATCCAAGAGGATATGGTAGAGCTCCCTGCACCCGAACAGCGCAAGCAGTCCGAAAGCCACGATCCCGATCCCTCGGGAAACGTTTCCTTTACCCCTCTTGTACACCAGCAATTCCGCTCCTCCTTACGCCTCTTCCTTCCCTCTCTCTTCTTCCCCCGGCATCTTGCTCGCCTGCGCCTCTACTATCCACTTGGCCTCGTTCACCCTGCATCTGCACTTTGCGTGCCAACTCGTCCGCTCAGCATCTCCACTTGCCATGCCACCTCGCTCGCCCTCCGTCTCGACTTTCCACTTTACCAGCCGGACGAAGTCCCCTCGAAGCGTCATGCGTGGGGTTTCACCACTCGGCTGGTCAGGCGCATCTAGATTCGCGCCCCCTCAGAATAAGCTCTTCCGAGGCATTTTCTCCGGGCGTTCCCTTCCGAACAGGTCGCCCCAATGCCCTCTCCGCCAACCAAGCCAGCTCCCGAGGGCCGCGACCTGCCAATTGGCAGGTCTGGAGGGACTCGAACCCTCAACCCCCGGTTTTGGAGACCGGTGCTCTAGCCAACTTCGAGCTACAGACCTTCCAAATACAACTCAAGCCGTTTTCCCAGCATCACTTCTTGCTGGACCGGTGCTTGGTGTGCTTTCTGCAGGTCCTGCAGTATTTCACGAGCTCCAGCTTCGATCCCCCAGTCGTTTCCAGACTGGTTCGATAGTTGTAGTTCCTGCATTCCCCGCAGCGAAGGCTCACGTATTCGCGCACCGTTTACTCCAGCACCTTTGCCACCACTCCAGCGCCAACCGTCTGTCCACCCTCTCGAATGGCGAATCGAAGGTTCTCCTCCATCGCGATCGGCGTTATCAGCTCGACCTCGATACTCACGTTGTCCCCGGGCATCACCATCTCGGCTCCTTTCAGAGTCACCGTTCCGGTCACGTCCGTCGTCCGGAAGTAGAACTGAGGTCTATAACCATTGAAGAATGGCGTATGTCTTCCGCCCTCTTCCTTCGTCAGCACGTACACCTCACCTTCAAACTTTGTGTGAGGCGTCACGCTGTTGGGCGCCGCGACAACCTGCCCT
>CAYMFW010000195.1:0-8773 GCA_964389785.1 uncultured Planctomycetota bacterium
CGAATGGATCCACATACTCGAGAAGCCGTGGGAAGTCGTCCGCGAAGCACTCCTCGAGGAGTCCGAACACGGGCAGCAGCTTCGTCAGAATTCCCCCTTCTGCAGGACACTGAGTCCCAAGGAGCGTTGGGCTGTATATCGGAGATTCTCGAGCGATGCGGCGACAGGATCTTGAGCATATCATCCGTGCTGCCGGAGCCATCTCCGAATCCACCGAGTTCATCATCTTGGGAAGCCAGGCCATACTCGGAGCCTGTCCTGATGCTCCGGAGGAACTTCTGACTTCTCAGGAAGTCGATCTCTATCCGCGCGACGAGCCGGAGAAAGCAGATTTGATAGATGCGAGCATCGGCGAGTTATCGCCGTTCCACGAAGAGTTCGGATACTACGCCCATGGGGTCGGTCCCGAAACAGCGGTTCTCCCCGGCAGCTGGGAAACACGCCTTGTGCCCGTGGTCAACGAGAACACCGGAGGCGCGAAGGGGCTGTGTCTGCACCCTTCCGATCTCGCCGTGAGCAAGCTTGCGGCAGGGCGTCAGAGGGACATGAAATTCGTGAGGCTTCTTATCAAGCACGGCCTTGTCACGCAGGAGGAGATTCGCGAAAGGATCTCCGAGCTGCCTGAATCTCTCGCCAGGAGCGTCTCGTCAGCGCTGGAGATCGCAAGGACCCATCGAAGTTCCGCAGCGAAGAGCAGGTGAAGGAGCTCGCCGGCCTGCTGATGAATGGGCGCTGATGAAGAGGGAGTTTTTGAGGGCACGGTAGGTGTGCGAGACTTCATGTGGTGTGGTGGTTGAATCGCATCTCGGGCCAATTCCCGGCTTTACTCCTTCGTTCCTTTCGATTTTGCGACATACTTCAACCAGAACCGCCGTAACGATCGAAGGTGACAATCCTGGTCTCGGGTCTTCCCGGTGGCTGCGCTTCTAGGATGACGGCTGAAGATTGCCTCCCATAGCTCCATTCGATTTTCGCTTCCACGAATTTCTCTTTCGTCGGACGCTCCTCCCTGCCGAACTCCCTCATAATCGTGCTGGCCAGCCAAGCTTTCTTGGGATTGAACGCGATTTCCGTCCTGGTCCGAGAGCTTCCTATCTGCTCTATCGTTGTTCTGAACGGAATGCGATATTTCTGACCGTTGTGCACATCAAAAGCGCAGAATCTCTCCAAATGGATATTATGAGTATTGGTATCCTCGCGTACGACGTACTTCTCCACGAACAGTAACAACTGGCCTTGGGATTCCCTGGAACTCGCAAGATCCTGGAACGTGAGATAACGCGCTTCGGGTAGTGCGAAGCAACCGGAAAGCAGAACGGCTCCGATCGCAAGCGCCACGGGTCGCTTCCTCATAATCCTTCGATGAGGCAATGTTTCATCATTCCCTACCCCCGGCTACTATTATACCGCCAAGACGCTCATGTTGTTGCCGTTTTCATCTGGTGTGGTAGGGGCTTTTTCAACAGCCCCGGTAGTTGAGACGGACCTCGGCCCGGTTTTCGGCCTCAACGTCCGGGTTCACTTGCCGTTGCGTAAGCGACGGTCAAGTGAACCCATTGTTGGCAATCTTAGATTTCAGGGATGCCTCTCGCAGCGTGCCAGATCCGCGCGCGATCTCGACCAGGCTCTCGTCGCGCTTCAGCCTGTACACAATTCGACATGGCCTGCGAATGATTTCTCGTATTGCTGGGTCCTGAAATTCAGGCACCATTCTGCCGGATTCTGGGAATTCCGTTAGGCGCTCAACCGCGCCAAATACCCCCAAGCCGAAGTCTACCGCAGTCTGCCGATTGGATTCCGAAATGTACGAAAGGAGGTCCCAGAGATCGAGACGGGCCTGAGGGGCCCAGTCTGGCTTGAAAGCCATTCCTCAAACTCTTCTCTAACCTTATGGTGAGGAATGCCCTTCCCTTCATCAAGCTCCCGAAGGCCCTTGCGCACCCCCGCGATGAAGTTGATTCGCTCCTGAATATCATCCCACGACGCATCTTCGGGAAGCGACTCAATCGAGTGTATAGCTACGTCTTTCGTACTCATACCTTAATATACCCCCAGTTATGTTCATATCATACCCCGATGAGCTTGCTTTCTCAACCGTTTCCCATTCCCAGACGAGGAGTTAAGCCTTCGCGCAAAACGCAAGGCCTGACCCCGTTCCAAGGCCTGACCCCGTTCATTGTTCAGAGGGTCGGGAGAGGCGTCCTGCCCAGACGGTTGACGAGGACCACGACGCTTCCCGGAAGAATCTGGTTCCCGAGGATGTTCCCGGCTTCCATGCGGAACCTCTTCCATATCTCCCCTCCCGCTTTCCTGCAGGCCAGGGCGATGAGAAGCACCTTGTCCTGGCCGCGGACGATCGACTGGGCGCCTGCCAGGGCGTCGGCCAGCGTATCGAACCCGGCCTGCTTATCCGCCGCCAGGAGAACCGCCGCCGCTCCCACCGCCCCGGTCATTCCCCTGCCGCCGTACTCGATGACGACGGCTTTGTGCACCTTAGCGGTAAAATCCCTGTCGGCCGGGTAGGCCAGCGCCGCGTACACCGCGGCTGACTGCTGTTCGTCGGAGGGCCGCTCTCCCAGCACCTCGATGGTCTTGCCGGCGGATTCCCTGGCGGCGGTCTGCGCCTTCTTTGCCAGCTCGGCGAGCTCCTTCTCCCCGGGGAGCGCCCCGGCGGATTCCACCATTGCCCAGAGGGTGCGCATCATGATGTTGTTTCCGGGTTTCTTCAGCATGTCGGCCGTCTCGGGACGGCTCCAGGCGATCTGCAGCTCGGTGAGGGCTTCGAGATCGAGCGTGCCTCCCGCGGCCGCCGAGACCAGGCGCAGGCCGTGCTCGGACATGGTTTCCATTATCTCCGATTTCGCTTTCACCTCCGCGATCTTCGCAACCATGTTCTTCCTCTGTTTCGCGCGCTCGACGGTCTTCTTGTGGAGCGCCGCGAGGTCGCCGGGGAGGGATGCCTTCGGGTCCGCGAGGTCGGCCAGGAGCTTCCGGGCCGATTCGTGCGTCTTCGCGTCGGCGAGGATGAGGATCTGTCCCGGGGCGAACCACACCGCCTTCTCCTTGCTCAGGGAGAGGGAGACGCGAACGCCGCCCATGAAGTCGCCGGCGCACTTCTTGGCCGTCTCTATGCGCCGGGCGTTGTCCACCATTCCTTCCATCTCTTCGGGCAGGGGAAGGGCGACGGCGGTCGCGTCGTACACCCATCCCGATTCCAGAGCGCCGCGCCTGACGGTTTCGACCGTGACGGCCCCGTTCTCCACGCGCCAGGTCATTCGGGCCGGGCGGAGTATCCAGTCAAGCGCCTGTGCGGCCGTCGCACCGCGCAGGTCCAGGTAGCTCACGCGCATCTCCGGGCTTGCGGTGACGGCGCAGGCATCCTGAAGACTTCCCGGCGTCACCGTCAGGGAAAGCCTGGTGGCCTTTACGACGGCGTCCAGGACCTCCAATACGGACTTGTCGCGGATCACGATATCCAGGGTTTCCGCGAGCCGAGGAATCTCCTTTTTCCACGAATCGAGGAGGACACCGTCGAGCCTCTCCAGGGCCTCCAGGGGAAAGCTCGCCAGAACCGACATCCTGTAGTGCAGGTTGCCGTATGCCGTGTCGAGCATGTACGCCCAGGCATACATGGCGCGGGCATCGAGGAGCTTCCCTTCCATCTCGAGCTCCTTCGCTCTGTCGAAAGCCTTCTTGGCCGAGTTGCGGACGTCCTGCGCGTGCTCTTCGAGGACCTTCGCGGACTGCGACCAGCTGCCGCTGAGTTTCTTGTCAACTTCTTTCAGCTCGACATAATCTCTGACGAGTCTGAAACGGGCGCCGCCTCCGCCTGCCCCAATTGCGCTGTCCAAGCCGCCCTGCCTCCCCCGCGAGTACAGGAATCCTCCGATGTCCCTCTTCTGCATGCCCCGACGGAATTCGAGCGCGGCCGAAGCGCGGGCGGGGACGCTGCTCTTCGCCATCGAGTTGATTCTCCCACCCCCGCCGCCGTACGAGCCCGCCCGTCCGGTCGGCTCGGGGGCCGCCAAGCAGCAGAGTACATCCATCTTCGCTTCACCACCCCTTTCCGCGCCGAAGAAGCCCTCGTAGCTCGTTCCCTCGGGCAGGGGCACGGGAACCAGCATGCGTCGCGGCGGGCGGGCTTTGACGGCGGTCTTCGCCGCCTCGCTCTGGTCCACCGCCACGAAGCTGGTGTACTGGCTCATCAGTTTGTACTCGAGGGCGATGCGGGTTACCTCCTCCTCCACTTCGGGGGAGCCCGCGTAGTAGGTCTGCTGCATCAGGTCTTCTATGCTGTTTCTCGCCCAGACCTTGGAGAGAACGGCGTGTTCCTCCTCCTCGGAAGGGACGACGATCGTCACCGGCCAGCTCACCGGCTCGCCTTCGGCATTACCGCTCACCGTGATGGTGTACTCGCCGCCTTCGGATGCCTCGTACCTTCCGTACACGATGACGGGCCGTCCCGCCCACAGCTCCGGGATCGTGGTGGGATACGTGTCCCACACCGGCAGCTTGCCCCAGTCTATATTCACCTTCGCGAGCTGGGCCCGGTGTATGCGGAACATCACTTCCTTCACCAGGGGGCCGGCGTCCTCGTTGAGGGAGAGTATCTTTCCCATGCCGCCGCCCTGCCTGGCCACGCCGTCGACGAGGAACCTGTTGACGGAGGTCCCCATGCCTATGCACCAGAACCGGATCCTGTCGCCGCAGTGCCGCCCCACCTCGGCGATGATCTCGGCCTCGTTCCCTATGAAGCCGTCCGTGAGCATCATCACGATGCGGACCCGCTCTTCATCCAGCGGATCGTTTATCGCCGCCTTGATTCCCTTCAGCATTTGCGTGCCTCCGCCGCCGCGGATCTTACCTGTGAACGTGAGCGCCTTGTTGATGTTTTCGGAGGAGGCGGGAACGGGCTTCTCGAAGAGCTTGTTCGTGCTTCCGGCGAACGTGATCACCTGCAGGGTGTCCTTCTCGTTGCAGAGCTTCAGCATGCCCTTCATCGCCTGCTTCACCTTCTCGGTCGGCGCGCCGCGCATCGACCCGGAGACGTCTATCAGGAAGGTGATCTCGCGCGGGGGCGTCTTCTTCAGGCGCTCGTCCTCGCGGGGCTGGACCATGAGCATAAGGTAGCCCTCGCCGCCTTCCGGCGAGTGACACAGCACCGCCATCTCCGGCTTCTTGCCCATCACGCCGTACTTGAGGACGAAATCCTTGTTGGGGACCGAGTCGTCCGGGGAAAGCGCCGCGACGGCTCCCCCCTTGCCGATCCGCTCGATCTCCGCCTTGTGGTTCACGGATTCGATGTCCTGGATGGGAACGCCCGCTTCCAGCCGGACGGAGAGGGATATGTCGTGACCGTTGCGGAAGCCCGGCTTGAGCACCGGAGGGCTGATGCGCGACGCGTCGGGTACCCGGTCGGTGTCGGGGGACCAGCCGGTGCCTTTCGGCTTCTTTTCCCGTTCCTTGACGAGGGTTTTGTCCAGCTCGCCGACCTTTCCCTTCAGTTCCTCGGGCATGTCCGGGACTTTCGACGTCGGCGCGCCCGGCATGAAGCGGGGCCCGACGACCATCGGGAAATGGAAGCGGTACACGCCCATGTCGTATTCGAGCACGTCCACGTAGGAGATTTCTATCCGGACCTCACCCTTCGGCTCTATGTTCCCGACCGACTGCGTGAATATATTGGGGCGCTCCTGCTCCAGGAGAGCGGCGGTGAGCCCCTGCATCAGCGCCTGCTCGTAGATCTCCCTGGCCTCCGCGCGGCGCTTGATGATGCCAACGATGCGCTTGTTGCCGATTATCATGGTCATCTCGTCCACCGCGGACTTGTGCGGAAGCGGGAAAACGTACACCGCCTCGATCTTCTCGTCGAGGGGGTTGCGGAAGGTCTGCGTCACCTTCACCCTGGCGATGAAGCCGGAGATGTCGGCTTTCACGTCGGTGTGCGTCAGAGGGCATTCGACGATGCCCCCTTCGGTCTTTATCCTGAGAGCGCCCTGGGTGACGTTTTTCTCCATGGGGTTCTCGGCGGGGTTTTCGGCGGGGGGATCCGCGGCGAGCATCCGAGGGGAGAACATACAGCCCGAGAGCAGCAGTACGGCAAGAACGACGATCGTCCTTGTCATCCGACACCTCCTTCCGGCGTGTTTCTGCATTCTATAGGTTCTCAGGGACGGAGTTAAGTAATTAAGTTAAGAACGTCCCTGAGGGACACATTCTGCACATATATATAGACGCACGGGGCCCCTGGTGTTCTAAAATTCCTGGCGGTTTTCGGCAAGAATCTTGAATAGTGGGGTCGGGCGGCTGTTCTCGATCGTACCTTGAGGATTTCTTGGCTGGAAGACCTTTCAGGTAATTGAGTTATCTGTCCCCTTCCTCCCCCTCCCTCTCCTTCACCCACTTCTCAGGGAAGTCCCCGCACGTCGGAGAGCAGATCATCCCTGGTGCGGAATCGCAGGGAGGCCTGCCACCGTCCGTCGCCCTGCTTTTCGAAGGCGCGGTTATTGACGCGGATGCGCACGCGGTGCGGTCCCTTCTCCAGCCGGAGTTTCAGTCTCTGGACGGAGCGCGTGACGGGGGACTGCCTGTTGTGGCGATAGACTTCTTTCCCGTCGATCCAGAGGAGCATCTGGTCGTCGGACTGTATCTTCAACAGGTACTCATCCGTTTCGGGGACGACTATTTCGGTGCGCGCGTAGGCGGTTACCTTTTCAGGCGCGTGAAGGCTGTTGCCGGTTGCCTGAAGCCCGAAATCCATGACTCCAAGGTGGTCCCAGCTTGAATCCGCGAACGGCCCCCACTTGAGCCTGGCGTCGGCGCCGGGTTCGGCGTCGGCGTCCAGGGGTCCCGGCTGGTCGTTACTGAGGTACGGCAGGGGGCCGTACACCTGCCACGTGAAGGGACGCATCAGCGGGACCCGGCATTGCGCGAGAACCTTCCCGTCCCCCGCTATCGCGTCCGCCGTCAGCAGGTATTCACGGGGCGGCAGTTTGCCGAGGTCGTGCGTGCTGAAGTCGAGCGGGAGGAAACTCAGCTCCTGCAGTTCGGACAGTTCCATATTATAGGGTCCGATGTGCAGGTCGGCGCCGTTCTCGCCGGCTTCCTTCAGGGTGATCCGAATCGTCGCGGGACCTTTCGTGGGCCGCAGTTTTCGAATGGCGAGCCGGCAGTCGAGCTTCATCCCGGGCGTAACGACCATGGATTTCAGATCGAACGTGAGGTGTACGGGAGGACCGGCTTTCTTCCGGAAGGCGGTTCCGTCGTTGGTGACGAGGTTCGGCTTGTAGGCCCGGCCGCCCTGCAGGGGAACGGGGCTGAGGGCGAACTGGTCCACGCGGATGCCGTCCTCGTGCAGGTATGAATGCAGATAGTGATCTCCGGCCTTCAGGCGCACCGGCGCGGTTCCCGCCCGGGTCCACACCCAGCGAAAGGGGGTGTTGTTGCTCATGTTCCAGCCGCTGTAGCTGTAGCCGCGGCCGCTCGGCCCTCCTCTGTCCACCCCGACGACGATGCAGTTGGAGCAGTGAGACCCGGTGGTGAACATCAGGCCGTAGACGTAGTAGGTGCCGTCTTCGGGAAGGTTGAAATGATGTTTGAGATAGGTGAATTCGGTGCCCTCCTGGATGTCATAGAAGTTGAAGATCCTGTTGTTTATCTGGCCCGGGCCGTTGGCGATGCCCTCTTTCGCGTGGATGTACGCGCCTCCGGAGCAGGCCGGGTCCCGGTGGACCTCCCAGCCGTAGTTCGTTTCCGAATAGAGCTCCGCCTCGAAGACCAGCGCTCCCTTGGGGGGATCCACGGTTACCGGTTCGGCGACGGGGGCAGCCGCGAGAACCGCCGCCCCTGCGACGACAAGCAGTGGTGCTATCCAGCTCAGTATCTGTCTATGCTTCATCGCAGCACGTTACTCCGTAACGAGACCGCCGAATGCCGGGGCCAGAGCGCCCCGATGCAGGACAGCACGGCGAGCCAGTTGATCATGGAGCATTCTAGGGCGGGCGGGAGCGGGGGTCAAGGAGACCCCTTGCGAGCGTCGCGGCGTGGTGCTATTCTTGTCGAAGATGAAGCCTGCTGCGCGGGAGTCCCGGGCCCTTATGCGACGGAGGAAGTGACGATGTACGAGACCTTCATGTATACCCTCAGAACATTCTTCGGCACCGGCGTGCTGCGAATCTCTCTCGCCTCTTCCCTGGTCCTGATCACCCTTGTGCTCGCGGCGTACTCCAGCAGCTCGTTCCGCGAGTCGCTCGAGCGGATGCGCGAGAGGAGGGGGTGGCGCGGAACGCTTGCCGACCTGGGAACCGGGATCTTCAAGATCGCCCTCATATTCGTGATGACGCGTTTGTTCATCGTCGCGCTGATATACCAGGCGGACACCTTCGAGCACGAGCACGGCCGCATCACCGAGCGCAATCGCTCCGCCGTCCTGATGAAATGGGGTTACCCCCACGAGCAGAGGGAGCTCTCGGTGCGCCACACCAGAGACAGAACATGGGTGACGCGGCAGCTTCTCCTGAAGGGGGACGAGGGCCAGGAGCGGGTGATCTCGGAATCGTTCTGGAAGGACGAGGAGTATCCCGTCCAGGCCGTCGAGGGAAAGCTGCCCACGCTCATCAGCACCAAGGAAGACGACCGCGAGATCGAGGTGGAGCAGAAATCGATGCTGAGCGCGGACGTGGACATCACCGTTACGAACAACCCGCGCACGCTGGGGAACGCGAACTATGCCGGCTACGACGACGTGTGGGATCTGAAGTACGTGGTCGCCAAC
>CAYMFW010000196.1:0-8728 GCA_964389785.1 uncultured Planctomycetota bacterium
CTCTGTTCTACTTGCACTTGCGAATATGTTTCCTTTTCACGAACGGCTATTTAGGCACGTTGTACGCCTAGCGTACAGCCCGTGCACATTGCATGTCAATTCACTTAACCTGCTGCCCCGGCCGCCCCTCATGAAACCGCCGCACCTCATTATCGAGAAATAACTTATGATGTCTCTCTCGATCTGGCACGCCTCCTGCATTACTACCGGCATCTCAACTGCCGGAAGAAAGGAGGGCGGAAAATGAGAAGCATCGGCTCGTTGACTGCGGCACTGCTGCTGACGGCTGTCGTTCTTTGTTCGAACGGATGCCTCGCAACCATGGCAATCAGATCCGTAGGCCTGAGAACGGAGTGCCCTCGGACCGTCTGTTCCGAGAAGGGACCCATCGACAAGCTCCTGCTCAACAGTGAGCGGAAGAGGCTCTCCATCAGCTACCACGTCGACGTCACCGCGCGCACTCTTTTCGGAAGGACCGTTCAGAAACGGAGATGGATCCATCTGACGAGCGGTATGATTGCGGACCGTCTCCCGAAGGGTGTCCCTCCGGAGACGTACGTCGCAGGCACCCGCGGCGCACGCAACAGGGGAGTGGTATCCGAGCGCATCGCAGGACTCAACGTGCACAGACTGACCGACGGATTCTTGCAGACGCAAGTCCGCCGCTGGCGAGGGCTGCGGACCCGGGACATGGTCGAGCACCAGATCCCGCGCATCTACGGCGACGAAGACCTCGATCTAGCCATGCCCCAAGGATTGCGTCTTCCTCGCCTCGACAGGTTCCCCGAGAATGCGGACCGTCTCGACCGAGTGAACCGCTACGACCCCTGCGTTCTCTACGCCCGCATGGATATCCCCGAAACGGAGGGTGATGATGTCGTAGTCATCACCTTGCCGAGACGGACGTACCGCACGAACTGGGCCTATCCATTCCTACTGTTGCTTCCCGTTTCCGTCGCGTTCGACATGGCTACCTTCCCGATACAGTTGCCCATTATGTTTGGCATCTTCCTTTCAGGTATTCCGCATTCGTGAAGGAGGAATCTGCCTTCAAGCAGTTCTCACTGAAGGAAGTTGCACTGCCGGGTGAGAGCAAAGAAAACGCCGCGCGCCTCTTTCAAGAGGCACGCGACGATCCTTCTGGTAGCGGGGGGAGGATTTGAACCTCCGACCTCCGGGTTATGAGCCCGACGAGCTACCTGACTGCTCCACCCCGCGGTATTCGCCTACATACTACACGTTCGGCGGAAAGAGTCAAGTGTATTGAAGCCGAATGCTCCGGGAGAGGAACCGGCCTTCGGCCGCTATCATGCCTGTATCCGATTTAGCGGACCCGGGCCATCTTGTAGCAGCCGTACTTGAGACTGTTGGCCTGCGCCATCTTGGCGTCTATATTCGAGCTGGCCTTGCCAGATGATTTGGCCTTCTGGTAGCAGTCCACCGCCTTCTGGAATTCGTTCATGGCCCGCTTGTTCACGCCGTCGAAGCTCCGCGATCCCGACTTGAGAAGCGGCAGAGACTGCCGGTACAGATTGAGCCCTTCCTGGTAATGCTTGTTCGCCTGGGCCTCATATGTGCCACTCGCCCCGCTCATCGAGTGCGGAATCGGCGGCGGCGACGTGCGAGGAGTTGTGTTCGTCGTGTCGACCTTGGGAGTCGAGCCGTGCTTCTTCGGAGGCTTCCCGGTCGCCACCGGCACCTCTTTCGAGCCCGTATTCTTTTCCGTCTTCTTCTTCGCCTTGGGGGCAACGGGTTCCGGCTCCGGCATCTTCACTTCCTCGCCGATCATCGCCAGATACCGGCTATCCGGATAGCTGCTCTTCAGCTTCGCCTCGTACTCTTTCTCCTTGCCGCCCTTGCCGAGGGACCCGAAGTAGACGGCCAGCATGTACAGGTTCTTTGCCTCACGGTCCCGAACGGATTGCCGCACATCGTTGTTCAGTTCAAAGGCTTTTTCGAGGTGGTTCCCTGCTTCCTCGTTCAACCCTCTCTTCCTGCAGAACTCCGCCAGGTCGTAATTTCCCAACGCGTCGTTCTTCTCGACCTTTTCCTTCTTATCGAGGTACTCGACCGTAACCTTCGCGCGCCGCTCGGTGCTCGTGAGGGAAACCGTTCGCGAGATGTCCTCTCTCTGCAGAACGACCTGACCGCCGTCCTCCAGCTTCACCGTTACGCTTCGGGCGTCCTCCTTCGCTATCCAGCCGTGTATCTCTCCGCCGCCGTCCAGATTGAATGTCTTTGCACCGTCCATCGGCTCGGACTCCAGGCCGAAAACCTTTCCGAAGAGCGGCACCGCCTTGTTCGCAAGCTTCTCGGCTTCCCGTTTCTGCTCGTCGTCGCACCTGAGGTCCTGCACATGTTTGAGTTTTACGTTCGCCTGGCCCGTCTTGCCCTCCTTCAGCAGCTTCTTCGCCTCCTCAAGAAGCCGTTTCGCTTCTTCCCGTGGATTCACGGCCGCGTTTCCCGACGAGTCTCCGGTGTTGTCGATCATGGCAACCTGGGTGCCTTCACCGGAGGACGCGCTCTTGTCGTCGACCGGTTTGGGAATGTCGGGGGAGATGGCCGGCTTCTGGAACTTCTGGTTCTTGTCTGCAAGACTGAACTTCTGGACGGACGGGCCCTTCAACTCCTCGCGCTGTTTCGCCGACCTGGACGGAAGCAGCTTTCTGAGGAAGGAGAGGGGCAGCACGTCACTCACGCTTCGGCCCGTGTAGATGAGAACGCTGACTCCCAGGCCGACGGCCACCAGTACCAGAATCATGAAGCGTTTCATACTTTCCCCCTACAAGAGCTTAAGTATCTCGTCTATATCATTATCGACCGTGATGGGCCTGTTGGCGTATCGAGCGCTCCTGACGTCGTATTTCGCGAACTTCCCCTCGAACTCCTCTCCCTCAAAGGAGTTATAGCCCACGATCGCGTCCGGGTCCTTCAGCATATGGCCGGTAAGTATACAAACGATTCTCTCCGCCTTTCCGATGACCCCTTCTTCCACTAATACGCGTGTTCCGGCCACCGTTGCAGCGGAAGCCGGCTCACAGCCGAATCCGCCCCGGCCAAGGACCGCCTGGCTGTCCAGGATCGCCTCGTCCGGGACCTTTCTGACGACGCCATCCGTCACGTCCAGCGCCCTCAGCGCCTTCTTCAGGTTCACCGGGATGCTTATCTCGATCGCGCTCGCGAGGGTATTGGGCCTGCGGCCCGATTCCTGCATCTCATGATAGTAATCCCGCACCTTGCCATCGTCAACTCTCCCGTCATTCCAGCAAAGCCCGTCTTCCGTGAGATCGTAAAGCGTGCTGGCACCTTCAGATACAATGATAGCGATCCGCGGCACCCGGTCCAGCAGCCCGACTTCCTTCAGCTCGAGAAACGCCTTGCCGAAGGCGGAGCTGTTTCCCAGATTGCCCCCCGGCACCACTATCCAGTCAGGGACCTCCCAGCCCAGCCCCTCCAGGGCACGAAGCATGATGGATTTCTGGCCCTCCAGGCGGAACGGGTTCACCGAGTTCATCAGGTAGATTCCCTCGCTCTTGCACGCCTCGGCCACCCGGGCCATCGCGTCGTCGAAGTTGCCCCGTATCTGAATCACCTTTCCGCCGTATCCCATCGCCTGACAGAGCTTGCCATACGCGATCTTGCCGCTCCCGATGAATATCACCGCCTCGGTGCCGCCGGACAGCGCGGCGTAGGCCGCCATGGATGCGGAGGTGTTTCCGGTGGACGCGCAGGCCACGCGGGACGCGCCGACCATCTTCGCGTGGGTGAACGCGGCCGTCATACCGTTGTCCTTGAAGGAACCGGTGGGGTTGTACCCCTCGTGCTGGAGAAAGACGGAACCCGAGTCCTTGCCGAGGAACTCTGCCGCTGCGTCAGAGCGGAACGGCGCGGTGTTGGCCTCCCCCATCGTTACGACGTTCTTGCCCTCGTCGAAATAGAGCAGCTCGCGAAACCGCCATACCCCGCTGCGGTTCAGCGGATCGTCCCTCTGCCCCCAGCGCTCCGAGAATGCGGACAGCTTCCCGGGAAGCGGCACCTGGTTCCAGTCATAGCACGCGTCGAGAAGGTTGCCGCAGGCGGGACAGCCGTGAAGCGTCTCGAGGACTCCGTAGGTCTTTTTGCAATCAGGATTTATGCACTTCTGATACGCTCTGTCCATCGTTTGCCTCGTCATTCGGTATCGTGTCCTCAATGGCTGCGGGCGCCTCGATCGTAGAGGATCCTTCACCTCCTTCGATCTCCCCGGTGTCAGCAGACCCTTCCACAACGGCGGGGCTCGCCTGCACCTCGGACGCGGCCTCTGCTTCGGTCTCGCCTTCCGTCTTCGCTCCGTCCTCCGGCTCTTCCTTGTCCACGTTCACAGAGAACAGCTTATCCACCTCGTCCTTCGCCTTCTGCATCTCCTCTTCGCTCATGCCGGGATCGAGCAGCCGGTACTTCACGCCGTCGAGCTGACGGTCCTCCAGAACCAGGAACTCACCGTGTTCCGCTCGTTCCACGTCGAGGAACTTCAGCCGTTTGCGTCTCATCAGCAAAAGCGCCAGGATATACCTGAAATTCCGGTCGTGTCGTTCGTCGGAGCTCTCCAAACGCTGGAATATGTCGAAGACGACGTTTCCGTCCACCGTCGGCTGAGTCTCCTTGATCCTGGGTTTCCTCTTCCAGAAGCAGAAGAGGGTGCCCTTATCGACAGCCTGCCAGCACGAATCGCAGAAGTCCAGCCGCTCGAACTTCTCCTGCTGCCTGCTCAGTCCGGAGAAGAGATCCTCCTCCTTCCCGAAGGTCTTCCGGCAGACCCCGCATGTCTCACCGACGTCTCGGAAACCGTAGTCATCCATACGTATAATTATACTCACAAGTGGCTTCCTATCAACCCCTTCGGTTATAGAAAACTGCCTATCGAAGCCTTTCGGTCAATCTTGTAATCACATGGGACCATTGCCATAATAGCGCTCCAACCGGAAACTTCGCTCCGGAAGGTCATTGAGAAGCAGGGAGGTGGAATATGGCGAAGGTGATCGTGGTCCACTCGTCCAGAACGGGCAACACCGAGAAGATGTCGGAATTGGTCGAGAAGAGCCTGGCGGACGCCGGCGTCGAGGTGACGCGCAAGAAGGTGTCTTCGGTGAAGCCGCAGGAGCTTCTGGACTACGACGGCATCGTGATCGGCACCCCGTGTTACTACGGACTGATGTCCGCGGACATCAAGAAGCTCCTGGACGACTCCGTTCAGCTGCACGGCAAGCTGGACGGCAAGGTCGGCGCCGCGTTCTGCTCGTCGGCGAATGTCGGCGGGGGCAACGAAACGGCGATCGTCGCGCTGCTGCAGGCGATGCTGATACACGGCATGGTGGTGCAGGGGGACCCGCACGGCGACCATTACGGCGCTGTGGCGATAGGCGCGCCGGACAAGAGAAGCGCCACACAGTGCAAGGACATGGGCAGGCGCGTCGCCGAGCTGGTGGAGAAGCTGCAATGAATTCCATTCTGCTCGCGGTTATCACGCTTGCGACCCTCGGCCTGGGGTACGCGATCTACAGCCGGAGGGTGGAACGCTGGTTCGGCGCCGACCTGGGCAAGCCGACTCCCGCCGTGGAGATCAACGACGGCGTCGACTACGTTCCCGTCAAACACTGGACGGTGCTCTTCGGACACCACTTCGCCTCGATCGCGGGCGCGGCCCCGATTATCGGCCCGGTGGTGGCGTGCATGTGCTGGGGGTGGCTCCCGGCGGCGCTGTGGATCGTTGTCGGAGGCATCTTCTTCGGCGCGGTGCACGACTATTGTTCTCTGATGCTCTCGGCGGAGAACAAGGGAAGAACGGTGGGAGACCTGAGCGAGTCCGCCTTCGGTAAGTCGGGAAAGATCGTCTTCAGCATTTTCGTTCTGCTGACGCTCATCCTGGTGGTTGCCGTCTTCGCGGCGGTGGCGGGAGTCACGCTGGCGACCACGCCCCAGGTCGTGATTCCCACCTTCGGACTCGTCTTCGTCGCGCTCTTCGTGGGATTCCTGGTGTACAGGACGCGCATCCCCATCTGGCTCAACACGCTCATCGGACTGGCGATGCTGTTCGGACTGATATGGCTGGGCTACGGAGTGCCGGTGGACATCAAGCCCTTGATCAAAGACCTCGCCCCGAACGCGTCGGAGTCCGTCCGGCAGCTGGTTCAGAGTCCCGCCGCGTGGTGGACGGTGATTCTTCTGATCTACGGAATGGTCGCGGCGGTCCTTCCCGTGACCGTGCTGCCGGGGTGCTCTTCTTCGGCATGCTCTTCGGATTCCTCGGAATAATGGTGTCCGGCGAGCCACTGCACACACCCCCGGTGATAGCGTTCAGCAACGCCAAGGAGGGCATAATGTGGCCGATGCTGTTCGTGGTGATCGCCTGCGGCGCGATATCCGGGTTTCACAGTCTCGTGGCGAGCGGCACCACGTCGAAACAGCTAAGCAGGATGGGCAACGGACGGCGCATCGGATACGGCGCGATGATCATGGAATGCGCACTCGCCGTGCTCGCGCTCATCGCCGTCAGCGCGGGCCTCTTCTGGACGAAGGCCCCCGAAGGGCAGGAAGTGTACGTCTACCAGACCCTGATGTCTGGGAAGGGGGCGATCGTCACCTTCGGCCACGGGTACGGCCGCCTCACCGCACCTATCTTCGGCTCACTCGGGATGCTGATAGGCATCACGATGCTGAAGACGTTTGTGATGACCACGCTGGACAGCGCGACGAGAATCACCCGGTACGTGTGCGGCGAGCTGCTGGGAGACACCTTCGGCATCACCCCCATGAAGAACCGCTACATCGCAACCCTGGCGGTCGGGGTCGCCGCCGGCGCGCTCGCCCTCGGCAACTGGAATGCGATATGGCCGATATTCGGCTCCTCCAACCAGCTGATCGCCGCGATGGTGTTCATAGTCGTCACCGTGTACCTGCTTCGCCGCGGGAGATCCTGGAAGTTCGCGGCGATACCGGCCGCGCTGGTGTTCGTGACCGCGATGGGAGCGCTGGTCTACAAGGAGCTGGGATTCCTGGGGGTCCTCGGAACCAATGGACCGAACGCACTGCTGGCGTCGGTCGGGGCCATACTGGTCGCACTGGGGCTCTTCGTCGGCATCAAGGGCGGATCGGTGGTCGTTAAGGCCCTGGGCGTCGCGTCATCCGGGCGGAAACAGACGTGAGCGATTCCTGCAAAGTCACCTTCCAGCCGGAGGGACTTTCCGTTCACGTTCTCAAGGGCACCTCGATCCTCGAGGCGGCCGGTGACGCCGGCATCGTGATAGATACCCCCTGCGGAGGGAAGGGCACCTGCGGCAAGTGCCGGGTCCGCGTCGTGAAGGGGGACATCGAGCCCTCCGCAGGCGCCGCGAAGACGTTTTCGAAGGAGGAGCTGGACGCCGGCTTCCGGCTCGCGTGCCAGTCGAAAGTCACCTCCAATACGGTGATCGAGATACCGTACGCCAGCCGATTCTTCGAACAGAAGATCCTCTCCGATGAGGAGGGCGAGGCGGCGTTCGAACCGTGTCTCGAGAAGAGATGCGTGCAGGTGCTCGAGCCGAGCCTGGACGATATCAAGAGCGATCAGGAACGAGTGCTCGCCGCGCTCGGGGCTCCGTCCGTTCCTCTGCACGCGGCGCGCGATCTGCCCCGGATGCTTCGAGAGAATGATCGCCGGATCACCGCGGTCCTCGACTGCGGCGAGATCGTAACGATAGAGCCGGGAGACACCTCGGGCGCACTTGTGGGCGCCGCATTCGACGTGGGAACCACCACGGTGGTGGGCAGCCTGACCGATCTCACCACCGGCAGGCGGCTCAGGGCGGCCTCCCGCACCAACCCGCAGGTATCCTACGGCGACGACGTGGTGTCCCGGATAGAGCATGCCTCGACGGCGAAAGGACTGCGGGAGCTCCGGGACGCGATACTGGAATGCCTCAACGACATACTCGGCGAGCTGGCCGTCGCGCACGGCGTCGCCACGTCCAATATCTACGAGGTGACGGTCGCCGGCAACACGACGATGACGCACCTGCTTCTCGGCATAGACCCCACATTCATCGCCCAGGCCCCCTATCCCTCCGTCGTGGACGAATCGGTCCGCACCCCGGCCTCGGAGGTGGGACTTTCGATCAACCCGAAGGGGCTGGTGTACGTGCTCTCCAACGTGTCCGGGTTCGTCGGCTCGGACACGGTAGCGGTGGTCCTCTCGACAGGCATCTTCTCCAGCGACGCGCTGAAGCTCGCCGTAGACATAGGAACGAACGGAGAAATCGCGCTGGGAAACCGTGACGAACTGCGATGCTGTTCGACCGCGGCCGGTCCCGCCTTCGAAGGCGCCAGGATCTCCCAGGGTATGAGGGCCATGCCGGGCGCGATCGAGAAGGTAGTGATTCACGACGACGTCCTGGTCAACACGGTGGGCGGCGACGCACCCCGAGGAATATGCGGAAGCGGGCTGATAGACGCAGTGGCCGAACTGCTGAATCTGGGGATCGTCGATCAGACGGGCAAGATTCTGCCGGCGGAGGAGGCCCCGAAATCCGTTCCGGACCCCGTGAGGCGCAGGATATTCGAGAGCGAAGGACAGCCCGGATTCGCACTCTCCACGGAGGCCGAGGGCGGCCGGGTGGTACTCACTCAACGCGATATCCGCGAGGTGCAGCTCGCCAAGGGCGCGATCTACGCGGGAATAGAGACGCTGATAGACGAAGCGGGGGTCAGCTGCGAT
>CAYMFW010000197.1:0-8648 GCA_964389785.1 uncultured Planctomycetota bacterium
GGCCCTCTCGGAGGCGAAGGAGCACAGCGGTGAGGTGGTGCTGGTGAATCCCCGCGAAAGCGTCAGGGAGGTATTCGATCTCCTGGGGCTTACCCAGCTGTTCAGGCTGGCGGACGACAGGGAGGAAGCCCTGGCGCTCTTCCTGCAGTAGAGACACGCACGCCGAACCTGTGGTAGCATACCGGGTCCGGTACAGGGAGGAATAGATATGACGAAAGACGTTAAGGGAAATCTCGAGGGCAAGGGGCGGAAGTTCGTCGTGGTGGTGAGCCGCTTCAACGAGCTGTTCTCCGGCAAGCTGCTGGAGGGGGCGCAGGACTGTCTGACCCGGCACGGGGTGAAGGCGGACGGTATAGACGTGGTCTGGGTGCCGGGGTCGTTCGAGATACCGGCGGTGGCGCGCAAGCTGGCGGAAGGCAAGAAGCACGACGCGGTCATCTGTCTCGGGGCGGTCATCCGCGGCGGGACGCCTCATTTCGAGTATATCGCGTCCGAGGTGACCAAGGGCGTCGCCCAGGTGGCCCTGAACGCCGAGATTCCGGTGGTGCTGGGCGTCATCACGTGCGATACGCTCGAGCAGGCCATGGAGCGCTCGGGCACCAAGGCCGGAAACAAAGGGTACCAGGCGGCGGAGGCGGCTCTCGAGATGGCCGATCTCTTCTCCAAGATTTGACGGCCCTTAACTGAGGCGGCAACCGATATGCACGGCAAGAGAAGGGCGAGGATTCTCGCCCTTCAATTTCTTTACCAGATCGACATCAGAGGCGTTGATGTGCTGCCCGTGATGGAGGAATTCCTGTCCTCCGAGCCGGGCGAGTCGGCCTCGTACGCCAAGTCGCTGATCACCGGCTGCGTCGAGAAGCGTGAAGAGCTGGACGCCGAGATCGCCAAGTGGTCGGAAAACTGGGACATCAAGAGGATGGCGACCGTGGATCGGAACGTGCTTCGAATCGCCTCGTACGAGCTTCTGTTCGTCGACGACATCCCTCCCAAGGTCGCTATGGACGAGGCAATCGAGCTGGCGAAGGAATTCGGAGACGCCGATTCCCCTTCGTTCATAAACGGCATCGTGGACAGCATATACCGCAGCAGGGGCGAGTAGGTATGGTGCTCTCCGTCATAGGGAGACTGGCCCGGCGTCTGAGCAAGGCGCGGGAGGCCATCGCCGGGAAGGTGCTGAGCCTGTTTCGCGGCGGCCGGATCGATGCCGATACCCTCGATGAGCTGACGGAGATTCTCATCGCCGCGGACGTGGGGGTGGACACGGCCGATCGGCTCGTTTCGAAAATAGAGGAGGCCTCGAAGGAAAAGGATTTCGACTCCTCGGACGTGCTGCAGCTTCTCCGGGCAGAGGTCGCCCGCATCCTGTCGGCAGGCGACAGCTCCCTGAAGAAGGCGGAATCGCCCCCGACGGTGATCCTGGTCGCCGGCGTGAACGGAAGCGGCAAGACCACCACGATAGGAAAGCTGGCCTACAAGCTGAAGAACGAGGGGGCAAAGGTCCTGCTGGCCGCGAGCGACACCTTCCGTCCGGCGGCGATCGAACAGCTCGACGTCTGGGCGAAGAGGGTGGACGCCGGGATCGTGAAGCACGCGATGGGAAGCGACCCGTCCGCGGTCGTCTACGACGCGCTCGACGCCGCCCGGGCCCGCGGCATCGATTACGTCATCATGGACACCGCCGGCCGTCTCCAGACGAAGGCCAACCTGATGAAGGAACTGGGCAAGATCAGTCGCGTGGCGTCCCAGAGGGTGCCGGGCGCGCCGCACGAGGTGCTGCTCGTCCTGGACGCCACCGTCGGTCAGAATGCACTCTCCCAGGCGAAGCTGTTCAACGAGACGATCGAACTCACCGGTATCGTGCTGGCGAAGTTCGACAGCACCGCCAAGGGCGGCATGCTGCTGGCCGTGCGCAACGAGGTGGACGTCCCGGTCAAGCTGGTCGGCGTGGGGGAGGGCATTGAGGACCTGGAGTCGTTCGATCCGGAAGGATTCGCCGGGGCGCTCTTCGGGGTGGAGGAGGGTGAATGAACATCGCGAACGTGATGATAAGAGATGTCAACACCGTCGAGGTGGACGCGACCGCCCGCGAGGCGTACGCGATGATGAGAGAGGGCGGGTTCCGGCACATTCCCGTCGTGAAGGGGGGAAAGCTCGCCGGTATCGTCTCGGACCGGGACCTCCGGCTCGTCATGACCGTGTCGCACCACGAAATGGAAGAGGCGGGAATCGAGCATATCCCGGAACACATCAAGGTGGGGGATATCATGACCGAAAACCCGGCCATACTGGTTCCGGAAAGCGACCTGAAGCACGTCGTGCAGCTCATGACCAAACACAAGATAGGAGCCCTCCCGGTGGTCGAAAAGGGAGAGGTGGTGGGGATAGTCACTCAGACGGATCTGCTGAAGCTGCTGCTGGAGTTTCTTGGTTGATGACGGGGTCTTTCCGAGCTCATTCTCGGCGCCCATCGATCGAATGGGGCGCTTTCCCCTCGACAGGGCTCGGGGCCCTGAGCCTGCCGAAGGGCGAGGGCGCGGTTCGACGGACCAAGGAAGGGCCTTCGGCCCGTCCGTCGAACCACGAACCCGCTCGGCAACACCCCGTCATCAACGCGGGTGCGAAGAACTAGAGGAGGTAATATGCGCTGGGAACACTTGACGTCGGAGGATTTTGCGGCGGCCGTGAAGGAAACGGGCGTCTGCGTGATCGGGATGGGAGTCATAGAGAAACACGGGGAACATCTCCCTCTCGGCACCGATTTCATGAACGGACACAAGATCTCGTGCCTCGCGGCGGAGAAAGAGCCGGCCGTGGTCTTCCCCCCGTTCTACTTCGGTCAGATCTACGAGGCGCGGTGCTTTCCGGGCACCGTCACGATAAAGCCGACGCTCCTCGTCGACCTCATCCAGGGCGTCTTCGACGAGATCGGCCGCAACGGCTTCGGGAAGATCGTGATATACAACGCGCACGGTGGAAACACCCGCCTGCTCGAATTCATGGCCCAGTGCAGCCTGTGGGAGGAGAAGCCGTACTGCGTGTACCTGCAGACGGCGCGGCTGGATGAGGAGCGTGAGAAGGAATACCGGAAGATGGCCGGCCCCTCCGGTCACGCGGGCGATCCCGAAACGAGCATTTCGCTGGCCAATCACAAAGAGCTGGTCCACATGGACAGGATCCCCGAGGACGGCGGCAGGAATCTCGGACGGCTCAACCACGTGCCGTACTGCCGCACCGGTGTCTCCTGGTACAGCAGCTACCCGGAGCACTACGCGGGCAAGGGCAGCATCGCCACACTGGAGAAGGGGGTGGCCATGCGCCAGCTTGTCGTCGACTCGCTGGCCGACTTTATAAAGGCGGTGAAGAACGACGACGTCGCGCCCGTTCTCCAGAAGGAATTCTTCGATCGGGTGGAGCAGGTCGGAAAGGACTGACCGGAGGCTACTCGTCCGGCTGGAAACCCTTCGCCGCCCAGCCGGCGAGACGCAGTACCAGCCAGGTCGTCAGGAACAGCACGGCCGCGGAGGCGGCGGCGAGGATGTACTTGTCTATCGCGGGAGCCACGATCTTCGCCGACGACCATCCTATCAGATGGTCGGAGTCGAGGAGCAGGTAGAAGACGGATACCGCAATCCCCAGCACCACCCCGAGCCGGTTGAAGCCGCGTCTCACATTCGCCGGGGGACGAGGCGCCGCCTGGACGATGGGCGCCGGTTCCGTCGCCGCTTCCCTTTCCCGTCTCCTCCTCGACATTCCCGGGAAACTCGACTTTCGGACCTTCTCCGTCGCCTTGTCCTCTTCCTTCACCTCTTCGACCGAATCGGATTTGTCCTCGAGCACCTCGATCCGCGGATCGTCGAATTTCACGTCCGGAGGGGGCTTGCTCCGTTTGAGTTCCCGTTCCGCGTTCTCGATCGCGAGCGCCGGGCTCACCTTGGGTATCGGCGGTATCTTGGGATGCGGCTTCGAAGGGCGGCGGCGCACGGTGGTGTCCGAGCTCTTCACCTTGAACTCGTCGCCGCACGCGTAGCATCGAACCTTCGTCCCCACCTGTGTGACGGCGACCTGGTTGGCCTTCCCGCAGCCGGGGCATAACCTGGTGATAGGCAACCCTGCACCCCTCCCCTCAAGCGAATTTGTCATTTTCCGACAGCAGCTAGGGGAATGATACCCCGATTAACGGGCCTGTCAAGGGGGGCGTGGGAATCGTGTGAAACCTACGCGACTTCCTGCGTTTCGAGCCTTCCCGGAAGGGCAATCTTTGCCGAACGGCGTGCGAGCCGTCTCGCGGGGATGCCCGCCCAGGTTTCGCCGGACGGTATCCGGCGGCCGGAAGGAACGAGCGCCGAGGCCGCCACGATCGCATCGTCTTCGACCGTGACGCCGGGAAGCACCACCGCCCTCATGCCGACGGTCGCGTTCCTGCCGATCTTCACCCTTCCGACTCGTATGCCGTCAGCCGTCTCGTAGTGGGCGGTCACCAGGCATTCGATTCCGAGCAGGGCGTCTTCCTCTATATCGACCAGGGGACAGTCCAGTACCCGGCCGGCAACCCGGGCGCTGTGGGGCCACGGGGCCCCGAACAGCATGTACCACTGGGCCCGCACCAGGACCGGCAGCCACCGGTCGAACAGGTTGCAGCTTATGATCAGCACGAACGCCTGCGCCTGCCACCGGTCGTAGCCGGGCGAGCCCTTCGCGTGCTCGCCGTCGGGAACGGGAAGGAACCTGGCTATCGTTCGGACAACTGCCGCGCACACCAGGATATGAGAGACAACCGTGATACCCGCGAAGAACAGCGGTTCCGTCACCCCGGCCAGCCACAGGCACGCGACCGACAACACGTCCAGTCCGAACACGGCCGATATGCTCGTTTTGGTAACCATTACTTGATGATCTCCAGGCTGAGCGCCCGCCATTCCGCGGCCGTATGCTTCGTCGCGAGCATGAGGATTCCGGTTTCGGGGAGATCGTCCAGACTCTGTTCACGGCTCGTCGATACCAGCATCTTCGACGTCTTGGACAGATCCTTTTCCGGGACGCTCCTGAAGTCGTACGGCTGAAATCCTTCCGTCTGTCCCCAGGAAGTGATCGTCCACGCTCCGCCGCCGACATACTTGAAGCGGGTGCGAATCCAGGCCCATTGGCCTTCGAACAGTATGGACGTCTGGCCGAAATTCGACTTCGCATTGGGGAACATGACGTAGTTGCCGGCGCGCGGATGCTCCACCGCTCCCTTGCCCCGGGATATCAGACGCACCTGGCAGGTGAGGACCGCCTCGGAGAAGCGCCGGTTACCGAGCTGAACGACGGCGAAGGGAACCTCGTCGTTCAGCTGAGCGATCGCGCCGTAGTCACGGAGCATCCCGGGGACCTCGGACCTCTTGGAGCCCGGTTTCTGAATCCGCCACCTGCTCTTCCTGCCCTGCTCGAACGATGCCGCTCTGAACGTGACATTCGACTCGAGCTTCCTCTCCCGCTCCGCCATCCGCTCGATCTCGGGAAGCAGCTTCCGGAAGTAGTCCGTGCAGGGACCCTCGGGGAGCTCGCCCTTCTCCTCCGCGTACCGGTATCGATTGAGCGCCTTGGACGCCAGTCCCCGTTCGTAGAAGGTAACGTAGAACAGCTCGAACAGATACGCGTCTCTCAGAGCGGTCTGGCCCCGCTTTCCGCTCTCCTGAATCAGCGCCGAGATGTGGGCATTCCACCGGTCGTAGTACCGTTCGGATGCCGCCTTCCGCGCGGCGGCATACCCTGCTCTCATGCGTTCATGATCGGCCGGCAAGGGCCCGCCGTCCTGCCCCGCCTCCGCCACCCCGATCGGGCTCAGCGAGTCCAGGAGAGGGGAGAGGGCGGTCTTTTCTCCGGGAGAAGACGAGGCGGCGTCGACCAGGAACCGGAGATCGTCGCACTGGCCGTCAGTCTTGGGATTTGCCGTCAGGCTGGAAGTGATGCCGAAGAGGCAGAACCGTCTCAGGTCGCATTCGCTGCCCCTCTCGAGTTCCTCCCTGCAGGCGGCATGTGCGAGCTCTCGAAGGTTCCAGAGGTCGTCCGTTGTCCTGGGTCCCGCGGCGGACTCGACCAGCTTCTTCTGGCTTTCCGTCAGGGATGCGGTAGTGATCTCCGTCGGCCCGGTGGGGGAGGGACGACGCGTCAGCGAGTACAGTCCGATCACCGCGAGCACGCACGCGGCGGCCGCCCAGTAGACGAATCGCGGGAGTCCACGTGCACGTTTTCTCCGCGGGGCCGCCCGCTCCGCCTTTTTCCGGAACCCGACGGCGAAGACCTCCGTCTTTCCTTTGCGGCATATCACGTTTCTGAATCCGGCTGCGAACGCGTCGTCGTCCCGGGCCATGCACTTCAGGGCGATATCCTCGCCGAGCTGTTCGATCAGTACCGCCTTCAGCTCTTCCGAGAAGCGCGCCGCGTCGATCACCCGCGCCTCCTCGGAGGGAGACGCCGACCCCTCCAGGCACTTGTCCAGGAGGACGCCGAATTCCTTTTCGTTCAGCCCGTTCATGATTCCTGTCCCGCCGGACGCGGCTCTGCACGTTCCACGCATGTCCGCAGCGCTCTGCGCACCTTCACCAGGATCGTCCTCACGCTCAGCGCCGTCAGGCCGACCTTCTCGGATATCTCCTCCGTCTTCAGGTTCTCGAAGTAGCGGAGTCGAACCATCGCCCGATGTTTTTCCTTCAGCCGCTCCACGCAGCGAGTAAGAGTATCGATACGAAGGTCCAATATGTCGCCGGCCGCCGCCGGCGCCAGCTCCTCCGTCACGTACTCCTGGAAGGCGCTCATCCGTTTCTCCTCGCGGGTACTGCTTCTCCAGAAGTTGGACGTGACGTGCCGGACGATGCTTCTCATCCACGGCAGAAACGGCTTGGACCGGTCGTACTTGGGGAGGCTGGTATATATCTGCAGGGCGATATCCTGCCCGATGTCGTCCGCGTCCTCGTGAGGCACCCCGAGTAGATAGAGGAGCCCGAAGATGTGATCGTGCGCGCCGCGCATCAGGTCCTCGGCGGCGTCGATATCGCCCTCCGCGGCCTTGATCGCGAGTTCCTTCAATTCGGGTTCATTCACGGTTTTCTGCCTCCGCACCACTATTAACCGGCAGACAGGTGATGTTAATGGGTTTTCGCCCGGGATTCCAAGAAAATTCCGGAGCCGGGAAAAGGGGCTTTCTCTTTCCCCGCAAAAGAGTTACATTATCCACGGGCGTGTGGCGGAACCGGCAGACGCAAGGGACTTAAAATCCGCGCCTTTTTACACCGCATTACTCCAAGTTACATCGCATTACATAGCTTGCAGTTTTCACGCAGGCTGTGAAGGCCCTGAAAAGCGCCCACTAGGGACTGCAGTGCGTGACACATACGTGACACGCTTGAAGGGGTGGGGCAAAGGGATTCAGGTCCCTTGCTCCGCCCCTCTTTTTCATTCGGGGTCATGTACCGGTATGCACTTCCCGGTTTGAAATGGTCGCTCGCTTCCCGTATGATCTGCCAGGAGGAGGTCGAAAAGCATGCAGAACCCCGTACTTGAGGATCATGCCGTTCGAAGCACCAATCGGGAGATCTTTCTTCTCAACTTCCGGGAGGAGCTGTCGGCTTTCGCCGAAACGATAGGCCGACTTGAGAGCATCTCGCGCGTTGTTTCGAAGGCAAGGGACGACAAGGGACACACTCACGTCAGCTTGCTGCCCTGGCTCATGATCATGAATCGGCAATTCCTCAACTCATTCGAGTCAATCTCGGGCTTTCGTTCCTACGACGGTTGGGCTCTCCTTCGCCCAGCAGTCGAGGCCTCTTTGATTATCGGGAAATGGATGGACGACCCTGAGTTCGCCCATGTCTGGGAAAACAAAGAGGAGAACCGAAAGGCATACAAGAAAGCATATGAAGGAAAAGCCCTGATCTCACATAGTCTGCCCAACAGTAAGAACATCAGGTATGTTCTATCCAAAATCAACGACGACTTCATGCACAGTAATCCGCGATACTACTTCCGTCATGCTCAGCGCGGCATCTCCGACGCTCAGGGCATTCAACTTGAGCTGCGTTTCAACGACGACGAAGCCGAGCACAAGGCCCACCTTTATGCGTTCCTGCACTTCACGCGGTTCTTGGTCCAGTCGGTTGGCTGCATGTTTGCGGGGAAGTTCGGCGTTCAATCGCAGCTCGAAGCCCGTCTCCAGAAGTTGCAGGAATGGTTCAAAGGGCGCGTCGTCGATTTCGCCCGAGGTAACCGGGAAGGTGTGCCCGTGCTTACGGAGCTTGGGTTGTGGCCGGATTCCTTATTCGAGTTCGTATGATTATGACTGCAATCCTGTGCCTGCCAATGCCCGATGACCGCATTGCCACCCGATCTCGACCATGCTTAGAGATTCTCAGTCTGGTCACAGGGGTCCGACTCCCCTTGGGGGTACCAGTACCTGGGGTACTTTTGTACCCCGGGTTCCGTAAAGCCGATCTTCATCGGGCAACGGCCGCCCAAACGAAACACAACACAAACCCTCCCAGAGAGCCCCGGACGGGCGAATCCTGCGCAGCTTGAACGCGTGCGTTCCACAAAGGACGTGGGTACGACTCGCCTGGTAGAAGCCGCTGGGGTAGAAATTGTGCCCTTCTCTTCCTTCTCTATGTTTG
>CAYMFW010000198.1:0-8597 GCA_964389785.1 uncultured Planctomycetota bacterium
ATCTCAAGCACCTTCTCCGTGAGGACGATGCCGATCTGCGCGCCGTCGTCATCTATAGCACGTACCTTCTTCGCCCTGATACGCCTGTTGACAGCAAGTTCTTTTTCGATCCCTTATCACCCCCTCTCATCCCACGTGCTTCGGTTTTCGACCAGGTCCTCAACTTCCGCGATGAAGTCATCCAGCGACCTGGCCCCCATGTCTCCGTCCTTCACGTGCCGCACGGATACCGTTCCGCTCTCGACCTCCTTCGGCCCCACGACAAGCATGTAAGGAATCTTTTCCATCGTAGCGTCCCGAATCTTGTGCCCGATCTTCCCTCTTCCGAGGTCCGATTCCGCTCGTATACCCCGTTCCTGCAGGTCACGGCGCACCTCTTCAGCGTACTCGTCCTGAGCGCTGGTCACCGGCAGCACCGTAGCCTGCATAGGCGCCAGCCACAACGGGAAAAGCCCTCCGTAATGCTCGAGCATAACACCGAAGAATCTCTCGATAGACCCCAATAGCGCTCGGTGTATCATCACTGGGCGGTGCTGCCCCCCGTCCTCGCCTATGTAGGTTATATCAAACCGTTCCGGCTCGTTGAAATCAAGCTGAATCGTCGAGCACTGCCACTCCCTTCCCAGCGCGTCCTTTATCTTGATGTCAATCTTCGGTCCATAGAAGGCTCCGGCCCCTTCATCCTCCTCGAACGGCAGACCGACCTTTTCGAGACCCCGCCTCAGCGCCACGGTTGCCCTCTCCCACGCGGCATCCTCACCGATATGCTCCTCCGGCATCGTGCTCAGGTAGATCGCGTAGTCGGTGAACCCGAAGGATCGCAGCATGCGCACGCAGAACGAGATGACTCTCTCGATCTCCTCGTCCATCTGACCCTCCCGGAAGATGAGGTGCGCGTCATCCTGAGTGAAGCCCCTCACCCGATTGAGCCCGTGAAGGACCCCCGACTTCTCGTACCGGTACACCGTGCCCAGTTCCGCCCACCGTATCGGAAGGTCCCGGTAGCTCCGCATCCTGCTCTTGTAGATCAGCAGATGCAACGGACAGTTCATCGGCTTCACCAGGTACTTGTTGTTATCCACCTCCATCGGGGAATACATGTTCTCGGCAAAGAACTCGGTATGCCCGCTCTTCTCCCAGAGCGCGTACCGGGCAATATGAGGAGTGATCACGAGCTCGTATCCGCCCTTCAGGTGCTCATCCCGCCAGAAATCCTCCATTATCTTTCTCACCAGCGCTCCCTTGGGATGCCACAGCGGAAGGCCCGGACCCACTTCGCCATCCATATGAAAGAGGTCCAGCGCGACGCCGAGCTTCCGATGATCGCGCTTCTCCGCCTCTTCCAGCTTTCTCAGATGATCGTCCAGATCCTCCCTCGAAAAGAACGCGGTCCCATAGATACGCTGCAGCATCTTCCGGTTCTCGTCCCCCCGCCAGTACGCGCCCGCCACGCTCAGCAGCCTGAAGTGCCTGATCTGCGACGTGTTCTTCAGGTGAGGCCCGACGCACAGATCGGTGAACTCGCCGCATGCGTAGAAGCTCACGATATCGTCCTCGATCTCCTCGAGAAGCTCAACCTTGTACTCCTGGCCCGCAGCCTTCATCTCCCGAATCGCATCCGCCCGGGACATCTCCGATCTCTCGAAGCGATGGTTCTTCTTGGCCACCCTGGCCATCTCCTTTTCGATCGCCCCGAGATCGTCGTTCGAGAGCGTTCTGGAAAGATCGAAGTCGTAGTAGAAGCCGTCCTCGATATCCGGCCCGATGGCGAACTTCGCATCGGGGAACATCCGTTTTACCGCGGCCGCCATCACGTGCGAGGTGCTGTGACGTAGCACTCCGAGCGCCCGGGGATCCCCCTTGGAAACGGGCTCTATCTCCGCGTTCCCGAAGAGCTTGTACGAAATGTCCACCAGCCGGCCGTTGACAACCGCCGCAACAGCGTCTTTGCAGGCGCCTTCGTGGTCCGAGGACAGGACTTCAGCGACTGCCGTCCCGTCGTCGACGGTAACCGGCGGCCCACTGCGCAAGATGACTTCTGCCATGTAGTTCCGGTTCTCTACCCTACCCTTGCCTCTCCTCGTTCACGTTCTCTGACATGCAGATCACGCATCTGGTGGGCGATACAGGACTCGAACCTGTGACTTCTACCGTGTCGAGGTAGCGCTCTAGCCAACTGAGCTAATCGCCCCGGTTACCGAGCGGCCCGAACAATAGCAGGACCACCGGGCAATGTCAAGCCGATTGACACATCTTCGCCTCTTTCGTACACTTCCGCCGTGCGTCCTATCCGGAATATTCAGAGTCTCACCGCCGCCCCGTTCGTCGCGGTATTGCTGCTCTTCGGGGTCGTTCCCGCAATCGTAATCCCGATGAAACAGGCCGTGCTGATGAGGCAGGATGCCGCCGCATCTGTCATCGTCCTCCTTGCGCTCGCGTGCATTCTCGTCCGCTGGATGGCCAGCGGCACGCACAGGTTCTTCGCGTCCCCCCTCTATCTCCCCCTGGCGGGATTTCTCATCCTTGTCGCGCTGTCCATCACGGCATGCCGTCCCCCCTGCGTCCCTCTCGGCATCGAAGACGCCTACAGATGGCTCCTTCTCGCAACGCTGTTTCTTGTCACGCTCAATTTTGCCCGCAGCGACACCCGACCGCTCTGGGTCGTTGCGGTCTGGGCACTGTCCGCAATCGCAGTGGTCGTCAAGGAGTTCGCGCTTCAATCCGTCATCGATATCCCCAAGTTTCTCGTTCAAAGCCGAATCGGACGGTCAATGGGCAACGTCAATCTCTTTGGTGGATACATGGCGGCCATCTGCGTCCTCTGCATGCCGCTGATGCTGCATTTTCTCAAGAAGGAACAGCGCAGGCACGCAATCCTCTCCTCGATCCTCTTCCTCCTTGCAGCCTCCGGCGTCTGGTTCAGCGGCTCGCGCGGCGCTGCCGTCGGCGCCTGGGCAGGAGGAGCCTATGTCCTGCTTGCCTGCACCCCGGGCACATTCCGCAAGAAGCTGATTATCCTCACGTGCGCAGTCCTCCTCGTCGGCGCCATCGGCACAGCAATACCCTTCCCCCGCAACCTCGTCCTCAGAACCCTCGAGAGCGGCACGACCGGCTGGAGACTGTACGTGTATGCCGCGGCCCTCCGCATGACTCAAGCCCGACCCCTTCTCGGATTTGGGCCCGGCTCCTTCATCGCGGAGTACCCCTTCTTCAGGAATCCCGACGTGTTCACCCACTACTACGGACAGGCCCCGGTCAGCATACACGCCCACAACCATCTTCTCGAGGTCGCGGCCGAAAACGGTATCCCCGCACTCCTCTTGCTCGCGGTCTTCTACGCGATGGCACTGATGCCTAACCTGCTCGCCGGAGACGGCTCCCCACGGCTGAACGATCTCGCCGCAACGGTCCGCATCGCCGCCGGCGGGGCGTGCGCCGCCCTGCTCGCGCACGGTTTCTTTTCGGTTCTCCTCGACACCAACCTTGCACCGGCTTCCCACCTCTGGATGGGTCTGGCCATAGCCTGCACGCCCCCAAGACGACAACGCCCCCTCCCATTCGGAAGCCTTGCCTCCCTCGCCTTGTGCGGCATCCTTCTCGTTTCCGCCGCCGGAACCGTCCTTGCCCTCAACGCTGCAAGAAGCGCGCTCAGCATCCTCCGCGCCGCCACTTACGAAGACCGCTCCGCCTGGCACACCGCGCTCTTCTACTACGACCGGGCGCTTCGCCTCAGACCCTGGAATCATTTTGCAATCCGTGCCAAGGCCCTGTGCCAGCGCCACCTCCATGACTACGAAGGCGCCCTCGCGACCTACGCCCACCTCTCCACGCTCGCGCCCCGCTTCGGATACAATGACTTTGAGATCGCAGAGCTTCACTTCAAGATGAATGACGAAGCGAAAGCGCTCGCATCACTGCAGAAATGGATGAAAATCAATCCGCACCATGCCCCGGCCCACGCGATGCTCATCAATCTCAAACTCGATGCCGGAGACATCGACCAGGCGTCCCGCCTCTCGGATTCAGCCGTCGACAGATGGCCCACCGAACCCGCGGTGCTCGCCGCCGCCGGCCGGGTACAGGCAGCCGCCGGACGTTACCAGAAGGCGCTCATACTCTTCACTGCCGCATCACGTGTCGTCCCCACCGACGCACGCCTCAAAAGCAATATTGCCATGATCCTCACCCGAACTGGAGACAAGGACCGGGGCAGAGAATACCTCCACGAGATCATTCGATCTGAAATCGACCCGACCGACCCGGCTCTCAGAAAGGCATATCTCACGCTTCATCCGAACGCCGAGAAGCAATTCGCAACCCTGGTAAAGGAAGGACTCAGCCACGCCAAGGCAGGAGAATTCGAATCTGCGATCGAGAAATTCCGAATCGCACTCATTCTCGACGACGACAACGCGGCTGTTCTGCACGATCTGGGAAGGGCCCACTACCTGCAAGCGGAAGCCACGCTTAAGGACCCGGCGAGGAGGAGACGTCTATTCCGAAAAGCGGCGGACCTGTTTCGCAGGGCCTGCCAACTCGATCCCACGAATCTCTCGGTTCGTAAACAGCTTGGCGACAGCCTCTTCCGCGCCGGAGATCCCGCGGGAAGCCTTCATGTCTCCACGGAGATCAAGCGGCTCGCCCCGGACGACCCGGACGTCGACCAGATCATCCTCACGCTCAGGCGGGACCTTGGAATCGAGTGACCTCTCCAAAAAAGCAGGAAGGACACCTCTTCGAGGTGTCCTTCCTGCAACAAACGCGTCGCCAGGACCTACTTCACACTCTGCAGCTTGCTACCGACTACCTCGGTCAGCTGTCCGGACAGCCACTCCACGTGCCCGTCTCCATACAAACCGTTGGAGCCGGCATCGTGAGAGTTGGCAGTGCTGTCAAGGCCCGTCTGACCCGACCAACCGTCCCCACATACCCAGGTCGCCGACAATGCCTCATCACCGTAGCTCGTACCCGAGTAGTACGCATAGTCGTTCCTACTCAGACTATGCGTCATGTCCTCGGCAGCCGAACTGTTCGACGACGGACAATTAAGCAGGGCCGCGTCCGTGATGAACGTGTCCACCAGCAGCGCGTACAGAGCCCCGCGTGGCTCGTCCGCCATCTCCGTCAAATCCAGACACGGCCACTTGTCATTGTAGTCCTGCGAATACATCTTCGAACACAACCCAATATTCTTCAGGTTGCTCTTGCAAACGGCTTTCCGAGCTTCTTCCCTGGCTCTCGCCAGAGCGGGCAAAAGCATTCCCGCCAAGATTGCGATAATCGCGATAACTACGAGCAGCTCGATCAGAGTGAACCCGAAAAGCCCTTTCTTGCTCAGCGTCCTCATGTTCCATCACCCCCTTTCTGCCAGAGGTACGCGTACACACATCCAATATATTCTACGGCTCAATTGCCTCCTGTCAAGTGGCGACGTACAGCCATATGCAGGTTTTTTCGCGGTCCGCAAGCTCCCTAACACGTTATTCGTGAAGGATTTGACGAAACGCCGCCATCCATCGGCCCGGCGTGCGGCACAGTGCCTCACCCCTCCGTCATTAACACCAGTCCGGTAAGAGGCTTAGGATAGAAATACGTGGACTTCGACGGCATGAACCGACCCTTCGCAGCGGTGTCCACAACATCCTGTGGTTCAACTCCCCTCACGAGGAAGCACATATCTCTCTCCCCCGAGCGCGTCATCTCGATCGCCTGCGCCGCCGACTGAGTGAAGTCGACATCGACTCCCGACACCCCTTCGAGCAGGGGAGCAAGCACCCTCTCATGAAGATACTCCACGTCGTACGCCAGCCCCCCCCCGTTTCCCAAATCACGTTCCATGGTAACGAGGTACAGCCCGTTCTCTTCTCCCGTTGACATTCCCGCCCTTACGCCTTTCCCCTTCTCCATCCGTACCTGCAGCTCCTGGAGACTCGGCACCGCCTCCACACGCGCCATCTTCTTCAAGTCCTCGACGTACGTCGCCGACGGCCTCGGAAGACCCTTGAGCATCCGGTGAGACGGCAACACAATCACTCCCGGGTCCTTCACCGACACACAGTACACCATCGTGCGGCCCCTCCATCCCGGCACCTCCCCGCGCCCCACCGCCGTCCGCAGATTTTCCATGGAGGCGCCAAACCGGTGGTGGCCGTCGGCTATGATGAGCATTCTCGCTTCCAGCATGCCGCGGACCTGCTCGTGAAAGCCCTCGTCGTCGATCGCTGCAAACGAGTGGCTCTCCCCGTTCATCTCGATGCAGAAATCTTCTCTCTTCCCCTCCTCCGCCATAAGGCCCGCAAAGTCTCCCTCAGGATCGGGACACAGCATGAAGATCGGACCGAACACGCACCGGGTCACCGAAAGGAGACGAGTCCTGTCCTCTTTCGCCTGCGCCCTCGTCTTCTCGTGCCCCCGCACGTCGCCCTCGCGCAGCTTGAGGGCAAAGATAAGACCGGTTCTCCCGTACCGCTGCCCTTCCCATTCGAACCCGTGCCGATAGAGATACATCGACGGACGCTCGTCGGCCGCAAGGACCCCCTCTCTTCGCCACTCGCCGAGCAGGCGGCCGCTTTTCTCGAACCTGTCCTCGCCGCCATCCGCCACCGGAAGCGTCAGATTCACCACGTTGTACGGACTGCGCGAACAGAACTCGCTCCTCTCCGCATCCGATATAACGTCCCACGGCGGCGCCACGACCGCACCCATACCCCCCACCCGGTCACTGCGGTATCGTACGCCATGGAAAGCGCTTACGACTGCCACGCCCTGTCACCCCTCCGCATTCCCCGCATCCTCGCCCAGTTCCATCACCTTGATGAGATTGGTCCGGCCCGGCTCCCCGAGAGGAAGCCCCGCCGCAAGCACCGCGGTTCCCTCCGCTCCGCAGATCTCCCGTGCGATGCCCCGCGACGTCTCCACCGCATCCTCCACGCTCCCGAACGTCTCTATGAACCGCGTCATCACGCTCCACACCAGGCTCAGCTGTCTCAGCGTATCCTCCCTGGGAGACAATGCGATGACGGGTACGGGCGCTCTGAACCTGGCCACCCTTCGCGCCGAGCTTCCCGAGAACGTGGGCACCACGATAGCCTTCGCCCCGACTTCCATCGCGATCCGGCAGGCACCTTCGCTGATCGCGTCGGCGACCGACACATCGTCATCCTCCCACTTCACGCCGAACTCCAGGATGTTTTCCGCCTCCCGTGCGATGCGGTGCATCGTACTCACCGCGCAGACGGGATACGCCCCCACCGAGGTCTCTTCCGAAAGCATCACCGCATCCGCGCCGTCCAGCACCGCGTTCGCCACGTCCGTCGCCTCCGCGCGTGTCGGACGCCGGCTCTCCACCATCGACCTCAGCATCTGCGTCGCCACTATCACCGGACGCCCCGCCGCCCGGGCGGTATCGATAATCCTCTTCTGCAGAATAGGCACGCGTTCGATGGGCACGTCCACGCCCAGGTCCCCGCGGGCCACCATCACCCCGTCGGCCGAACGCACAACCGCATCCAGATGCTCGATGCACTCGTGCCTTTCGACCTTCGCTATCACCGGAACGTCCGACCCGTGTCCGCGCATCAGCCCCTTCAGTTCTACGATATCCCTGTCGCTCCTCACGAAGGAAAGGGCAACCATATCCACGCCCAAATCCAATCCGAACGCGAGATCGTCCCTGTCCTTATCCGTCAGCGCACCCGCCGAGAGGTCCCTTCCCGGCACCGCGATCCCCTTCCGGGACGCCACCTCGCCGCCCACCACGACAACGCACCGCATGTCCGGCCCCTCCACCGACCGGACCTCAAGCTCGACCGCCCCGTCACCGACCAGCACAACGTCTCCCGGCCTCACCTCCTCGGGCAGCTTCTCGTATCCCACCGGAATCGCTCCGGACCCGCCCGCGTCCTCCCGCACCGTGAGCGTAATCTCATCGCCGGGCGAAACCATCCGCGAGCCACCGGCGATCTCGCCCAGACGGATCTTCATGCCCGACAGGTCCTGAAGCACGGCCACGTGCCGCTGTGCCTTCTCGGCTTCGTCGCGCACCATCCGCAGCAGCTCCGCATGACCCTCGTGCGTACCGTGAGAGAAGTTCAGCCGGAACACGTCCGCCCCCGCGGCGATCAGTTCCCCGATCACCTCCGGCGTAGACGACGCCGGCCCGAGCGTCACGACTATCTTGGTACGGGACTCCTGCATGCTAAGACCACCCCCGCCCGAACACCGGGCCCAGCCACCGGCTCGCCGCATAGCCAAGCGCGCACCCCAGCGCGACCGCAGAAAGAACCCTCAAGAGCCAGGCCGACCAGCGCTCTCTCTTGCCAACCTTTCTCGCCAATCGCCTCACCAGGTTCACCCGTTCGCTCACCGCGTCCCCGGGGAAATCCGGCTCGAAGGTGAACAGACCGCCCAGGCCCCTCTTTATCCGAAGCCGCGCGTTCACCGCCCACCCGGACGCCTCCAGGATCGCCGCCAGGTCCCTCCGCCGAAGCCGAATGACCGCCAGCATCACCACCGGCACCAGCACCGCCAGCGCGAGCCCGAGGACCACGATCAGAACGGCCCCCACCGCCTTCCAGGGGTCCTTGATCTGCGACAGC
>CAYMFW010000199.1:0-8544 GCA_964389785.1 uncultured Planctomycetota bacterium
GCCTGACCCTGGCGGACCTGCTCACGAATGCCGACTACGCCCACGCGGCGGGGGAACTGCGAGATATCATCCGGGACTGCGATACTCCACGGCGCTTCAGGGAAGCACTGTCGGAGCTCGTTGAAATCACGCGTCGCCGGCCTCCCGAAAACTCCGCGGCGACATGCCGATCGTGTTTCTGAAGACCCGTCCGAAGTAGGCCGGGTCGCGGAAGCCGGTCCTGTATGCCACTTCCGAGATTCTAAGGCCCGTCTCCGTCAGCAGCATCAGCGCGTTGCGCATCTTCACGGAAATCAAGTACCGCTGCGGCGACGACCCGATCCTGCTCTTGAAGATGCGCGCGAGACTCGAACGGTGGATACCGAGCCGTGTGCTTATCGACTGTACGGTGAGTGTCGGATCCCCGTACTCTTCCTCTATAACGCTCACGCACCGATCCACCACCGCATCTTTCCTGCGGGTGCGTCGTTGTACGCCGCACGCCGCCGCCAGGATACTGTAGGCTATCGCCGACGCACGCCTCTCGGCCGCCGGGGTGGCATCTCTGATGCTTGCTTCCAGTTGGTCGAACAATTCCTCCGGACACGGACCGGCACGACGCGGGGCTCGATCCAGACCGAAGGACCTCACGGTTTCCTCGTTCAAGGGACCGTCGAGTGTCAGCCACCGGAATTCCCAGGGATCCGTCTGCCCGCAGAAGTGGTGTGCATCCCGCGGAAAGTATATGAAGACGTGCTCCGGCTCAAGAACGTTCCGTCTTCGTCCGTGCATGAGCGTTCCCTCTCCGGCGACACCCCAGAAGAGCTGTACGAAGTACTTCTGCACCGGCCGCTCGATGTAGCTCGGCGGGAGGACATAGTGACCCACGGAACGAGCCCCTATGGGGAGGGCGACGCTCGGGGTCTTCGTCCGCCTGTAGACCGGAGTGGAGTTGTATTCCATGTCACAAACGTCCTGTTTTATTCACACAATTCACGCTTGTTATCACGTGTGGCACACGTATAATAAAGCAGATTCACGCTCTTGTGCAACAAATATCCTGACCATCCAAGGGAGGCGGCAGATGAACCCTCTGAAATCGATGACATTCAGGTCGGCATGCGCCCTCGCGGCAGCCGTTGCGGCAGCCGGGGCCCTCGGCGCGGCGGAGCGGTGGAAACCGTACGACAGACGCTGCACGGAACGGCAGAACGTCTTCGAGTTCACCGGGAAGCCTTCGGTGAAGCTCGTCGCAAAGGATAAGCATGAGGTCTCGTTCGCCGTGAAAGGCTATTGCGACGTGGCTGTCGACATAGTCGATGAGAAGGGGACCGTGGCCAGGCACCTTGGCGCAGGGGTGCTGGGCACAAACGCGCCAGCGCCGTTCCAGAAGGATTCGCTTTCGCAGAAGATCTACTGGAACGGCAAGGACGACCTCGACGTGTACGTGAAGGGGCCCGGGAAGATGCGCGTCCGGGTCCGCCTGGGGCTGAAGCCTGTTTTCGACAGGCACCTCGGAGG
Organism: uncultured Planctomycetota bacterium; assembly: GCA_964389785.1. Taxonomy (GTDB): domain Bacteria; phylum Planctomycetota; class CAYMFW01; order CAYMFW01; family CAYMFW01; genus CAYMFW01. The sequence continues at coordinate 1,501 of CAYMFW010000199.1, forward strand.
CTCCAGCTTTCACAACCTTCCCGGAAGGGTGTTCGGCATGGTCGCCGACTCGACGGGAATGTACGTGATGACCCTTGGTCCGCGCCGAAAGCTGTATCTCCGCAAGTTCGATCTCGACGGGAAGTATCTCTACTCCTTCGGGGCGCCGTCCGCCGATCTGCCGGAGAGCAAGCTGACCGGCAGGGCGTACGTCGAATACGAGCCGGGCAAGCGCGCGGTGCACGCGCCGAATGTCAACCAGACGACCGCCGATCACGGGCACTATCTCCCCATACTGGGAAAGCACGTGGAGAACCTTCAGCCGGTCATCGCGGACGGGAAGCTGTTCTTCCTCACGGATGGAGACAAGGCTCCGTCGAAGATCTATCACATCCACACGGACGGTTCGTCGGACGTGCAGGGAATGCAGGGACGTCCGTTCGCCCCCCAATGGAGCCACTACGCTCCCCGCCTGGCCGCTTCGCCGGACGGCACATGGATCTACATGACGGGCTGCAGAGAAATCAAGCAGGGCGCTCATGCGGTCTTTCGCTTCACAGTCGATGGGAAGGGGCCTGCCGAGCCGTTCCTGGGCGATCCGAATAAACCGGGCGTCGGCAAGGGCCAATTCAACGACCCGCAGGGGATCGCGTGCGACCGGCAGGGCAGGCTCTACGTGTGCGACCGCTCCAACAATCGCGTGCAGGTGTTCGACTCCGGCGGAACGCACGTGAAGACGATTTCGATCCAGCGGCCTCATTTCGTCTGCGTCCATGCGAAGACCGGTGCGATCTACGTACAGCACGACGCGCGGGTCCGCGGCGCGACGCGCAGGCGTACGGTGAAGCTGGCATCCCTGGACGATCCCCGGGAGGTCGCCTGGATCGACGGCCCTCACGAGAAGATCGGAGGACGGACAAAGGTGCCCGTCGAGGGTCCCTATGGACCGATGGCTCTGGATTCGTGGTCACCCAAGCCGAGGCTCTGGTTCGCCGGCGGAACCGCACACGCAGTCGCGTCCCTGAGCAGCAACGCGTGGGGAAAGCACGTGGTGACCGTGTGGGAGGAACAGGGAAAGAGCTTCAGGAAGATCCTGGACTTCGAGGAACGCGCAAAGGAGGAGGACGGCAAGTTGTACGGGGGCCGGTGGACCGGAAACGCGCTGGGCGGCAGGGTTGTGTGCGATCCCACCAGGGAGAGAGCATACTTCAGCACGGGCAAGATCTGTGATATGCGAAGGTCCTTCGATTTGGAGACGGGAAGACCTCTCGGAGGGTTCTCCTTCCGATCGATGGACGGCGAGCGGATGGGAGGCAAGGTCCCCCGCAGCTACGACGACATCGCCTTCGATAAACACGGATATCTGCACGCGCATATGAATCCTAACAGCGTTTCGGGTGTCGTGCGTGTGGACCCGGCGCGCCCCCAGCCGGCGCATGCCGATACGAGCGAGGCGTGGAAGCACGTCGCCACGTACCCGGAAGTGCCCTACGACTACGGCGTACCGGGACCGCAGAAGGCCTGGCAGGGCATGATACCGACGATGGACCAGCCGGGCGCAAAATGGTTTCAGGACGGCTTCGGCGTCAACATGCGCGGTGACGTGGCCGAGGAATGCAACATCTACTACGTTCCGAAGATGGACGATGTGGGCACCCTGGCCTTTGAGGGATCGGAACAGGACCGCGGCAACCGGGTGTGTTCAGCCGGCTCCCGTCCCACCTACGCGAATTACCTCAAGAACATTCGCGACCTGGAGAAGAAGGGCATCCAGACGGTCTTCGTACCCCGCCGGCCGGGCTTGCCTCTCACGGGCGGCACGGTCTGGACGTTCGACAGGACGGGTGAGCTGCGCCGCAAGTTCGCGGTCATCACGGGGAATCTCATCAACGGGGTGCAGATCGACGAGGACGGGGACCTCTATTTCGTCACCAACCGCCCGCGCATCATGGATCCTGAAAAAGGCTACTTCCTGTGCGGACGCACAGGGGTCTATGGAGTGCCTCAAGCGAAGAAGGTCGCCAATCCTTTCACGGGAACCCTGATGAAGACCAGCGGGGGGGCATTACGAATCCTCTGTACAAAGGACAGGACCTCCGTCGTCAAGATGGAACCTTTGCCGAATCGCCCTCCGGACGTGATGTCCACCTGGTACCCGCACGATACCGGCAAGGGAAACTGGGCGTGGGTCGAGGGTGCGGAATGGCTGTACGCCGGCGCATCACCTATCGTGTTCCACCAGCCGTGTTCCTGCCCCACACAGCGCTCGCACCTGGACTGGTACAAACGGACGTACGTGCCGGAGTCGTACCGGCATTCGATTGGAATCGTGGACACCGCGGGGAACCTCATCATGCACCTGGGGCGGTACGGCAATCACACTGATGCGCTGAAGATGAAGCCGGGCACGGAAGACATCGTGTACACCTTCGTGCGGTTCGTGTCCGGCACGGACAATTACCTCGTGTTCGAAGACAACGGGGAGCGGCTCACCGCTCTGAAGCTGGACTATCGGGCCGAAGAGGCGGCTGCGATAGGCACCCCATGACACGGAATCGAGGATTCTCTCTTGTAGAGCTTCTGGTGGTGATCGCCATCGTGGCGCTGCTTGCGGCGTTCATTCTGCCCGGTCTCTCCCGAGCACGCGAGTACGCCTACTTCACATCGTGCAAGAGCAGCCTCCGCCAGATGGGAATCGGATTCGTCATATATGCTGTGGACAACAGGGGCTGTCCGCCCGGCACCGGGTTTCCGTGCGGTGGAGTGGACCAAAGCAATCAGGTTGGCTCTATGCTGAATGAGCACAGGGCGGGGGTGATGAGGGACCTGAGCCGGGTGTACACTGCCTCGGACCCCCAGATCCCTTTGATCCTGCAGATCTACGACGATTGGATGATACCGGGTAATCCCCTCTACGGGTGGGACTGGAATGAAGATTCGATCCGCAAGTGGTCGGGGAGGCCGCGACGGCGGGGCAAGTATCTTCCTATCGAGGCTCTCTGGGACCCCATAATCAAGGTGCGGAACTGGGGCTTTGGAAGATATGCCGACCAGCCATCGGGCACGGAGAGAGACCGGGACTTCCTGACGCGGAAGTGGGCCAGCTTCTTCGGGTATGATATCTTCACGTTCAGCGTGGGTTGTGAGTACAAACGAAGAACTGGAGATCGCAAGCACGACTTGCTGGGGACCTGTACGGATAGCCGATGGGCGGAGGAGCCCTTCAGGTTCAAGACGAATCACCGGGACATTTCGACATCCCTCCCTGGGTCCGTATGGATGTTTGGCTGCTTCGTACCCCTGGACACCGACTACGCCTCCGCTGCCTACGATCCGCCTTTTGCGAGCCAAACTCAACGCAAGTTCGTATCCCACTTCGGCGATTCCATAGCACTCCCGGGCAGGTGGAGGTTCAATATCGGGCATCTGGACGGCCACGTGGACGACTCCGTCTGGCATGAGGCCACGGCTGAGTGGAAGTGGGTCCCTTACTACCGCTTGCGCCCGTACGGGTATCCCTGGAAAACGAACGTCGGGCAGGGCTCCAGTTTCATGGACGGGATCGTAGAGGAGCCTTCCTTCGAGGGGGCATTCGACGACAATCTGTAGACGACTGCACGCGCCCCTGAGGTCACGCCGGGCGCGCGGACGCTCTCCTGAACCGGCGGATTCCTGCCGAGGGCGTCATATCGAAGTGCTTCCGGAACGCGGTGGAGAAGTGGGATACGTGGGCGAAGCCGACGCGCTGGGAGATCTCTTTCACCGACAACTCGCTGTTGGACACCAGATCCATCGCCCGGGACATCCGGCACAGCGCCCGGTAGTTCCCGGGGGTGAGGCCGTATTCCTTCTCGAAGAGACGACGCAGATGGTCGGATGAATACCTGCACTTCCGGCTCAACGCGGTGATGCTCTCCATGCCCGCCTCGTCCTCCTCGATCAGCCGCTTCAGTTTCCCCGCCGGGGATTCGTCCAGCGCGTCGGCGCGCCGGTCGAGAAGGAACCGGATGACGTTCATCGCGCCCGTCTTCACCCGCAGCCTGCTCCGCCCGTCGGGACGAAGGCACGCGTCCCGGAGCCGGTGCATCTCCCTTTGCCACCGCGGCACCTCCTCCGGGGTAAGCGGGGTGATCTTGGGGAGGGATACCCACGTGTCGTCGGTTTTCAATTCGATCATCTCAAGCGTCTCCGCCGGCCGGATGTCGTCGGAGCGCATCATGATCACCCAGTTCTCACGGTTCCGGTTGAACGAGCACTCCATCCGGGTGTTCTCGGCGAACACCGAGATGAACGGACTCCCGTCGGTCAGTTCGCATCCCGGCTCCCGGTACCGGTCGTATCCGCCCACGACGAAGTTGATGCCGCATCCGTTGGGGTAGTACACGAACGTGTCCGCCTCCCGATATACCCCCACGAACCGTACCGTGAAATCGAGCATTTCCGACCTCTGAATTGCGTAACCATGATATCGGATTGGCGCTGCCGCCTGATGTCTACAGTATACGGTGCTTTCTCCAAATGTCAAGTGTAATAGCCGTATTGGCCACCCTTGGCTGTTCAGGGCGCTCTGGTGCCGTTATCCGCAGAACCCGCCCAACCATGTCGGAATAGCGTAACATATGACGGTTGGCCGTCGTTGACTTCGTCTCGTTTCAGGGTAAACTCAGAGAGCAGGCGGAATCATTTCATGTATGCTACCATCTTGCTGAAACGAAGCCCTATGGAGGTCAGATCATGAAGCTCTCTCGATACGAATCTCGTGCGTTGATGGCTTTGGTTCTCGTCACCGGTCTGGCGGGACTCACCGCCGCCCGGGACTGGCACACGCCCTACGGCCCGTCGTGCACCAAGCGGGAGAACGTGTTCGAGTTCGCGAAGAAGCCCACCGTGAAGCTGGTGGCCAAGGACAAGTACGAGATCAGCTTCGCCGCGAAGGGCAGCTGCGACGTGACGGTGAGTATCGTGGACCCTTCGACAGGCTCAGGGCAGGCGGGCACGGTGGTCCGGCATCTGGCTTCCGGTGTGCTGGGCGCCAACGCTCCCGCGCCGTTCCAGAAGAACTCGCTCGAGCAGAAGGTCTACTGGAACGGTAAGGACGACCTCGAGAACTATCATCGGGAGCCGGAGTCACTTCGCGTGCGGGTCGCGCTGGGGCTGAAGCCGACGTTCGACAGGCTCCTCGACGAGGGCGGTCCAAAGGATCTGCCCGGACGGGTGTGGTCCATCGCAGTCGGGCCCGACGCCGCGTACGTCTTCTGTATCGGCGCTGTTATCGCAATCCGGAAGTTCGACCGGGATGGGGACTACCTGGCGTCCCTGGTGCCGCCGCCCGCCGGCCTTCCGGAATCGAAACTCGGCGGCCTGACGAAGCTGGACTACGCGCCCGACGCATGGGCCCTGCACGGCATCACTCTCAACGAGACGATCTCCGGCGGCGGAGAGGTGCTGACCAATATTAATACGCCGGGATTCCACAGGTTTCGCGACTGCAACAACAAGCCGGTGCTGATAGGCGACCGCCTGGTGTGCGCCGGGCTCGCGCCGGACGGCAGAACCAAGATGTCCCGGCTGCACTGGCTGTATGCCAACGGCTCCAGCGATACGGCGGGGGTGGAGGGCGTTCCGTTCCTGGAGAACACCTATCATTACGGCGCGTTCCTCGCCGCGTCGCCCGACGGGAAGCGCGTCTACGCGGCGGCGCTGGGGACCGGCAGCGGCTACAAGGACATTCTTCCATTCGTCACCGTCACCGAATTCGGTTCCGGCAAGGTGGGCGGAACGTTCGCGGGAGACCAGAAGAAAGTCGGGTCCGACAACGCCCATCTGAACAAGCCCACGGACGTGGACTGCGACGCCGCGGGCAACGTGTACGTCGCCGATAATCTCAACAACCGGGTCCAGGTGTTCTCCCCGGAAGGGAAACACCTGAAGTCGATCGAGGTGCGCGGCCCGTATTTCCTGTGCGTTCACCGGAAGACCGGGGCCATCTACGTGATGCACCGAGGACAGACCGAAGGCGTCACGGTGCCGCGCCTGACCAAGTTCACGTCGAAGGACAACCCGAAGGAAGAATTCCACCAGGACTGGCCGCCCTTCGCGGTTCTCGCCCTGGACAGCTGGTCGGCGAAGCCCCGCCTCTGGGCGGCGGGCGGTTCCGTCAAGCCGTGGCGCGTGGCGAGAGGTACCCCCGATCCGGGCCTGCAGATATGGGAGGAGCGGAACGGCACGCTCGTCAAGATCGCCGACTTCGACGAAGCCGTGGCCAAGGAGCTGAGCGCTCCCCGCACCGACCTGTGGAAGGGACAGTACGCCAGAAAGACGAAGCTCACCTGCGACCCCACCAGCGAGATCGCCTACTGGGGAAGGGCGATGTTCGATCTGAAGACAGGAAAGAAACTCGGCCGGTACGCCTGCATGGCTTCGAACTATGACGACATCGCGTTCGACAAGCGCGGGTATATGCACGTGCATTTCAATCCGGGGTTCTACATGCCGGGGATCGCACGCCTGGATCCCTCCCAGGCCGAGTCGCGGACCGACCAGCACGGAAAGTACGTGTTCTATCCCGAAACCCCCTACGACTACGGCGTCGGAAAGGAGAGCCGGGGAACGCGTTCGGAATGGGCGGGCATCCTGCCGGTGAAGGACCAGCCGGGCGCGAAGTTCTTCCAGGACGGTATCGGCGTCAACATGCGCGGGGACGTGGCCCAGGTCTGCAACATCTGGTACGTGCCGAAGATGGAGGACGTCGGCGGGCTCGCCGCGTTCGGCGAAGGCAACCTGGGCAAGACCCGGTACGAGCACGGCGATATCACGTACGCCAAGATGATGCAGCAGATCAAGGAGCGGATCAAACGGGGAGAGGACGTGTATGCCGTGAAGCGCATCCCCGGCCTGCCCCTGGCCGGCAGCACTATTTGGACGTGGGACCGCAGCGGCGAGCTCCGCACGGAATGCGCGGTTTCCGGCGCGCGTCTCGTGGCGGGTTCTCAGATAGACGAGGACCGCAGCGTGTATTTCACCGGTACCCGACCGAGCATGATCAGCGGCAAGGTGTTTCTCGAG
>CAYMFW010000200.1:0-8475 GCA_964389785.1 uncultured Planctomycetota bacterium
GGAGGGCCGGATCAGCGGCCGGAGGCTGGTTCACAATGCCCTTGGCCCCTACACCCGTCACAGAAGATAAAGGACCACCGCGACGGCTCGCTCACCCTCTCCTTCACCACCAATGCCCTGTTCGAGGTGAAACGCTGGGTGCTCGGCTGGAGCCCCGGCGCGAAGGTGCTCGCTCCCAAGGAGCTGGCGGATATGGTGACGGGGGATCTGAAGGGGGCGATTAAGGGGTATCGCTAGTCACCCTTCTTTATGCTCAAGATAGCTTTCTCGGCCGCCCTGCGAACCTGAGGCTCCTCGTCATCAAGAGCTTTTCCCAAAGCCGGGATAGCTTTCGTCGCGGCCGTACCTAACCCACTTAGAGTTTCCGCCGCAGCTCTCCGACGCCACCGGTTTTCAGTTTCGAGGATCTCAACAAGAACGTCGACCGCCTTGTCCGCGAGACAACTCACTCGTCCCGCAACCCGCGCAGCCACGATGCGAACGGAAAGGTTTTCGTCCTCCAATGCTTTTTCGATCGTCGCCTTCGCCTCTTCTGTCCGGGTATTCATCAAGATCAGTCCCCCGGCTGCCGTGGCCCTGACGGTGCCATCCCTGTCGCCCAGAAGGTTGACCAGGGCTCCGGGGACCTGGCCCGAGGCGCCGGCACCGGCCTGTCCCAACATCTCCGCAGAGGTCCTCCTGACCTTCGACTCCTTATCATTCAGCATCTCCAGCAGCGCAGACATCGCCATCTTGTTCTCTTTTGCCCGCCAAGAGAGCGCCTGGGCAATCGCCACGCGGACGTCCGCATCCTTGTCGGAGACCATCAAGAGGAGCGCGGAGAGAACCGCCGGCCTTTCACCATCGAACGCTCCAAGGACTTCCACGACGGCACGCCTGACAAATGGAACCTTGTCTCGGAGGACAGGGATGAGTGCATCGACGGGCTCCTTCAGATTGTCTGGGGTCACATGGGCAAGCCCCTTAACCGCATCCCTTCTGACCAGGGAGACCTCATTCGCGACAGCCTTTCTGAGTGTTTCGGTGGCCTTCTGGTCGGCAGGATCAAGTCTCTTCAGGATACAGGCCGACGTGACCCGAACCGTCCAGCTCTTGTCGTTTAACGAAGCGGTGAGAGCTTGCGATACGCCTTGTGCTTCCGGGTTGACCTTGCCGAGGGCTTCAGCAGCACTCAGACGTACAGAGTCAGACTGATCCTTCAGTGCTTTCGCAAGCGATGGTACCGCAGACGAAGCGTCCTGGCCAAGTGATCCCAGGGCCTTTGCCGCAGCATCACGGACAAGAGGCTCCTTGTCCGCAAGTGATTGAATCAGTTCCGGAAGGGCAATCTTGGCCGAAGGACCAATCCTGCCGAGAGAGCTTGCCGCACCCTTCCGCACGCTGGCGCTCTTGTCCCTAAGTGCATCGCGCAGAGCCGGTGCGGCATTCTTGGCATCGATGCCGATTCTCCCCAAGGCGTATGCGGCGTCAGAGCGGATCTTCTCATCCTCGTTCTTTAGAGCTTCGATATGTTTTGGGATATCGGCCTTGGAGATCCCGGATGTGCGTATCCCCTTGGCCCCGCAGACGCCGGGACCCAGAAGCCACACAGGAACAGCCAACAGAACGAATGCAGGAACCCCGAGATAGCGCCGTCGAGCAGATATCATAGTCTCATTACTCCTGATTGTCAGCCGGCATGGAGCGAGAGGATCTCCTTCTTCGTCGGTTTGCCTTCCTTATCATAGTACTGCCGGGTCTCCTGGCCGGGGCGGGAGGGTGCATACTCGAATTCGGACGTGAAGAGCACCGTACCTTCTTCGTAGAATCCCCTGGCGAACCTGTCCTTCCCGGAAACCATCACTCGGACTTCCTTGACTCTTCCGTTCGGGTACAGAGTCGTTGAAAGTACCGGCTTCTTCTCGTCATAGAGCGTGACGAAATCCAGGAACTTCCCGTTCTCGGCCCTCTTGGCCATCAGCGCGAGCTTATCCGCCCCGGTACTGACCTGCAGCTCTGACCCCTCATTCAGAACGAGAGAGCCGAAGGTCGTCACCTGGCCCGAGGGATAAGGCGGCAGCGGTTTCCCGGGAGATGACGAAGTGCTTCCGAACCGCGCGTTCGCATACCATCCCGACAGGAAGCCGATCCCGCATCCGAGCAAAACGAGACATGGAATCAAGAGACCTTTCTTCTTTGTCATGTGCTGCGCTCCTCTCTTCGAAACTAGTGATGCTTGTTATTGCCGCTGGTAAGCGGTTTTGATTTCCTCGCCTCCGAACGCCTGTCTTCATCGTAGAATTCCTCCCACCGCGTGGTGTTGGGCGGGATCTGGAACTTGAGGTCCGACCAATCCTTGATATTGATTCCGAGATTCGCATTCACCGCTTTGACCGCGGCCTCATCTGCCCGGTCGTCGCTCCACGACTTGATCTTCCCATATGACTCGAATGCTACATCACCGTCCCTCTTCGCGTCGGTTCCCTTCACGGGTGGTTTCGGTGGTTTCGCGTTGGGGTCCGCCGGCACATCGAAAGTCCACGGCCCGTACTTCTTGGCCGCATCCATCTCCTGACGCCTTTCCCACTCATCGCTCAAGGTGTCACCGTCGCGGTCCTGCGCCGCCTGGTATCCGCCGCCATTCCATATCACCTCGTAGAAGTCTTTTTCATGCTTCATTTCGTGTGCGAGTATGCCGACGTACCCCGCCAGGCAATCGGGCAAAGAGAGGCGTACTGCTGAAGCCTTGGTGATATTGATGTGGATGTCATTGGCCGGGGGATTGGGATGCACCCCGAGAGTAGGGACACCGGGAGCACCGGTAGCCTTGGAGGGGCCCTCGATCTGGCTCCAGTAGAACAGCCAGTTGGGAACCGGGCTCTTCCCAGCTCTGCCCCCGGTCCCATCGATATGGAAGAAGAATTCGACGTGCTGATACCACGCCCAGGGCTTCTTCCCCAGAACCATTTTTATCTGCTTCTTCCCGAAGCCGTCGTGCTTCGCCGGCATCTTCGAGTAGGTAACGGTTACCTTCTTGCCCGTTGCATCCGCCGGCTTGTATCCCGGCTTCTGGCCTCCGACGTCGGGTATAGTGTATTGGCACCTCGCCCACACCAGCCCTTTGGACTCTTTGTCGAGCCCCTTCAGGGCGGCGGCCTCAATATCGAAAGCGCACTGACCCGCCGGTTCTCCCTTAGGCACCTGGTCGTCGAAGATCTGCTCGTTCGTCGCGTTGGCACCGTCGACCCCGGCGGTTGTCGTGACAGTCGGATCTCCGTGAGGAGAACCGATATCCAGATTGGGGACGATCAGGTAGAACGGATCGATCTGCCCCGCGACATCCTGCGTCTGGGTGGCCGGCAACGGCAATGGCATTACCGAACTGTCCGTTCCCTCGATAGCGGGCTCGCCCGGGGGACCGCCCCCGTCCTTATCCTTGCGAAACATGATTCCGCTTCCGTCCATATAGAAGAGACCTTTCGTCTTCGACACGCTGAGCGCTCCGTTTCCCTCATTCGCGGCCTTGGAGCCGGCAACGACCAGTAGTTGCTTCACCCGGCCGCCTTCCGTACCGTTCTTCGCGACCGATATCGTTACGAAGTTGCCGAATTCGACGGAGTGCGCTCCCTTTCGCTTGGAGAAATAGGGTTTCGGAATCTTGTTTCCAGTCGTACTGCCCTGCAGCTCCCAGAGGTCCTCGAGAGGTGTCTTGTCGGGATCCTGCTGGGTGGTCGTCGAGAACTGCTTGAACGGAAGGATTCCGTAGCGTGTCGGCGTGGCCTCTCTTGTGTCCACCAGCATGCCCCAATTCTTCTCCTTTACGGTAACTATGGACGCACCGATGGCCGTTGTGGCGCGCGCACCGTCATCCTCGGACTGCTTAATGGCCGGCTCGTTCTTGTACTTGAACGTCAGTCGGTAGACTCCCGGTTTGTGCGCGAGGAACTCGCACGGGAAGGTTGCCCCCTTGAGCCACGTGGCCTCCTCGGCACCCTTCGCCTTTCCCCAAGCTGTCGCTTTCTTCGCATTTCCTTTCGTTAACGTGACTTCTTTCGATTCAGTCCACTTGTCGCCTTCTCCCCGCCTCTCGGCCCCCCATACAACTTTGTTATCTTCGCCTTCCTTCGCCCCGTGAACGAAGACCTCGTAGATGAACTCCTTCCCCTTGGGGTTCGGATTCTGGCCGGATACGGCAACGGGTATGTAGACCCACCGCTGGATGAATCCCATCGCCATCGAGGGCTCCGCCTTTTCCTTCTTTGGTTCGTGGTCCTTTCGCTCCTCGTCCGACGACCCGTCGCCGGCGGGAGCCCGCGCGGCACGGGTCACCGCCGTGCGCGCGACGATGGCCGCTGAGAAATCATACGCAGCCATCTCGATCAGGATTACGCTCTTGCCCGCCGGGTCCTTCATGTGGAGGGTGCTCTTCGCCATGCCCTTCTCACTTGTGGTCGTGGAGTGCGGGGCAAAATAGGCGTAGTCGCTGAGATCGTTCACATCGTCAGGCGTGTTGTTCCTGGTCTGCCGCTCTCCGGCCTCGTCAATATAGACCACCTTCTCCACATAGAACCTGATGTCATGTCCGTCCAAGGGCACCGTATCCAAGGCAAACCACACATGCTCCTCGCTCTGCCCTCCCGGGGTGATGACATCACTCTCCGAAATCCATTCGGTCCCCTGAACGTCTTCGTCCCAGTTGTCCCAGACAAAGTCAACATTCTTCGTCAAGCTGCACGCCGTGATAACGCAAGGGGACTTCGATTCCTTCGTGCGCACATCACTGGACAGGAGTACGCCCTGCAACTTGCCTTCAGCGTCTGTGGCGATCTTCTGAATGGGGTCCCCGGGTTTGACCGGTTGTTTGTTCAGCGTCAGCTCAGCATCACTGCCTTCGTAGTAACGCCCGGCTTCCAGCCTGACCGGCACCTCAATTCCTTCAACAGCAGGGTCAACGGTTATCTCCACCTTTGCCTCGTGAATGTGTGTCTTCGGAGATACAACGTGACCAGCGGCGATCGATGTGGTGCCCGAGTCCCATTCTTCCGCCAGGTAGCGTTTGGTCTTGATTTCGATCACTCGGAAGATCGTGATCCTGGCGCTGTACTTCGTCAGGTCTACGCTTGCCATTGCTTTATCGCTATCGGAATTGCCCTTCGGCGGGTCGTTGCTCTTTGAGTGGTCGCCGTGGGCGTCCTCGATCTCGCCCTCGAGAGTGAAATGAAAGACGCCGGTGTCGGCGGTCCCGTTTCCGTCCTGGTCGGCCGGGGTCCAGGTACCTTTCCATACTCCGGAGCACGGAGTTGTCCCCTCCCGTCCCAGCCCGACCGAATCGCCGGTCTCGCTGACGTTGACATACGGGCTCGACATCTCGAGCAGCTTGGCGAAAACGTCGTATCTGGCGCCCGTCTCACACACGTGGGTGTCCTGGTCGAATACCGTCACCTTGAATTCCACTTCTTTGATGTCATGGGCGCAGTAATACTCGAGATCGGCCTCCGCACCGGCCCCAATTCGTACGTCTTTTCCGTCCTCCCTTCGGAATCCGGCGTCTTCCAGCGCACGGTCGCCACGACCTTCCTGTACATCAGCGGTTCTGCGAGCACGTTGCTGTCCTCATAGACGTGATGGTCGTCCGTCTGGCAGTGACAGCTGCACTTGTCGCCTGCCCCTACCGCAGTAGACAAAAAAGCCATGGACACACTCACGAGAACGATTCGAAGGATAAAGCGGAAAATACTCATAACATCTTCCCTTCTCAACAGTTCCATACACCGTACGCAAGCGGGTCGTGCCATGACAGGTTCAACCGGACACGGAGTCAATAGACCCCTTCGAAAGTTCAGTCTTTCAGCGAGTCTCTTCTCGCGGCGGAACCGCTTCGTCGTTTCCAGAAGGTCCCGCCGGTTTACGCGGCGTCTTCTCCTTGACCAGCGTCTCGAGCGCCAGCCCGGACAGCTGTATCATGCTTCCATGAGGCCCTACGCTGATCCGCATCCTGAGAGGCCTGGACTTGTGCACGCAAGAGAAGTCTGCGAATATCCTTTCCCAGTCGAGCTCACGGCTGTATTCCCGCAATTGCCACTTGGCGGCCGACAGTGCGTTCGATATCGGAGCCGATTTGAGAATCGAATCGATCATCTCCAGCTTACCCAAGGCGGAAGGCTGGTCGGCAGTTCCTTCGGCCAGTTGCTTCGCCAGGGCGTCCAGCGCCGCGGCCGAATGCTCTGCGTCCTGCAGAACCTGCACGGCAATGGGCCATCTGCGCGTCTTGTCCTGCCGATTGCGCACGAACCGCACGGCGGCCTGCGTCCCCGGGGGAAGGAAGTAAGATACAGCGGCATCCTCCTCGTGCAGCTCGATCGACTTCTGCCCTTTCAGATCGAACGATAAGACGGCTGATATCCAACGGGCGAATTCGACACCGGTTTCCAGCGGTACCGGCCGCAGCGGCGATTTCTTGCCGTCCTGTTTCAAAAGGGCTTCCCGCGTCGGCCATCTGAACACCGAAGGCACAGCGCGCGCCGGTTCTTTCTCGGAGTCAGACTGCGAAATCACCGTTGTCCTGCACCAGTCCTCATATGTAGGATCGCCTTCGAACACCAGCGGCAGCTGCTGCTGGTCTGCCCGCACCGATGTGTCAGGGATATCGCCATCCAGGGGCAGCGCCCGCGTTTCGCTGTCGAGAGTCGGTGTGCCGGTCAGACTGAGAGGAATTGCGTCGTCTGCCGGAGCCGCGGCCGAGATATGGCCCGCAAACCAGAGGAACAAGATCGCGGTGATCGCGGGAAGTATTCGAAGAAGATTGCTTCGCATGGTCTATTACTCCTTGGCCTTTATCTCGAAACTGGCATCCGAGAAGTCTGCGTACCTGGTCGTTGACTGATCCTTGAGTCGCGTAAACACCCGATACTTGCCGGGACTCACTCCTGTGGTGTCCCAGACGACTTCGGTCTCTTTGCTGAAGTTGCCGGCCTCACTGCCCGCCGCGGCGATATTCGCTGTCCCGATCACCTTGGCTTGATTGGTGCCCTGAAGGATGTAGTATACCTGGAGATCATTGCCCTGCAGGCCTGCCGTATACGACGTCACCTTGACCTGGGTCCCGACCGTGATCGTCTCTCCGCCGTTAGGAGCCTTCACCTGCACGAGGTTGGGCAGCGCGGTGTCTATTGCATTCGAGTACATTGGAGGGAAATACCAGTCCATCATTATCGGGCCGTGTGAAGGAACGGGTTCGCGCCATTGGTTCGCCACCAGCTCCGTCGGTCGAGTCGCATATTGAGCACCCTTGTCGTGAGCCAGTTTGGGACCGTACGACGATCCCCCTGCTACGTCGTAGTACAAGAGCCCCTTGTCGTCTGTTACGACCGCACAAACCCCTTCATTGACCCAGGGGCCGCCGCCCCATTCATCGAACCATCGCAGGATACTGTAGTTCACATTAGCTCCAAGCCAGGTGTTGACTGTGACCGCGTGGGAGGTTACGCTCGTCCCGCCGGTCTTGTTGGTCGGGGCGCCGAGCATCCTGAGCCCCAACATCATGACCTGGGCGTATGTCGTGCAGGGGCCCTTCACCCCGGGATCGAAGAGCGTCCAGGGGTTGGCCGGGCCGGTCCCACCCTTGAAGTGCCCCTGTCCTTCCGTCTGCACGCCCAGCTGCATCGCGCGAGGAATCTGGTCCTTCGATTTCAGGTTCTCCTTGCCATGACATGTGCGGGCACACCAGTGGACGCGCTTTGCCGTGACCGTGGACCCGTGGGGAGAGGCATAAGTGATAAACAGCAAGTGCCTGGTTGTGGCGAAGGTGGCGCTCGGAGCGGCATTGACACCATACTTCCACTGGAAGCCAAGGTAACAGGATGCCACACCATCGTAGATGGCAGTCGACAGCGGCAGGGTCGCCGTATGCGTACCCGATGTCACGCCATTCAACGTGACTTCGTTCGTAGGCACCTGGTAGCACCCCTTCGCGCCGTCTCCCAGAAGCTTCAACGTTACTGCCTTTGCAGTCTTTACCTCTATCTTGATTATGACGGTCGGGGTGCTTCCCTTCGTATAGCAGACGGGGTCATTCAGAACTACGCCCTTTGTCGGATCGGATTTCCAGTAATACCCGACGGCCCCGATTACGGTATCGCCACTGGCCCCGAACGTTTCATTCTTGTAGGAGTACGATCCCGCCCCAGTCTTTCGGGTCTGATGCAATCCATTGCCCGCGAAATTGACTTCGAGAAGCGTGACCGATACGGCCCCCGCATTGCGCTTGACCTCCGGCCGTTTCTTCCCGTCTTTGACCACCGTGCTTCTCGTTCCATCCCCCGTCTCTTCTGCGATGGCGAAAGACAAAAGCGCGCCTGCGCACAAGAGGGAGAACACCACGCAAATCAGGCCAAATCTCAGCTTCTTCATCTCGTTCACCTCAGTCTCCTTTCTGATCCGTATCTGCGATGGCAGACAACCCCTTTGCGCACAGGCCCTCCAGACGCGCTCCTCCGG
>CAYMFW010000201.1:0-8467 GCA_964389785.1 uncultured Planctomycetota bacterium
CCTGGCAGACGATGGTGACGAACGGGATGACCGGAAAGAAGGGCATCAGGAAGCCGTAGTGCAGCTCGTCGCCCATGTTCAGCCGTATCTTGACGACGCTGAGGTTCACCATGAAAAACAGGTACAGGAACATAATGCTCGCGCTCGCCGCCACGTCCATCGTGGGAAGGAACGTCGCGACGAAGAGAATGATGCCGCCGGTGAAGAGAAGCGCGACCCAGGGGGTCTTCCTCGTCTTCGATATCGAACTGAAGAACGCGGGCAGCATCCGGTCGCGCCCGAGCGCGTAGGAGACCCGGGTGGCGGAATACACGGTCGCGTTCAGCGCGGAGGTGGCGGCGAATATCACCGCGAGCGTCAGCAGGAAGTTCCCCGCCGGCATCAGCCGGCTGACCGCCTCGCCGAACCCTCTGGCTCCGTGACTGCCGATCCACTTCCAGGGCGCCAGCCCTCCCAGGTCCGGGTCACTCGCCTTCACCGCGACGATCGTGGCGATCACCACCGCCACGTACGTGACCGCCACGATAAAGACGGAGTAGAGTATTCCCTTGGGCAGGTTGCGCCGGGGGTCTATCGTCTCGTCGCCGGCCTGCGCGATCACCTCGAACCCCTCGAACGCCAGGTACGTAAGGCCCATGGTCGTCAGCATGGCCGGCCAGCCTTTGGGCATGAACGGGGTGAAGTTGTTGAGCCGGGACGGATCGCGGATGATGACGACGATGCCGACGACGCCGATTAGCACGAGAAAGCCGGTCTGCCCCAGCGTAAAGAAGGCGCCTATCTTGCCGGTCTCGGACGCGCCCCGGTAGTTCGTATATATGAAGAGAGAGGCGACCAGGACGGCGACGCCCTTCTCCACGATGATCATCCCCCATCCGTCCGGCGCCAGCGAGAACAGCCCCAGCGTCTGCAGGTACCTGACGGTGTAGATGGCGAAGGCGAGCGCGTACGTGCTTCCGGCAACGCTGGAGGCGAACCAGGCGATCCAGCCGGCCAGGAAGCTCGGGCCGCGGCCGAATCCGATCCGAACGAAGTTGTACGCGCCCCCGGCGCGCGGGATGGCGGACGCCAGCTCCGCGTACGCCATCGCGGTAAAGAGTGCCAGCAGGCCGTTGAGGGAGAATGTCAGCACCGTGCCGCCCGGTCCGGACCGGCCCATCGCGTTGCCGATGCCGATGAACACCCCGGCGCCTATCATCATGCCGAGGCCCATCATCGTGATGTGAAAAAGGGAAAGCTCTCGCGACAGTTCCGAGGAGACCTCGGACGCATCCTCCGGGGATTTATCCTCCGCCATTAAGCTCCTCTTCGATCTCGCGCGCGGAACGGAAGCCGCGCTGGGCTATGCGCTCGATGGCGCGCCTGCTCCACACGACGAGAATCGTGGAGAGCGCGAGCGCTCCCGCCGCGAGCAGGCAGCCCAAGGTGGCGTTGAAGTCCATCGGGAATCCCCGTCTTGAAAACAGCCCAAGTTTGCCCTATTGTATGCAGTAAGGTGGAGTCTAGTAAAGGGTGCGTGCGCAAAGGGGGTATGTGATGGAGGGTAAATTCTGCGTATATCACGAGGGTGTCCCCGCGGTCGCGAAGTGCAGGAAATGCCACAAGCTGGTGTGCAGGGACTGCGTGATCTACGACGACCATGACGGTACCGCGTTCTGCAGCGAGGAATGTTACGAGAAGTACCACCACTTCAAGTCGAGATACAACGAGGAGCCGAAGACGAGCAAGCGGACGATAATCGGTCAGATACTGCTTCTCGTCGGCGCGGTCGTCCTGGTGGTTGTCGCAATCAAGCTGGGTGCGGCCAGGAACGTGCCGTTCTTCGTAAAGCTCAACAAGAAACTCTCTGGCGGAGGACCGCCTCCGCAAGGTCAGCTAGAAGAGCCGGCGCCCGCGCCATCGCGCCGGTAGAATCGCCGCCGCCGCGGGTGAGTGCGAACGCGGCCGTGACGCCCCAGGAGTAGATCTCCCGGAAGTCCGGGCCCAGCGTGCCCGCGAGCACGATCACCGGGATCCGCCGTTTCCTTCCCTCGGCGGCGACCCCGGCCACCACCTTGCCGTAGGCCGACTGGCGGTCCAGCCGTCCCTCGCCGGTGATGATGAGTGACGCCCCGCGGATCCTCTTTCGAAAATCCACCGCGTCGAGCACCAGCTCCACTCCGGAGCCGAGCGTCGCGCCGGCGAACGCGGCCAGGCCGGCGCCCAGCCCGCCCGCGGCGCCCGCGCCGGGCATGTCGAGCACCTTCACTCCGACGTCCCGCCGGACGACCTTCGCCATGTTCCGCAGGTATCCGTCCAGCCGGACCGCCTGGGAAGGGGTCGCGCCCTTCTGCGGACCGTATACCAGCGCCGCGCCGGTTCTGCCGCAGAGCGGGTTCCTCACGTCGCAGGCCCCGAGGATCTCCACCCCGTCCAGCGCCGGGTCGCGCCCGGAAACATCCACCGCCCGCAGTGACTTCAGCGCCCCGCCGCCCCGCTTCAGCTCCCTGCCCCTGCCGTCGAGCAGCCGTACCCCGATAGCCTGGGCCATCCCGGCGCCACCGTCCACGGTGGCGCTTCCGCCAAGCCCGACGATGATGCGCTTAACCCCGCGGCGCGCCGCCTTCAGTATCAGCTCTCCGGTTCCGTACGTCGTCGCCCGAAGCGGGTCGCGCTTCTTCGGCTTCACCAGGTGCAGTCCGGACGCGGCGGCCATCTCCACCACCGCGGTGTCGCCGGAGCCGACCACCGCGTACCGCGCCTTCACCGGCCCGCCCATCGGGCCCTGCACCGTCGCCCGGTAGGATCTTCCTCCCGACGCCTCCCGGACGACCTCTACCGTGCCCTCCCCCCCGTCGGCGAGAGGGATCTCGTCAATGACACAGCGGGGCGAGGCCCGGCGGACACCTCGGGCGATAGCCCACGCCACCTGTGAGGCGGACAGGCACTCCTTGAACGAGTCAGGAGCGACGATCACCTTCAGCTTCTTCACGGTGCCGCCTTTCTTATCTTGACCGGCAGTAGATCGTTGTTTACTATAACATATTGAAATAAGGAGGTATGAGTATGAGTTCCAAGCCCCCCCTCAGCTCAAGAGGACTGAACTATAAGCTGCTCCTCGTCTACGCGATGATGTTCATCGTACCGATCATGTACATGAGCTATTCAGTCATGGGCCTGATGAAGCACTTCCGGATCGAGGCGCAGCCCTCATCCCCGGTAATATTGGCGCTGGCGCTCGGCATACCGGTCGGGCTGGCCATGTCCATCGCGGCACTGCTCTTTATGTACCGCGCCATACGGCCGCTGAAGGAGGCCACGAAGGAGGCGGAGACCTTCTTCAGGGAGGTCAAAGGCGAGCGGTTCCGCAACATCGTGACGAAGGGCGACGAGGTCCAGAAGATATCCCACTACCTCATCGCGATGGCCGAGGAACTGAGGGACCGGGTTGACGAGGTGGACACGTACGCGCGCCAGCTGGACGAGGCGCACAAGAGGGCGGTACAGCTCTCCCTGAAAGACAGCTTGACCGGCCTGTACAACCGGGACCACCTTGAGGAGAGGCTGCAGACCGAGATCGAACGGGCCAGGGAGTTCAACCGCTCCGTCGGCATCCTGCTGGTCGACATAGACGACTTCAAGGCCTACAACGACGACTTCGGCCATATCCTGGGAGACAAGGCGCTGAGGGAGATGTCCGAGATCATCTCCTCGAAGTGCCGGTCGATCGACGTCGCCGGCCGGTACACGGACGCGCAGTTCCTCTTGATCCTGCCGGAGTCGGGCCAGTCGAAGGCCTCGCGGATCGCCGAGGATATCCGTCTGGAGGTCTCCAAGCATTCATTCCCCAGTCTCGCCGCGGGCAAGCCGGCGAAGCTCACCGTGAGCGTGGGCGTCGCGGGGTTCCCGAAGCAAAGGGGCACGCACAACGCGATCATCGGAGCGGCGCAGGAAAACCTGAAGCATGCCAAGGAAGCGGGAAAGAACCGGATCTACCCCCCGCCCACCGACACCACCGTCGTTCCCTCCAAGTTCTAACAATCGGGGACGTTCTCAAAATTTCAAAATTCTTTGTAGCAGAGTGTGCCCTGCCTGCAGGAATTTCGAAATTTTGAGAACGTCCCCTAAAAGGAGTTCCAGAGGGAGCGGATGCGGAGGTCCGCCTTGATCCTGCTGAGGGTGATGCCCTCGATCTTGTGGCACGTCACCGTTCGCTGGCGGCCGGCCGGGATATCGAAGTAGTTGTCGCTCCAGAGTGAATCCATGTCCTTCAGCTTGATCTCCACGAAGCGCGCCAGGCTCTGCGCCCTGAGCGTGACGGCCCAGTGCGTCCCCATGTCGAAGGCCTGCCAGGTGAGCCCGGGGTTCACCAGCTCCAGGTGCTTGCTCGGGACGAAGGGAACGACACCGCCCGACACCCATTCCCCCTTCGCATCCATCAACTCATACACCAGCACCACGTGCCGCCGGTTGTCGTCGGTGATATCATTCGAGAAATCGAGCGAGGCCGCCGTGGTATCCGCCCCGGACCTAGCCATCATCTTCGCCTGCTTCTCGCGCAGTATCTCGCCGTCCAGCGTCTCCAGCGTCCACCGGACAGCGCCCTTGAACGCGCGTGTGGTGTCGTTCGTGACGTGCAGGTCCGCCTTACACCTTGTCTCCTCCGCGGAGAGCAGTATCGGCGCGTAGAAGCGCTTCGCCGCGTAGTGGAGCGCCTTCCACCTGCCGTAGTAGTCTATGCTGGACCACGAGGCGACGGGCCAGCAGTCGTTGAGCTGCCAGTAGAGGGTCCCCCTCGCCCGGTCGCAGTGGCGCCGCCAGTGCTCCACGCCGTAGCGGATCGCCTCGGCCTGGAGCACCTGCGAAACGTAACAGAAATCGTCGAAGCTCCTGGGCAGGCGGAACGTGTCCAGCATGTACTGCACGATCTTTCCGTTTCCCGCCCAGTGCCGCTGGTGATGCTCCATCACGTGCGAGGTGACGTTCCAGTCCTTCTTCTCCGCGTACGACTCCACCGTCTCTATGCACGGGAACGACTGAAAGCCAAACTCGCTCATGAAGCGGCTGCACGACGTGCGATAATGCATGAACGGCTTCATTCGGTGCCACACCTCCCACGTGTGGCTGTCTCCCCACTCCTCCGCGCGCGGCTTGTAGAACGGCTTGCCCGAGTACGGCGAGCTCGGCCAGTAGGACCGGTCCGGGTCCTCTTTCGCGACCACCTTCGGAAGTATCTTATGGAACAACCTGCGGTACCCGTCCTTCACCGGCTTGGGAAACCTGTCGTCCCAGCCCCAGTGGACCCACCCCTCATCCATCGCGGTGTTGCCGCACCACAGCGCGACGCAGGCCCCGTGCCGAAGTCTCCTGACGGCGGCCGCCGCCTCCCGCTCCACGTTCTCGTGGAACTTCTTGTCGTACGGGTACACGTTGCACGCGAACATGAAGTCCTGCCAGACCAGGAGACCCAGCTCGTCGCACAGGTCGTAGAATTCCTCGTTCTCGTAAAACCCCCCGCCCCACACCCGGAGCATGTTCATATGGGCCTCGACCGCGCTCTCCAGCAGGTACCGGTAGTCGTCCCGGTCCACCCGGTTCGGGAACGAATCGGCCGGGATCCAGTTGGCTCCCTTGGCGAATATCGGGACGCCGTTCACGACGAACTCGAACGATTCCCCGAACTTGTCCTTGCGCCTCTTCAGCTCCACCTTCCGGAGCCCGACCCGCCTCACCTGCTCGTCCAGCACCGTCTCGTGCTCGGACATCAGCACCACCCGCACCGTGTAGAGCGGCTGGTCGCCGAAGCCGTTCGGCCACCAGATCTGCGGGTTCTTCACCTGCATGCTGACGGACGCCCCGGTGCGCGGGGCCAGCACCAGCGCCTCTTTCGTCTCCTCGTCCCCATCCGGGTGCTCGACGGTCATCCGCACCCTGAGGGTCCCCCCGCCCCACCGCTTCAGCGTGACGTCCGCGGACAGCGTGACGTTCTGCCCGCCGTGGGCCTGCCGCAGGTGCACGTCGTCCAGCCGCGCCAGATCGCGCCCCGCCAGGACGATGCTCCGCCATATGCCGGCCTGGGGAAGCTGCGGCCCCCAGTCCCATCCGAACTGGCACTGCGCCTTCCGCACGATCGGGCTTCCCTCGATGCTGCAACCCATGCACTGCACGTTCTTGAGCCGCTTGTCGGCCTGCGCGGACCTGACGGCGGACGCAAAGCGAACGAGGATCTCGTTTCCGCCCTCGTTGAGCGCCTTCTTCACGTCGAAGACGTGCGGCATGAACATGTTGTCACTCGTGCCGACCTTCCGCCCGTTGATCTCGATGGTGGCCAGCGTGTCCAGCCCTTCGCATTCCAGAAGCACCGCGTCATGCGCCAGGAACGCGTCGTTCAGAAGGAACTCGCGCCGGTACTCCCAGTCCGAGTCGATCACCCACTGCATCTTCAGCTCGTTGTCCTCGACGAACGGGTCCGGAATCCGCTTGTTGGTCAGAAGGTCCGTGAAGTTGCAGCCCGGAACGACGGCCGGGTACCATTTCTTGTCGCCGACCCGCCGGAACTCCCACTTGCCGTCGAGTGATAGCGCTTCCACTACGGTGTCTCCGCTTCCTTCCTGTTCGGTGTCGCCAGGTGCCAGTCCAGCATCCGGTCGCGCAGGGCGGCGATCGTCTCCCCGGTGTCCTCCCTGCCGACGAGATTCACGTTCTCCTCCGGGTCCTCGCTCATGTCGTAGAGCTTCAGGACCTCCCCGGTATTGTCGACGACCATCTTGAACCGTTCGTCGCGTATCATGGTGCGGTGTCCGAACTCGCTGAACACCGCGTCGCGGTGCTCCGCCTCCGGGTCCTCCAGAAGCGGCATCAGCGACAGGCCGAATCCCCCGCTTTTCGTCTCGCACCCGGCGAGCTCCAGCATCGTCGGCACCGCGTCTATCTGGCTTACGAGCCGGGAGCAGACCGCGCCGCCCTTTTCATAACGCGGGGGCCGAACGACGAGGGGAACGTTCACCGACTCCTCGTAGAACACCGTCTTGAACAGCCGCCCCTTGTCGCAGAGCATCTCCCCGTGATCCGACCAGAATATGATCGCGGTGTCGTCCAGCACGCCCTTCTTCTCGAGCGTCTCCAGTATCTTCCCGAACCACCAGTCCACGTGGCTTATCTTGGCGTAGTAGAGCGACCGGATCGCGCCGTTTATCTCGGGGGTGATCCCGTGCCGGCTGTTCTGAAGGTCCCTCTGGTGATTCGCCGCCGCCTCCGGCACCCACTCGTCCGGCGTCGTGATCGGCTTGGCCGGGTCCATGTCGGCCGGGTCGTACTTCTTCGCCCAGCTCGGGGGCGGATCCCACGGCTCGTGCGGCCCGCCGAACCCGACGAACGTGCAGAACGGCTCCTCCCGGTCGTATTTCTCGAGATACTCCACCGCGGTCCGCCCCACCCAGGCGTCCGGATGCTCCTCCTCGGGAAGAGGGCTGGGCCACAGCGCCTTCGTCGGCCCGGCCTTCCTGCGGTCCTCGTAATCGTTCCGGAAGGTGTCCAGGCACCCGACCTCCTTCCAGCGATCGGTCATTATCGAGTCCGTGTGCGTCGTGGACCACGGGCCGGTGCTCTCGAGCACGTCGTCGAACCCGAGCGCGTGCATGAAGGAAATCTTCTCGTTCAGGTGCAGTCCGCTCGCGTGGGTGTAAAGGTGCGACTTCCCTATGTGGCAGGTGTGATACCCCGCCCGCTTCACGTGGCGGTTGTACGTATCCGCGTCCTCGGGCAGGTGGCCGCGGTTCACCCACTGGCCATGGTTGTGGCAGTAGAGCCCCGACAGAAAGGAGCTTCGCGCCGGCATGCATACCGGGCAGGTGGTATACGCATTGTCGAAGCGGAGGCCCTCCGAGGCGATCCGGTCCATGTTCGGCGTGCACACCACCGGATGACCACCTATAGACAGGCAGTCGCCCCTCTGCTGGTCGGTCATTAGTATCAGGATGTTCGGCTTCGACATAGATATCGATTATAGCGCCCCGTCGGAAAATGGCAACCGCGGGCACCGGCCGGGAATCAGCGGTTCCGGTCGAACGCCCCGTCGAACTCCGGCTCGTCCTTCAGCCCGTCGTTCGGGTCCGGTTTCCACAGCCATCCGTAGGGTATCCCGGCGCTCCAGCCGCCCGTACTGTCGAGCAGCCAGCCGTATTCCACGCGGGGGTCCTTCCACAAGCCGTCGTGTATGTGGCCGTCCAGATGGAGCACATTGAACCTGAACGAGCCCTCCTTCGCCTGCCTGGCACCGAAGTGCGAGCTGTAGTTGCGCGCCATACCGTTGTACGTCATGTTCGGCATGTAACACGCCATGATCCACGAGGAGGGACTGTGAAAGGTCATCATCGGCCTGTCCTTCACGGCGGGCCGGAAGGGTATCTCGCACTCGTTGTAGCCGCGGGGGCCCCCGTATCCCCTCAGGACGTGCTCGTTGTTCGCGGGATTCCTCTGGTACCCGGAG
>CAYMFW010000202.1:0-8278 GCA_964389785.1 uncultured Planctomycetota bacterium
AGGACCTGGAGACGGTGTTCGCGCGCGCCGAAGTGGCCCGCTCCAAGGGCGAGGTGAAGAACGCGATCGGCCTGTACGAGACCTGCAAGCCGCTCCTGCCGTCCGAGGAGGAGGACCGCCGGCGCAACATCAACCTGCGGCTGTTCCCGCTGTACCAGGAGCTCGCGCGCTGGGGCCACCAGGCGATAGATCTTCCGCTTCTCGAGCACGCCTGCCGGAACATGGGGGCCACCGCGTCGAATCCGACGCAGGAGATCTGGGCGCTCCTGGCGTATTCGGAGCTGCACCGGAGGAAGGGTAATAACGACCTCGCGGCGCAGGTGCTGCGCAATACGTCGCGTCACTACTGGAGGGAGCCGCTGCGGGTGTCGGGGCTGGACCTCGGCGACCGAAAGGACCTGATGGAGAAGGCCCGGATCGCGATGAAGAACCTGGCCGCGCAGGCGCCGCCGATCTACAAGGACATCGCCGAAGAGTTCGCCTCGTGGGAGGAGGCGGCGATCGAGGATTACTTCCTGTCGGTGGCCGACGTGGACCGCAGCTACATGGTGGAGACGCGAAGCTGGATCGCGAAGCAGCTGACGGATCTCCTGGCCGCCGCCCCGGAAGCGTTCAGGACTCAGTACCAGAAGGACGCGGAGCAGGAGCTTGCGCAGTACAAGGACCTGGAGGTCGGCGAGAGGCTCCTGTGGTGCTGGCCGAAGGCGGACGCGGCGAAGGCCAAGGTGAAGGAGATGGCGGCCCACGCGGCGGTGCTTCCGCCCGTCGAGCGGCAGGCCAGGCTCTGGAGGCTCCATGATCTCGCCTCGGCGTGCGGTCTGGGCGATACGCTGGTGCCTGACGGCACGAAGGGGCTGGCGAAGGCCGCCGTGCCCGCGCTTCCCGCCGGCACCGGCTCCGGGGACACCGAAGCGAAGAACGAGGACCCGGACATGGTGCGGCTGGTCCTGCCCCAGAAGGGGGCGCCGACCGCCGACACCGCGCATCTGCTGTTCGTGGGCGGGCGCAAGAGGCGCGCCTTCGGCAACCGGTACATGGTCCTCTGCTGGGACATGAAGAGTGACAAGAAGGTGTGGGAGACGTCGGGGATCCTTCTCCACAAGAAGGAGAAGGTGGAGGAGGAGACGACGGAAGGCTTCGAGGTCGGTTTCGAGGAGGTCTTCATATGGAAGAACCTCGCCATCGTCCACGGCCAGTACGACGTGGTCGCGATCAGCATGGAGCCCGGCACGGAGCTGTACGAGGAGGAGGGGAGCCGCAAGGACAAGAAAAAGACCCGGTGGCATTTCCGCGTGCCGCTCGGCTTCACCATACGGTCGATAGACATGTGCGGCGACCTGCTGATGCTCTGCGGCCGGAGCAGCACGCTGGCGCTCGCGGTCGAAAACGGGCAGATCGCATGGGACGCGCGGGAGGCCGGCGAGTACTACGCCGGACCGTTCTTCCACAAGGACACCATGCTGACGGTGCGGAAGAGCCCGGCCGAGGCCTCGTTCCGCCGCACCGGCACCGGAAGGCTTCTCACCCGCCTGGCCCTGCCCGGACTCACCACGAACCGCCAGCACCCGATATACGCCGGTGAGGGAACGGGCGGAAACATCGCCGCCGCCGAGGCCGCCGAGGACCACCCGGTGGCCTGCGCGGAGGGCATGCTCGCCGTCACCGACGGCCTGACCTACTACCTGGTGGATATCGAGACGCGCCGGCTTCGCTGGTCGCGCGGCGCCACCAAGCTGGACACGTCGCGTGACGCGTCGTACCGGATGTGGCTCGACGGCGGAAAGCTTTTCGTCCTCAAGCCCTATTACGCGGTGCTCGAGAACGCGGTGTTCGACACCGCCAGCGGCGACATGCTCTGGCGCCGGCGAGAGGGCGGCAAGAAGCAGGACGCCAGGATGAAGAAGTTCGAACAGCAGGACACGGAAGCCGGCGGCAAGGCGTCGACCGGTCTTATCCTCAGCTCGATGGTGTTCGTAGACGGCATCGCCTACGGTATCAAGTACGAGATGGGCGCCACGACGATCACCCTCGTGGGGATGGACCCGAAGAGCGGCAACGAGGTGATGACGGTGAAACAGCCGGGCTACGAGGACCCGGAGGCGTACGTGGAGCCGAGTTGGAGCAAGGGCTGCGTGAACGTGCGGGTGCAGGACGGCAACAAGTTCGAGGTGTGGCAGGTGGACGTGAAAGCGAAGAAGCTGGCGCAGAAGACCCGGCTGGAGGGCTACGGCCGGCTCGGCGAGTACGGTGACGCGTCCGCCGCGTGGCAGGGCCCGTACCAGGCGGTCTGGGCCTTCGAGAAGCGCAAATTCACGAATTAGTTAATAGAGTGACAGGTTACTTTATTTGCAGGAACGGCTTTCTTGACCTGCGCAGCTTGCAGAGCAAAGCGGGTACGCCGCCCTGCGAAAGGAGAATGACATGATTCCTTCGTGTCCCCGGGAATCTCGCAGAATCGTGTTCGTATCTTTACTGGCCCTCGCTTTCCTCTGCGGCTGCGTGGACTTCCGTCAGGAGATCTACATGAACCACGACGGCTCGGGCAAGATCGTCGAGAAGATCTCGATACGGCCCCGCGGCTACCGGATGATGAAGGGGCTGGAGACCCGCAAGGGCAAGAAAACCGACGAGCCGATCATTCTTTCCGACGCGTTCTTCGAGAAGCGCTGCAAGTCGATAGGGGAGGTCGAGATAGAGAGCAAGAAGAAGACGGACCTGCCCGACGGCAGGAAGCAGGTCGAGGTCGTCTATACCTTCAAGGACATCAACAAGGTCCACCTCTGGAACATCCCGACGATGCGCTACATGAGGCCGAACGGCAAGGAAGAGTGCCTGGACGGCAAGATCAAATTCAACTTCGTGAAGGGCCCGCGCGACACCCAGTGGGGCAGCCGGTATCGTGAGGAGCTCTACATCCCGACCATCATGCGCACCGGCCAGCTTGGACAGCAGCAGCCGCTGTCGCCTGCGGAGCGGCAGAAGTTCGAGAATATCGTGCCCATCTACCAGGACGTACTGAGGGACTTCCACATATCCATCACCATCATTCCGCCCATCGAGAGCTTCGAGGAGAGGAACATGGTGAGCCGCATGCCGGTCGAGGGAAAGAACCGGGTGCACCTGCTGAAGATCGACGGCAAGAACCTCACCGCTAACCCGAACGCGCTCCGGCTGTTCCTGGCCAACACCATGCCGTCGGGCGGCTACCTGGACGGGGTGGTGCCGCGCCAGCTTCCCGGCACGACGAACCCGTGGTTCAACAACTACCACCACAAGATGGTCCGCTTCTGCAAGGTGGAGAGCGCCCCGAAGAAGAACTAGGGACGACGCTATACCTGGTCGTAGAACTCGTCCGGCGCCAGCTCGGGGAACTCCTCGTGGTCCACGAGGTGCTTCCGGATGTCCAGGCACAGGTCGCACTTGGAGATGTATCCCTCCACCCGGTCCTCGTATCCGTACTCCCGGGCGAGGTCGAGCAGCCGCTCGATGTTTTCCGTCGCCAGTATCGCAAGCACCGGATGATCCTCGACGCTGATCCCCTCGATGAGCAGAGTGTCCAGGTCGCGCCAGCTTCCCAGTGAGATCCCGCCGCAGAAGCCGGGCAGGAAGTTGCCGTAGTTGTCGAAGTGGTTGTGCCAGTCGCGGAGGAACGGAGGAGTGCACGGCTCCCCGAAGAACGCAATCGACGGGTGGGTCGGGTAGAGCTCGCGCAGGCACACCGTCGCGCGCCCCTGCAGGAACATCTCGACCCGGTCGGACAGGTCCTCCCGCCCGGCCATCTTCAGGTAGTCCTCCAGCGACACCCGGTCCTTCAGTCCCAGCTCGGTAAAACGCTGGTAGTACTCGGCCTGGTACACCGCCACGTTCCGGTCGAACACCTCCCGCGCGATCCGGACGCATCTCTGCGTCCTCTCGAACGGGACGTACTCCAGGTAGTACGGGTTGACGGAGATCATGATCCCTTTCAGCCCCGCGTCGCGGAGCAGGGCCAGCTTTTCCTTCGTGTCCCGGTCGTTGCGGCACCAGAAGCAGTTGGTTTCGACGAACGTCGAGGGTATCTCCAGGTTCCCGGCGATCTTCGTCGCCTTCAGCAGCAGGTCGAAGTTCAGGAACGGCTCGCCGCCCGTGAAGTGCAGGCCGTGGCTCAGGTCGATCATGTCCGGGCCGAATGGGCTGGATACGATCTTGCCCGCCAGCACGGACAGGCATCCCTCCACGTCTTCCTTCGACATCCAGTCCTCGCTCCATCTCGGGGAGCAGAAGTACATGCAGTGGCGGCACTCGGCCGGGCAGCGGTAGGAGAGGATGAGGCCCGCCGATATCGGTATCGGCACGCTTATGTACCCGGTGATTTCCTCGTCCTTCATCGTAAGTCTACTATACGCCGTCGTTTCACGGAAAGCCACCCCTCGCCCGATACGACTCCCGGTGTCCCTCCCTCACCTCCGGGCGCATCCGGTTGCCGTGGCTCTTGGCCTTCGTACCTGTGCGCCGTGCTCGAACTCGTGTATAATTCCCGGATGCGCTGCGACTACCATATTCACACGCACTACCTGGGGTGCGGCAACGAAACGATGACCGTGGATACCATCGTCTCCGAGAGCGTTCGGAAGGGCGTCGAGAGCATCGCGATCACCGATCATCTGAACGAGCTGAAATTTCTCGAGAAGCACCCGCCGATAAAGCGGGACATCGAGGCGCTGGACGCGCCGCTGGACGTGTACTTCGGCGTGGAGCTCAACTTCCTTCCGGACGGCACGTTTCCGTACAGCGAGGAGGTCGCGGCCGACGCGGGCTTCCAGTTCGCCATAGGCGGGCCGCACGGCCCGTACATCGAGGAATACGACGAGAAGGAGCTGGTGAAGCGCCAGCACGAGAAGCATCTGGCCACATGCGAATACCCGCTGATAGACATCCTGGTCCACCCGTGGTGGTTCGGCAGGCAGGCGTTTAAGAACAAGGGCTTTCCGTGGTTCGACGACATGTCCGTGGTGCCGGCGTCAATAACCCGGGAACTCGGCGCCGCCGCGAAAGAGACCGGGACCGCCATCGAGATAAACGCCTGCGCGATGTTCGCCAACCCGCACTACCCGTTCAGCTTCAAGGCGCAGTACGTCGAGTACCTGGCGCTGCTGGCGGAGCAGGGACCGATGTTCTCCCTCTCGACCGATTCCCACGACGTCGCCCATCTCGGCGCGCTCCCGATGGCCGAGGCGGCGATGAAGGAGGCGGGGATACCGGAGGACCGTATCTGGCACCCGCCGATGGAGCCGCTGCACGGGGGACGATAGGGGCGGGTTCATCCCGCCCGGGCTACTCGTTCTCCTCTTCCTCGACGACGATCTTGTCGAGGTGCCAGGTCGAGGCGTTGGTGAGCTTCCACCGGCTGTCGAAGTAGCCCGCCACCAGCACCCGGGCCGTGGGGCGCGTCGGTACCAGCGTGCTCGCCACCGGCTTCGGCGGGCTCTCGTAGAACACGGCGAAGTCCGGAACCTGATCCCAGGTATGATTCGACGGCAGGTGTGCTCCCCATACCTTGCCCCAGATGAATCCGAGATACTTCTTCGGCGCGAGCGGATTCGGATAGATCCCGATGAAGCCGAGGTTCGCGCCCTTCAGCGTCCGGCCCGCGACGAATACCGAGTCGCCCTTCATGATGAAGGGCAGCTGGTGGGCGACCTTCTTGATGACCGAATTCGTGTCCTCCGAGCCGACGAGGACCAGGTTGTACGTTTTCATCGTCTTCTCGTCCACGGTCTCGTCGGACACGATGTTCGCGCGTCCCTGGGAGAACCTCTTCCACTGGCCCGCGAACGTCTCCGCCGCGATCTTGCCCTGCTCGTCGTTGCGTCCGAAAACGATGCGGAACGGCGCGGAGAACACCTCGCGGAACGGGCCGCACATGCCGGCCCGCTTCTCGCCGGGGAACCCCTTCGGGGGCTCCGTGCCGTCCAGCCGCGCGCCGATGCCCGGCGTGTGCTCGAGCGTGACGTTCTTCCCGTTCAGCTCCGCCTGCACCTTGTCGCCGGGCTTGAACACCGCCCCGTTCCATACCGACACGGCCGCCGTGTTCTCCGTCTTCAATGTGATCTTGTTCTCCAGCGCCAGCTTCGCGTCGACCCGGGCCGCCGTTCCCCATCTGTCGATGCGCGTCACGTCCACCCAGTACGCCGTCCGGTATTTCGTCGAATAGGTCCTGTACGTCACGTGCGCCGGCGCCGGGTTCAGCTTCTTGCCCTCCAGCCAGCTCTCCAGCTCCTTCGAGGCGAACACCTCCTCCCACACCCAGTGGTCCGCCTTCGGCAGCTCGTGGTACGTCACGTCGAAGCCGAGCTCTTTCAGCTTCTTCACGATGCCGCGCGACTGCTCCACCTCGCACAGCGTGTCCTCCCCGCCGTGCATCACCAGCACCGGCAGGTTGCGGAAGTTCTCCGCCAGGTCGAACGCGAAGTCGCCCTTGGTGAAGAGGTCCGCGTACGGCGCGATCTGCTTGCCCCGGTTCCAGAAGAAGTAGTCGTTGCGCCCCGAGACCGGGATCGCCCCCGCGAACAGGTGCGGGTAGTGCGCCGCGATGGTCCACACGCCCGAGCCGCCCATGGAGATGCCCGCGAGGAAGACCCTCTGCGGGTCCACCGCGAAGTTCCTGCGAACCAGCGCGAGCACGTTCAGCACGTCGTCCTCTCCGATGCCCTGGAAGTCGGTGTTGCCGCGCGAGAACGGCGCCGCCACCAGGCAGCCCTTCCGCTCCGCCAGGTTGAACAGGCTCGCCGGCATCATGTCCCAGTCGATCTTGTCCAGCGCCGGGGCGTAGCCGTGCAGAAACAGAATGAGCGGCAGCGGCTTGGGGGGATCGTAGCTCTTCGGCACGTACACGATGTACGGCT
This sequence comes from uncultured Planctomycetota bacterium, assembly GCA_964389785.1. Lineage (GTDB taxonomy): Bacteria > Planctomycetota > CAYMFW01 > CAYMFW01 > CAYMFW01 > CAYMFW01. The sequence goes on from CAYMFW010000202.1 coordinate 6,885, forward strand.
GGGGCGAGCCGTCCACCTCGCTTATGTACGCCCGCTCCAGCAGGCCTCGCCGGGGGGTGGTCTCCGTCCCGCCCCCTGCGGCTTCGATGCTGCCCTCCGCAAGCGCCAGCTCCTCCCTGAGCCGGCGGCAGAACGACGGCCGGTATATGTAGCTCTCGAATATCCGCGCGAGCTTCTCCGTTCTCAGCTCCAGGATCGCCTTGTGGGTCGAGGTCGGCGCCAGCGACCCGGAGAAGTCGGCCACCGCCTGCGCCCGCCCGTGCGCCTTCGACATGTTGAACGTCCACGACGGCGCCGAAGTCGCCTTCTTGCCGAGCACCGTCACCTCGGCCTCGACCTTATAGAAGGGATGCGCCTCGTTGGTCGCGAGCACGACGGACTCGCCGTTTGCCAGGTCCTCGGTGGTGACGCTGCGGATGGTTTTCTCGTCGATCTTCTTGCCGTCCTCCCTGCACAGCCGTACCGTGAGCCCCATCGGTCCGCCGTACGCCGCGCGGCTGCCCACCGTTTTCACCGTCACGTCGATCGGCCTGCGCGGCGTCACCCCGCGGCTCGCCGTGCCGACCGACACCGAGCCGGCTACCGCGCGGGCGAGGATGGGGGAGTGCGTGCCCGGCGTGGTCTGCCGCACCTCGGAGTCCTGCGCGTACGCGGCGAACGACCCGCCCCGCATTTCGATCAGGATCCCGACCGGCTCGGGCCCGAGGTCCACCGCCAGGGACGCATACACGTACCACCGCTGCCGGTCCTTCGACGTGCTCGTGAGCTTGCCGTCCACCCAGACGCGGATGGGGGCGCGGTGCACCAGCTTCAGAATGCACTTCTTCTTCGGCCCGGTGAGGCACGTGTACAGGTAATGGAAGCCGGCGTTGTCCCAGTTGGGCTTTTGGATGAGGTCGCGCGGGAAGTCCGCGGTGAACTCCCATTCAATGGGAGGGGTGGTCGACGCGGGCTCCGCATCGCCCTTGAACGTCGGGAGTCCCTCCCTGGAAAACACGTCCGGCTCCAGCCGCTCGACGTACGGCCCGGTGACGTGCCACGCGCTCAGGTCCCCCGACTCTGAAGGGGCGAACGAGACCGTGTCCGCGGACGCGGTGAGGCACAGCGCCAGCACCAAAAGGACGGCAAGTCTACTATTCTTGACGAACAACATGGCTTCCATAGTATACCCGCCAATGCCTGGGACTGCGAGGGTGGATTCACTGGTTTGAAAACGAGCCGCGTGTGGAGTATAGTTCGGTGATGCGTATAATCGTCGGCTCACACAACAAGAAGAAACTCGCCGAGATCCGGCGGATACTATCCGAGCTGGGTATCGACGTTGCGCCTCTGCCCGAGGGGGTCCCGGACGTCGTCGAGGATGGTCCGCTCGGACTGGTCGTAAGCCAGGGCCT
>CAYMFW010000203.1:0-5164 GCA_964389785.1 uncultured Planctomycetota bacterium
ACTGGACGGCGCCAAACATGTTTCCGTGGTCCGTCAGGGCGAGAGACCTCATGCCGTGGCGCTTGGCGGTGTCTACGAGTCGGTCTATTCGGCATGCCCCGTCGAGCAGGCTGTAGTCGCTGTGAACATGGAGATGTACGAAGTCCATTTGGGTCTACCCGGGCAGGTACAGACCTTCGAACACTTTGCGGACCGGCCCCTCCATCGTGACGTTCACGAATCCCCGATCCTTCTCGTCGAAGGATATCGTGAGACTGTCTCCGCTGCGCGTTGCGACTGTGATCGGCGGGGAGACCCCGTTCGCAATCCCGTGGGCGATGGCGGAGGCGACTGCTCCCGTTCCGCAGGCGAGCGTCTCGTCTTCCACCCCTCTCTCGTACGTCCGTACGGCGATATCGGAGCCGGATGATGTGCCCACGAAGTTCACGTTGGCGCCTTCCGGCTGGAAGGCGCCGTGATTCCGGATCTCCCGTCCAACGCCTGCGACGTCCTGTTGTTCGAGATCCTCTACAAATACGACTGCGTGAGGGACGCCCGTGTTCAAGAAGAGTATCTCGATCCGTCCGAAGCTGCCCTCCAGAGAAAGCGTTTTCGGTGCCCCGACATCGGTCATCTGCACCGCAGCTCTCTGCCCTTCCGCTTCGCCCCGGATGATGCCGGCGAGGGTCTCAAAGGTCATGCAGCCGGAGGCGATGCCCAGCTCTTCAGCCAGCACGCAGACGCACCGCGAGCCGTTACCGCACATCTCTGCCTCACTCCCGTCCGCATTGACGATTCGCATCAGGAAATCGGCCTGGTCGGACCCTTGGATCAGTATCAGTCCGTCCGCCCCGACGGACAGTCGTCTGGCGCATATCTCCCGCGCCAGGTCCTGAGCGTCGGAGACAATCCCCTCCCTGTTATCGATGATGACAAAATCATTTCCTGAACCAGTCATCTTGTAGATCTTCAAGGGCTGCATGGTCATATCACCTCGTCTCCGGAATCTTCAGTACCTGGCCCACCTTCAGGTCGTGTTCACTCCTGAGGACGTTCCTGTTCGCCTGAAGTATCTGTCGCCATTTGTGCCCGTTTCCGTACACCGCGGTCGCGATCTTCCACAGGTTGTCGTTCTTCTTTATCACGTACGTCTTCTCAGATGCCCGGGTAGGCTGCGGGCGAGCCGCAGCCGGAGCGCTCGCGGGCGACTCGTTCTCCTTCGACGGGATCACCAGGCGCTGGCCGAGACGCAGCATGTTCGCGCTCGCAAGGTTGTTCGCCCTCTGTATGAGAACGTAATCCGACGCGCGGCCGTAGAATCTCTCCGCGATCTTGGACAGATTATCCCCCTTCTGAACCGCATAGATGACCTGCCGTGCCGGTGTCGGGACCACCGGCTCAACGACCTCGTCGCGCCGCGGCGCCGCCGGTGTCTGCCGCGGAGGAACCGAGTCCGGCTGCTGCGGGGCCGGATTCCTCTTGCGCGGCGCGGTCGCGGGTTCCCGTCCGCCGACGGAGACGGCAATCTCCGCCTCGACCCTCTTCGTGGGCGGGGCGATCTTCTCTGGCCGACGCGGCGGGGCGGAAGGCGCGACCGGGCCCGGAGTCACGGTTCCGGCGTTCGCCTCCCTTGCAGCGCGGGATCCCAGGAAATCCTCGAGGGCCTCGGCGTCGTCGGCCTGGGAAACGACAGGACCGTCGGTCACGAGCGGCGGCGGCCCCTCCGATTGAAAGCGGTTCCTCGCGACGAATGCCGTGATGAGCAGCACCAGCACCACCCCGATGGCGATGGTGATGTTGCGTTCTCTTCGTGCTCGGTCCGCGCTTTCCATCGATAGAAATCCCCGCAATGAGGCCGCTGAGTACTCGTTTTACGCGATGCTATCGAATGATACTGCGGGCGGGTCAGAGAGTCAACATCGCCAAAAGGCACCAGGCGGCCGTAACGGGCGAGGCTGAATTTCTGGTTCGGGTGCGCTGCCCGCATCCGCGACATCCGTGCTGGAAGCGGACACCACCGGCGCTATAATAGACCGCATGACTGACATGAGCAGCATGAATCAGGAACGAATCCCCGCCGCAGAAGGCGCGGGTGTGGTCCTCGCGGGAGGGAGGTCCAGGCGTCTGGGGTCCGACAAGCGCGTCGAGAGGGTCGGGGGGCGGACGTTGCTGCGCCGGGCAGTCGACGTGCTCGGAGAGGTATTCGAGTCGGTGATGGTGGTAGCCGATGCCGGATCCGTTCTTGATGTGCCCGCGGAGGTGGCGGTGGTTCGTGATCGCTACCCGGACTGCGGTCCGCTGGCCGGTATCCACGCCGCCCTTTCCTCGTGCGGGAGCGGCCGGGTGTTCGTAGCGGGCTGTGACATGCCGTTTCTCAATGTGTCCCTGATCCGGCACCTTTTCGTGAGAGATCCCAGGCGAGATGCCGTCGTTCCTCGTGCGGGCGGCAGGACGCAATGTCTCCACGCCGTCTATTCCTGCGGGTGTGCGACGGTATCGGAAAGGCTGCTGCTGAGCGGAACACGGGCGGTTGAGCACCTCGTGGAGGCCCTCGACGTATGTTACGTGGACGAAGAGGACCTGCGCCTGCTCGACCCTGAGCTGTCAAGCTTCTTCAACGTCAATACGCCGGCAGATTTAGCTGAGGCCGAAAAGAGAGCCGCGAGCCTTTCGAACTGACCAACCGCTAGCGAGTCGGCTCGAACACTCTCGTCGATACCCGCCGTCGCCAGCGCGGCGGAGGCATCTTCCTGCTCGATCTGAAAATTCGTGGCCGTGAGCAGTGCATTGCGAATCGTCTTACGCCGGTGCTGGAACACGCCGGAAGCCAGCAGGGAAAGGGTCCGCAGCGCTCCGGTCTCTTTCTTCCTGGATCCGAGGTGCACCACCGCCGAGTCCACTGCCGGCCTTGGCCAGAAGCAGTCCGGTGGAATGGTCCTCAGCATGCGGGTTTCGACGGCCGACTGAACGAGCACGGAAAGCTTTCCATACGCTTTCGTCCCGGGCAACGCGGTGAGTCGTTCGCCGACCTCCTTCTGAACGGTGACGAGCGCTCGTGAAGCCCCCGGCTCCCACAACACCAGCGCGGCAAGAATGCGTCCGCTGATCGAATACGGAAGGTTTCCCACCACGATCGGCTGGAGCCCGTTGGTCAGAGCCAGAATCCTGTCTGTCACTTCGGCAGAGACCGCGCCCGACCGGTCGAGTATGTCAGTGTTCATGACAGCGACGTTGGGGAAGCCGGAAAGCCTGCCGTCGGCGATGCGGGCCAGATGCTGGTCTATCTCGATACTGAGCACGAACCGGGTGCATTTCCCCAGGATTTCCGTGAGACGGCCGGTTCCGGTGCCGATCTCGAGAACCACGTCGTGCTCGCCGATCTCCGCATCGCGCGCCAGGGCGGACAGCAGATTCGGATCGATCATGAAGGTCTGCCCCAGCTTCTTCTTGGGCCTCGCGTCGCCGAGCGCCGTTTTGATTCGGGAGACGCCGGTCGGGGATCCTGGTGAGATCGGCCTTTTTGTCATGCGGACGATGGTAAGGCTGGCCAGCGGACAAGTCAACCTCTCCCCTTTACTTCCGGCCGTTTTCCACGTATATTCTTCTACTGCAGGAACTTCGATGGCGTCCCGGAGGTAAGATTGTCTCTTCGTCCGAGATTCATGTTTTCCGTCATCATGGTGATGATGCCGGTGACCGTTCTCCTTCTGGTGTACGGAATTCTCGACGCGTACCGCCTGCACGTTCTCCAGATCAAGACTGCCTCTACGCTTGCCTCGAGAATCATAGAGGGAAATCTCGACGCTCATAGGGACGTGGCCGCCGCGGCCGAGCGTGCGAGCGGCGTCATCTCTCACCTGGGGCTTTTCAAGTCGTGGGCAGTAACGGATTCAAAGCTTATGGTGCTCCATAAAGTGAGCGCGCCTGAACTCTCCGGCAGGCTCGCGGGGGCTCCCCTTCTGGAGGCATTGGCGCAGGGGAAGCCGAGGATGGCCGGGAACATAGTCAGCGTGCCGCTCAGCGACGGTGAGTCAACAGTGGGCGGATTCTGGGCGCGAGTCGACCCGTCTGCGATTCGGCAGACCTTTCCGGCAAGCCGGGTCGGCACACTGGTATTTGTCATGGTGCTGGCGATGGCGTTCCTTACCCTCATCACGTACACCGCGGTTTCGGTACAGATCCTCGGACCGCTCGAGAAGCTGTCCGAGGGAGCGAAACGAGTCGCGGCCGGGGATTACTCCAGGCCGGTGAACGCTCCCGGCGCAAAAGGCGAGGCGCAACAGCTTGTCGACGCCTTCAACAAGATGATGTCCCAGGTACGAGATTCCAGGACGAGCCTGGAATCCCGCATAGATGATGCTGCGGAGAAGATCGTGGAGGGAGAACGTCATCTGGCTAGGGCCCAGAAGCTTGCGGCGGCCGGGCGGCTTGCCACCGGCGTCGCTCACGAGATAAACAACCCGCTGGGCGGGCTGATGAACGTCGCGAAGAAGATGGAATCGGGCGGCGTCGATGAGGCGAAGCGCCGAGAATACCTCGACCTGCTCAGAGGCGGGCTTGACAGCATAAAGGCGACGGTGGACAAGCTGCTTCGTTTTGCTCCGAGGACCACCAGCCTCAGCAGGGTCGATCTGGGACAGGTATCGGCCGACGCGATCGCGCTGGTGGCCCACTATGCCACGGAACACAATGTCGAGGTAGTCGGGAGCATCGAGAAAGGCATGCAGATCGAGGCGGATGCGGGAGAGATCAAACAGGTATTCGTAAACCTGTTACTCAACGGGATCGACGCGGCGGCTGGTGGAGGAAAGGTGGGTGTCGCCGGGCGCCGTGAAGAGGGACGCGTGGTCGTGCGCTTCAAGGACGACGGCCGCGGAATGACCGAGGATGAGATCTCGCATGCCTTCGAGGCGTTCTACACCACCAAGGAGCCGGGAAAGGGGAGCGGTCTCGGACTTCCGATAGCATCGAGTATCGTGGAGCGGTACGGCGGAGAGACGAGGATCGAAAGCGAGTGGGAGAAGGGCACTACGGTTACCACTGAGTTTCCGGCGGTTTCGGCCGGACCGACGGAGGGAGAAAACGTTGAATCTTGAATGGCTCGGACACGCGGGTTTCAGGATCACCGGTGAGGACGTGGTTGTGTATATCGATCCGTACAACATATCGGAGGGAGCTCTCGCGG
>CAYMFW010000203.1:5174-8231 GCA_964389785.1 uncultured Planctomycetota bacterium
CATCTTCGTCACGCATTCTCACTTCGATCACTGCAGTCCCGCCGATATCGACAGGATCAGGAAAGAGGATACGGTCATCGTATGTCCGCGAAGCTGCAGCATCGCTGGCGATGTGCGGACAGTCCGTCTTGGTGACGAACTCGACGTCAAGGGCGTCGGAGTCAGGGTGGTGCCCGCTTACAATGTTGACAAGAGCTTCCATCCGAGGGGAGATGATTTTGTCGGGTACGTTATCAGGATGCAGGACAAGAGGATCTACCACGCCGGCGATAGTGATCTGATCCCGGAGATGTCGGACGTGGAATGCGATATCGCGCTGCTGCCCGTGAGCGGGACCTACGTGATGACCGCCAAGGAGGCCGCGGATGCCGCGTCCAGAATCTCTCCGGCGAAGGCAGTGCCGATGCACTACGGCGCCGGGGTCGTCGGCAGCGAGGAGGACGCCAGGGCCTTCGAGCGGCTCTGCGAAGTGCCGGTCGAGATCATGGAGCGGTCCTGACGTGATCGAGAGCAGAAAGGAAAATGAATCCCGCAGGAGGATTCTCGTCGTGTACGCCACGAAGGGAGGCAGTACCCGCAGGATCGCCGAATGGATGGCCGAGGGCATCGAGGATGCCGACGCTGAGGCCGTCGAGGTGAGCAACGTGCGGTCGCTGGATTGCGATCTGGTGATTCTCGGATCGCCCGTGAGAGTGGGCAGAATCCACCCGTCCATGGTCGCATTTCTCGAGAAGAACCGGGAGAAGCTCTCATCCGTGCCGAAGGCGCTGTTCGTGGTATGCTTTCTCACCGTGCTCGCGGGGCGATACCTCAGGCGGTTCAGGAGCTATCTGGACGGCGAGGTCGCGTGCTATCGGGTATTTACCGGTCGGCTCGGGTTCATAGACCGACTTGACCGGGACTATGCCATGGAGGCGGGAAAGAACATTGCTGCATCAATTCGCTCTTGATTTTTTTCTCCTGCGCTTATTCTAAGCAGATGTACATTGATTCTTGTATATTGGGACTGCTTACACTGTGCAAGGCCGCTAGGCCGCGTCGAATGGTAGGCTACTCCTCGACGCACTTCGCTTGCTCGCGGTGTGCGGCTTTCCGTATCAGAACTTATGCCAGACTTCATAGAAGATGTTGACGAGGACCGTCGAGTGAACGGAATCGACTGAAAGGAGTTGGTATGGGACGCTCTTGCGCGGCGATCAGTCTGCTGCTGGGGATTCTATTGTGTGTCGGGGTTACGTCGTGCATCTTCGTCGTTCACGACCACGGGCATCACCGGACACTACCTCAGGCTCATGCGCACGGAGGCGCACGGGTTTTCTGGTACTACCCGTCCTGCTACGTCTATTACGACACCTCCGCCAGGGTCTACTGGATCGCGGAAGGAGGGGCCTGGAAGACGGTGACGGTTCTTCCGTCGACGGTCAGGATCGACCTGAGCCAGAGGGTGGTCCTGAATCTCGACACGAACACACCTTACATCCATCACCAGCGGCACAAGAAAGAGTACCCCCCGGGGCAGTACGGCAAGAAGAAGGTGCCGCCGGCGCACGGGAAGAAGGAGCAGCCGCCGGGAAAGAAAACGCCCCCCCCTGCGCACGGAAGGAAGGAGGTGCCGCCCGGCAGGAAGAAGGAGCCCCCTGCTCACGGAAAGAAGAAGGACCTGCCCACGCCGCCGGGACAGATAAAGCGGACCCCTCCGAAGCGGGTGGAGCCGACGCCGGGAGGGAAGAAGGACCACCGAGACGAGAAGACGCATGCGGGCAAGAAGAAGGAAGACAAAGACAAGGAGACGCCTCCCGCAAGGGAAGAGGACGACAAGGGCGAGAACACCCCGCCTGGAAGGGCAAAGAAAGACAGCGATAGAAGGACGCCCCCGGGTAGAGGAGGGGTGGATCGTGGGAAGAAGACACCTCCTGGAAGGGCAAAGGACGATGGTGACAAGATAGCGCCACCCGTCAAGAAGAAAGACGGCGACAGGGGCCGGGGCATCCCGCGGAAGAAAGAGGTGCCGGGGCAGCCGTCCGACACGGATGGGACAGACTCGGATAAGGACAAGGAGAGGAAGGACGGGAGTCAGGGAGAAGGCGGCAAGAAAGACGATAGCGGCACGAAGGGAAGGAAGAAGTAGGCTGTCGAAACTGGTACGCCCGGCGCGACTCGAACGCGCGACCTCCGGTTTAGGAAACCGGCGCTCTATCCAACTGAGCTACGGGCGCTTTCATAGAGAGTTTATCCACGAAAGGCGCATGGGTCAAGGGGAGAAGAGCGCGCTCAGCTGAGGTTCTTGGTGAGCACGAGCACGTTTGTTCCGTCCTTGTGCTTGTACTCCATGTCGTCGACCACTGCCTTCATCAGGCGGATTCCCAGGGAGGGACGGGTACCCGATTTCAGGTGTCCGGCCATGTCCGGTTCCGGGTAGACGGTCGGGTCGAAGTAAGGCCCCTTGTCGGTGACCGTAACCCGTGCCTTGCCGTTGGCTGCTTCGATCTTGACGGCGATGGTGCCGTTGCTTTCGCGGCCATGGGAGTGTAGTATGACGTTGGCGACCGCCTCGTCGACCGCCAGCGCCATGTTCTTGGCCAGTTTTTCCGGGACGTCGGATTCCGCTAGATACCTCGTCGTCTCGTCACGGACTTCCTGCAGGTGCTTCGTGGACCTCGGGATTACGAGTTCGCGACTTTGCGAATCATTAGCCAAAACCCAACTCCTTGAAAAGGAGGAAGTTACGGCCAATCCGCTCACATGTTCCCGAGTACTATACCGGCCGTTTTCATCCTGTCAAGGGGTGATGAGGAAAAAAACCGAATCTGGAGACTTGTGAGAGGCGCAGATGCCCAAACAAACGGTTGACGAATGCAAACTTGCTGTTAAACTTAGGCCTTGGAGGCATCATTCAGTCGTGGAGAAGGAGAAAGCGATCAAGATAATGCACGTAGAGCCCTCTCCCGCTCACAGGGACGGGCTGAGGAAAGCTCTTGCCGGCAGCAGATACAGCGTGGTCAAGGAGGCCTCGTATGGTGATGAGGGCCTTTTTGCGCTGGATAGCGTCAAACCGGA
>CAYMFW010000204.1:0-8206 GCA_964389785.1 uncultured Planctomycetota bacterium
CTACTCGGTGCAGTACATGCAGATGTATACGTCCAAGCTGCGCTACTACTCGCTCTTCCTGCTGATGGTGGCCGGGATGAACGGGGTGGTGCTGACCGGCGACATGTTCAACCTGTATGTCTTTATGGAGATCGCCGCCATCGCGTCGTACGCGCTGGTCGCGTTCGGCTGCGAGCACGAGGAGCTGGAGGCGTCGTTCAAGTACGCGGTGCTGGGAAGCGTCGCGTCGTCTCTTATCCTGATAGGCGTCATCCTCACCTACGCGGTCACCGGCACGCTGAACATGACCCACATCGCGCTTCAGCTGAAGGACGTGCCGATGAGCAGCCCGCTGATGCTGGCCATCGCGATGTTCATCTGCGGCTTCGGCCTGAAGGCGGCCCTGGTGCCGTTCCACGCGTGGCTGCCGGACGCCCACCCGTCCGCGCCCGCGCCGATATCCGCGATGCTCTCCGGCGTCGTCATCAAGGCGATCGGCGTGTACGTCATCGCCCGGCTGGTGTTCAACGTGTTCGGCGCCACCACCCAGTACGAACCGCTGCTCTTTGTGCTCCGGTACCTGGGCGTGATCTCCATGGTGGTTGGAGTGTTCCTGGCCGTCGGCCAGTGGGACATGAAGCGGCTGTTCGCGTACCACAGCATAAGCCAGATCGGCTACGTGGTCCTCGGCCTGGGCCTCGGGACCCCGCTGGGCATCGCGGGAGGATTGTTCCATCTGATGAACCACTCCGTGTTCAAGTCCCTCCTGTTCCTGAACGCGGGCGCGGTGGAGCATGCCACCGGCACCCGCCAGCTCAGGGAGCTGGGCGGGGTGAGCAGGAAGATGCCGGTGACGACCGCGACGAGTATGATCGCCTCCATGTCCATCGCCGGCATTCCGCCGTTCAACGGGTTCTGGAGCAAGCTGATAATCGTCCTCGCCTGCGTGGAAACGGGGCACTACGGCATGGCGCTCTGCGCCGTCCTGGTGAGCCTGATGACGCTGGCGTCGTTCCTGAAGGTGCAGAAGTACGGGTTCTTCGATTCCATGAAGAACGCGGTGAAGAGCGCCGCGCGCGCGCCGGTGCTGATGGCGACCGCGATGATACTGCTGGCGGTGCTCTGCCTGGCGATGTCGTTCATGGTGGCCAGGGGTCTGCGGGACCCGCTGATCGTGCGCGACGCGGCGGACGTCCTGGTCAAGGGGAGTTTCGAATGAAGCGGGCGGCACTCTTCATACTGGCGCTGGCACTGTGGATACTGCTGGTCCTGCCCTTCGGCAAGGCCTGGCCGCAGGACGTCGTCGCCGGCGCGCTGATGTCGCTGGTGGTCGTCGTAGTGATGAAGGGGGTGCCGGCCGAGGAGGTCGGGAAGGCGTTCCAGCCGAGCCGCTACGGATGGCTCGCCGTCTACCTGGTGGTGCTCGGCTACTACGTGGTGAAAGCGAACCTGGACGTGATGTACCGGCTGCTCCATCCGGACATGCCGATACGACCCGGTATCGTGAAGGTGAGAACGGAGCTCAGGACCCCCACCGGAGTGACCGCGCTGGCGAATTCAATAACGCTCACGCCGGGAACGCTCACCGTGAACGCCACCGAGGACGGCTGGCTCTACGTACACTGGATCTGGGTCGAGGCCGAGGACCCGGACGAGGCGGCGGAGCACATAACGAAAAAGTTCGAGTGGTACATAAAGAGAATCGTAGAGTAGACTGAGAAATGGAAGCAATAGTCTCTTATGTCTGTGACGCGGCCTTCATCGCCCTGCTCGGGTGCTGCGGGCTGTGCCTGTACCGTATCGGCAGGGGCCCCACCGCGCCGGACCGGGCGATGGCGATCGACATCCTCGGGATAGTCGTGGTCTGCTTCACCGCGCTGATATCGGTGACGACCGGAAGGGACATATACCTCACCGTCGGCATCGCGTGGGCGCTGCTGAGCTTCATCGGCGCCATCGCGCTCGCCAAGCACCTGGAAGGAAAGGGATTCGATGAGTAACGCAATCGGCGTCGCGGCCCTGGCGATCGGGGTCCTGTTCAACATCTTCGGATGCATAGGGCTCGTCCGGTTCCCGGACATCTACAACCGCCTCCAGGCGGCTACCAAGTGCGTCACCATCGGCACCTGCTTCGTGCTGCTGGGGGCGATGCTGCTGGCCGGCTCCACCGCGACGACCGCGAAGTGCCTGGTATGCATGATATTCGTGCTGGTCTCCTCTCCCACCGCGGCGCACGCGCTAGCCCGGGGCGCCCACGCCTCCGGCGTGAAGCTCTGGGAGAAGAGCGTGGTTGACAAGTTCGACGAGGACGGCCAGCCCGGCGTTGAAAGCGGAGGCAAGAAATGAAGCTCCCGTGCCTGTTCCAGCCCCGAATACTCAAGGTGGCGCTGACGGCGCTGTTCAGCCGGCCCTTCACCGACCCGGCTCCGTCTCCCGAGTACCAGCCGATCCCGCAGTTCCGGGGACGGCCCCGGTACGACCAGGACGAGTGCATCGGCTGCGGCGCCTGCGCGCACGTGTGCCCGTCCAACTGCATAGACGTGGAAGACGACCTGTCCGGCGAGAAACCGGTCCGCCGGCTCACCCAGCACGCGGACGCGTGCATATGGTGCGGCCAGTGCGAGAGATACTGCACCAGCGAGAAGGGCATCACGCAGACGTCGGAATACCTCAGTCTCGGGTTTGCCCCGGCCGACTTCGAGGAGAAGTGCGAGAAAGAGCTCCTGCTCTGCGAGGACTGCGGCTCCGTCATCGCACCGGTGGACCAGCTGAAGTGGCTGGTCAAACGCCTCGGCCCGCTCGCCTTCGCCAACCCGACCCTGATGCTCGTTTCCGCGAAGGAGCTCGAACTGGTCGACGAGGGCGTGAAACCCCCGTCCGGCGAGCCCCGCCGCGCCGGCCGCGTCTCCATCCAGTGCCCCAAGTGCCGCCGCAAAACCGCTTTGGTGGTTTAGGGGACGTTCACAAGTTTACAAGTTTCTTTCAGGACGCCGGCATATTCTCTCGCTCATTCTCGACGCCCAGTCTCACGAACCCGGAGCCCGCTCGAGAACATGCTGGCGTCCTGCTGAGCGCGCGCGTAGAGTAGAACGATGCTCGAACAACTGAAAAACACGTTGTCCGGCAAGACCGTCGTCCTCGGCGTTGGTAATACCGACAAAGGCGACGATGGCGTCGGCTCGATACTGGCCCGGAAACTGGGCTTCCTCGACGCCGGCGTATCCCCGGAGAACTTCCTCGAGAAGGTGGTTGCGGAGGCACCCGATACCGTGCTCATAATAGACGCGACGGACTTCGACGGCGCCCCCGGCGAGGTGAAGATCTTCGACGCAGCAGACATCTCTCCCGGCGGGCTCTCGACGCACGCTCTCTCTCTCGAAATGACCAGGGAGTACCTCATCGAACGCCTCCCCGAGGTGAAGGTCCGCCTCCTCGCGATACAGCCGGCCTCGATGGAGGGCTCCGCATTGAGTCCGGCCGTCCGGGAGGCATGCGACGAGATAGAGAGGGCGCTGACCGGGTTCCTTCCCCCCGCTTGAGGTTGGACCGGTAACGGTCTAATATACGCGGATGCATGAGTTCTCGATCTGCGAGGGTATAGTGGACGCCGTCGTCGAGGAGCTGGGCAGGCTGGACCCGCCCCCCGCGAAGCTGGAGAAGGTCCGGGTGGTCGTCGGGGTGTTCCGCCAGATCGTGCCCGACTACCTCACCTTCGCGTACGAGACGCTCTCGAAGGGGACGCCGGCGGAGGGTTCCGTCCTGGACGTCGTCCAGGCGCCCGCGAAGGGGAAATGCGGGGACTGCGACTGGGAGGGGGACCTCCCCATCGGCTCCTACGCGTGCGGCGGATGTGCATCGGTCAACCTGGAGATCACCGGCGGCACGGACCTGTATCTGGAGAGCCTGGAGGTCGAAGATGGCAACACGCAGCGTTAAGGTATTCCGCGGCCTGAAGGGTGAAAACGACAAGTGGGCGGCCGAGACACGCGCCTTCCTCAAGGAGAAGAAGGTGATCATGATCAACATGATCGGCTCTCCCGGCTGCGGCAAGACGAGCCTGCTCGAGGCGGTCGCCGCCAGGACGCAGGGAAAACTCTCCTTCGCGGTGCTGGAAGGCGACCTGGAGACCACCAGGGACGCGGAGCGGATGGCGGCCGTCCAGGTGAAGGCCAACCAGCTCCTCACCGGCGGCGGGTGTCATCTGGAAGCCCGGCTGGTTCACCACGGGCTGAAGGACCTGGAGCCGGACGGCCTGGACTTCGTCTTCGTGGAGAACGTCGGCAACCTGGTATGCCCGGTACAGTTCGACATCGGGGAGGCCGCCAAAATCGGCTTCCTCAGCGTCACCGAGGGCGAGGACAAGCCGCTGAAATACCCGTTTCTCTTCAGGGAAGCGAAGGTCGCGATCCTCACCAAGGTAGACCTGCTCCCCCACCTCGATTTCGACGTGGAGGCCTGCGTCGAATTCATAAAGCGGATCAACCCCAAGATCGGCATCTTCCGGCTCTCCTCGAAAACCGGCGAAGGCATGGACAACTTCATGGACTGGCTGTTCAAGCACAAGAAATGAGCACCGGCGTCAGACGAATCCGGGTGCGGGTGACGGGCGCGGTGCAGGGCGTCGGCTTTCGGCCGTTCGTGTACTCGCTCGCCGCGCGGCTCGGTCTGGCCGGGCACGTGCTGAACGATTCGAACGGCGTCGAGATCGAGCTCGAGGGGAAGAACGGCCTGGTCAACCGGTTCCTCGGCGAGCTGGAAGCGTCCTCCCCACCCCTCGCGATCATCTCATCCGTTTCGGCGGAGGAGCTGGAGCCGGCCGGCGGCGAGTCCTTCGAGATCCGCGCCAGCGTCCGTCAGGACCGGCGCGCCGTCCTGGTCTCGCCCGACTACGCGACGTGCCCCGACTGCCTCCGGGAGCTGGACGACCCCGCCGACCGCAGGCACCGGTATCCGTTCACCAACTGCACCAACTGCGGCCCCCGCTACACCATCATCACCGATATCCCGTACGACCGGGCCCGGACCACGATGTCCGTCTTCGAGATGTGCCCCGACTGCCGCGCCGACTACGAGGACCCGTCGAACAGGCGGTTCCACGCCGAGCCCACCTGCTGTGCGGCCTGCGGCCCGAAGGTGTATCTGGCCGACCGGACCGGCTCTCCCGTCGGATGCGCCGATCCCATCGGGAAATGCCGGGAGCTGCTCGCGGCGGGGAGTGTAGTCGCCGTCAAGGGACTGGGCGGTTTCCACCTGGCCTGCGACGCGTCGAACGACGAGGCGGTCGCCGGACTCCGCTCCCGCAAGACCCGCGAGGAGAAGCCGCTGGCGGTGATGGTGCGCGACCTGGACACGGCCGAATCGATCGCGATGATGACGAGGGAAGAAAGGGAGGCGCTCCCCGGAAAGGAGCGTCCGATACTTCTCCTGAAAAAGAGGGACGGCCACGGACTCTCGGAGCTGGTCGCCCCGAAGAGCGCGACGTTCGGCGTGATGCTTTCGTACACCCCGCTCCATCACCTGCTGATGAAGGGGCCGTACCCGGCGCTGGTGATGACGAGCGGCAACATGACGGACGAGCCGATCGCGCACCGGAACGACGACGCGCTCGGGCGCCTCTCCGAGATAGCCGACTTCTTTCTCCTGAACGACCGGGACATCCACATACGAACGGACGATTCCGTTGCCCGCTTCTCCGCGGGCGCCGTCCGGTTCCTCCGGCGCTCCCGGGGCTACGCCCCGTTCCCCGTCGCGCTTCCCGAGGGGCTGTCGAGGAACGTCATACTCGCCGTGGGTCCGGAGCTGAAGAACACCGTCTGCGTCACCCGGAACGGCTCCGCCTTCGTCAGTCACCACGTCGGCGACCTGAAGAACGCGCCGGCCTACGCGTCGTTCCTCCAGGCCGTGGACCACCTGTCGAACATGCTGGACGTCGCGCCCGCCGCGGTCGCCCACGACACGCACCCCGCCTACCTCTCGACGAAATACGCGAAGGAATGCGGCCTGCCTGCCGTGGAGGTACAGCATCACCACGCCCACATCGCGTCCGTCCTGGCGGAACGCGGAATCGACGAGCGCGTGATCGGCGTCTCCTTCGACGGCGCCGGCTGGGGAGACGACGGACACGTCTGGGGCGGCGAGTTCCTCACCTGCGATCTCGCCTCGTACCGGAGGCACGGCCACCTGGAGTACCAGCCCCTGCCGGGCGGCGACGCGACCTCCAGGAAGCCGTACCGCATGGCGTACGTGTACCTGCGCGACGCGGGTCCGCTCCCGGACCTCGACGAGCAGGAACGGAAGACTCTGGACCGGATGATAGAACGGTCCTTCAACACCCCCCTTACGTCGAGCGCGGGAAGGCTGTTCGACGCGGCCAGCGCCATTCTGAATGTATGCGCCGTCAATACCTACGAGGGACAGGCGCCCATGGAACTGGAGGCGGCCTGCGCAGGAGACGAGAACGGCTCGTACCGCGCCCGCATCGACGACGGCTCTCCGTTCATCGTCCGCGCCTCGGACATCATCGCCCGCCTCGTCGAGGACATGAGGACCGGAACGCCGGTGGAGACCTGCGCCGCCCGGTTTCACAATTCGGCGGCACAGGTCATACTCGAAGGATGCAGAACGATCCGCGACCGCGAGGGCATCTCCAGGACCGCCCTCTCCGGCGGCGTGTTCGCCAACGGGTACCTCCTGGAAAAGACGAAGGCGCTCCTCGAAGAGGACGGATTCGACGTGCTGCTGAATACGATCGTCCCCGCCGGCGACGGCGGGGTCAGTCTCGGCCAGGCAGCGATCGCGGCAAGGAGGCTTTCATGTGTCTAGCGGTGCCCGCCCGTGTCGTCTCGATGGATGGCCATCTGGCCACGGTGGACATGATGGGCAACACCCGCACCGCCGACCTCAGCCTGGTCGAGAACGTCTCGGTCGACGACTACGTGCTGGTTCACGCCGGCTTCGGCATACGGAAGATGGACCCCGAGGAAGCGGAGGAGACACTGACGCTGTTCAAGGAGATGGAGCAGAAATTTGACTCGACCGGCCCTTGACGCCTCCCTCTCCCGCGTGAAAGACGCCTCCTCCCGGATCGGCCGGCAGGTCAGATTCATGGAGGTGTGCGGCACCCACACCCACACGATCGCCCGCGCCGGGCTGAAGAAGCTGATAGAGAACGAGATTCACCTGGTCTCCGGTCCCGGCTGTCCGGTGTGCGTCACCGCCCAGGGCGACATCGAGAGGATGCTGTCACTCGCGAGGATCCCCGGCACCGTCGTCACCACGTTTGGCGACATGATACGGGTCCCCGGCGTCGAGTCGTCCCTCCAGGAGGAGCGGGCGAAGGGCGCGGACGTCCGTATCGTCTACTCGCCGCGGGACGCGCTGGAGCTGGCGCGGTCGAACCCGTCCTCCCAGGTGGTGTTCCTCGCCGTCGGCTTCGAGACCACCGCCCCCGCCATCGCCGCGACCGCCCTCCAGGCGCTGGACGCGGGCGTGAAGAACTTCTCCCTCTACGTGTCACACAAGCTCATAGTCCCCGCGATGAGGGCGGTGCTGGACGGCGGCGCCGCGCTCCAGGGGTTCCTCACTCCCGGCCACGTGTCCGTCATTCTGGGCGCGGACGCGTACCGGCCCGTCGCCGAGGAGTACCGCGTGCCCTGCGTCGCCACCGGCTTCGAGCCTGCGGACATCATGGAGGGGCTCGCGATGCTTCTGGAGCTCGTCGCCGGGAAGAGAATGGAATCAGCGATACAGTACACCCGCGCCGTCACCCCGGAGGGCAACGCCCGCGCCCGGGACATCATGTTTCAGGCGTTCCGGGAATGCGACGCGCACTGGCGCGGCATCGGCGTGATTCCAGGAAGCGGCCTGGCGCTGAGAGACGAATTCGCCTCCCTCGACGCGGTGAAGCGCTTCTCCCTCCCCGCCCCGCCGGAGGCGCAGCTGAAGGGCTGCCGGTGCGGAGAGGTGCTGAAGGGGCTGATAGACCCGTCGGAGTGCGGCCTGTTCGGCGCCGCCTGCACTCCCTCCTCGCCTGTCGGCCCCTGTATGGTATCATCCGAGGGCTCATGCGCCGCGAGGTACCGCTATGGATAGCAAAACAGGGACAGACCCTTTTTCTGCAGAAACGACACTCACTGGCGGCAGGGAGGTGCCACCGTATCCTCTCGCTCATTCTCGGCGCCCATCAATGAAAAGGCGCGCCTCCGAGGGCGCGATTCGACCGACCATG
>CAYMFW010000205.1:0-8176 GCA_964389785.1 uncultured Planctomycetota bacterium
GCGGACGCGGGCTCGGTTGCGACGGAAGCGGGAGCGGGTGCCGCTTCGGCCGCCCGGCGGCCCTTGTTCTTGCCGTTTCCGCCGGCCAGATGCTGTATGGCGCGGTCTATGTGGGCCTGGGTGCTCTCCAGCACGAACGACGTAAGGTCTTCCAGGGAAGCAGGTTCTGGCCCGCCGTACATCGATGGGGCGGGCGCGGGTTCGTCGGTCGGGTCGCCTGCGGGCGCGCCGGTCTCATCCAGCAGCAGCTCGACGAACTCAAGCAGCTCGTCGGATATCTCCGGACGGGGCTGGTCGGGGCGTGCGCCGGCGGCACTGCTCGCATTCTTCTCGGGTTTGTTCCCTTCCGACTTGCTCTTGCGTTTCGCCATTATCCTTATTCCTCCGTCCTGGCGATGTCTTCCTTCACGCGCTGGACGGTGTCTTTATCGACGGACTGCGCTCCCTCGACGAAGCCGGTAAGCAGTGCGAGGTCGCAGATGTTGTTTATCTCCCGGGGCATCCCCTTGGAGAGGGCGTAGATCTCTCTGCACGCGGAGCCGGTGAACAGCCGGCGGGCCGCGCCGGCGACCGCGAGGCGGTGGTCTATGTACTGCTCGGTTTCCTCCTCGGTGAGGGGGGTCAGCCGGTAGCGTATGGACAGCCGCTGTTTGAGCTGGGGAATTCTCTCGATCTTGTCCTGTATGTGGGGCTGGCCCAGCAGGACGAGCGTGAACAGGCCCTGCTCTTCGCCCTGGATGTTCATCAGCAGGCGGATTTCCTCGAGCAGGGAGACGTCTTCGATGCTCTGGGCCTCGTCTATGAAGATGACGACGTGGATGCCCTGGCGGCCGCAGTTCTCCAGGGAGTCCCTGACGACGCGGAGCAGGTCGGACTTCGTGGGGCCGGTCGCCTGGGTTATCTCCGCTCCCAGCTCGTGGATCACCGTGTTGATGAACTCCGACGGGGTCATGCGCGGGTTGGTGACGTAGATGAGCCGGAACGAGTCGAGGGGCAGATACTGCTTCAGGGCGCGGCTCAGGTAGGTCTTGCCGGTGCCGTACTCGCCGACGACGAGGATGCCGAGCTTCTTCTGCATCACGGCGTAGCGGAGGCGGGCCAGGCCCTCCTTGTGCTTCGCGGAGGCGAAGAGAAATGCCGGGTCGTTCGTGTTTTCGAACGGCTGTCTCTGAAGGCCCCAGTGTTCCGCGTACATACGAAAATCTCCCCTTTTGCCTGATTATAGCAGTAGGGAACCCCTTAAACCCAAGCTTCCTAATATATTTCGGTCATATCCAGCCCCCGCTTTACCCCCCAGAACCATCCGGCGGGGACGTTCACAAATAAACAAATAACTCTGGACCAGGGACGTTTTCGGGCTCGCAATGGCCATGCATAACATGTGTTCATAGAAGGGGTAAGAACAATCTTGAGACACGCGGGACCTGGCCCCGGAAACTTGATCCGTACGAATGCCTGCAAAATGATGCAAAATGCAATCAACGTCGTCTTCTGGGAGTACCGTTATCTGTCCCTTTTCCCCTTCTTGTGCGGTATAGTGAAGGACGGATGAACACGAAAAGCCTGCTCATACTCCTCACGGCGCTGTGCGCGGCGGCGGTCGGGCCGTGCGCGTCCCTCGACGCCGGGGAGGACCTGGCCGCGCGGCTGCTCTACGAGAAGGAGATCCTGGAGCGCCTCCACGCCGCGAAGGTCACGAAGCTGTCCGACGGGCGGCACGAGCTGGTGTACGACTTCAGCGACGCGAGCCAGATGGACGACTGGTACCGGATAAACGATGACGGGAACTGGAAGATATCCGGCGGCAATCAGGGTATTTCATGAGAAACATGCCACTGCTGTCCACAAACTTCGCAAGTCAGACTTTGAATCTCAACAGATCATTGAGTTGAAGAAGTCGAGAGTATGCGGGAAAGTGGAACTAAAGGCGGAAAGCGAATGGCTTCCTTCTCCGGAAGGGATCTCGATCGTCTGGACCAGTCAGGAACAGCCTGGCCTTGTGCTAGGAGGGGCTCCCATCGTTGACGGCAAATATGAAGTATACATCTTGTCTGGGAGATACATTATCTCTCTCCCATACTCCCAATCGCTTACTCTAACATCAAGATGTCCACGTAATAGCCTGACTTACGCGGGCCATCCGTCTGCATAATGAATTCTACTCCGAAAGGGGAGAGAATCAAGGGGCCACTTTCCCTGTATAATAGCGGCAGGGAGCCCGAATATGCAGGATCACGATATCTCTACACTCTCTTCGCTTGCTTCGCTCCGGGACGAGCTGGCGCGGAACGGCACGGCGATCGTGCGGATGAGCGGCAATTCCATGTGGCCGCTGTACCCGGACGGGCGGGAGGTGACCGTGTGCGCGCCGGGGGGCGAGGCGGTGCGCGTGGGGGACGTGGTGGTGGTGCGCCTGCCGGATCACACGGCCTGCCACCGCGTGTTCCGGACGGGCCGGGGGTGGATACAGACGAAGGCGGACGACTCGTGGGCGCTGGATCCGTGGGTGCGGCCGGACGCGGTGATCGCGAGGGCGGAGGGAGTCGAGTTCGGGTACCTGATATCCCGGCTGAGCCTGATGTCGTCGCGGGTGTATCCGCTCACCGGCGCGGCGGGGAAGATGCTTCTGCGAAGCAGATTCGGAGACATGATAAGGCGGAGCGTATCGTGCGCCCGTGAGGTGCGGGAGGTGAACAGGGCGATATTGGCTCTGCTGCGGGGAGAGGCCTGCCGGAATCAGCGGGGACGCGAAGGAATCACGTCCCCGCGATTTCTCCAGAGGGTGTTCGCGGAGGGAGTGAGCGGGCTGATCTTTCACCGGCTGAATTCCGGGGACATAATACCTCATTCACGGGGACACGAAGGAATCATGTCCCCGGAGGTGTACGACGAGCTTCGCCGCGACTATATGCGCACCATCGGCAGGAACATGCTGCTGAAGGAAAAGCTCCTCGAGATCGTCAGGGCACTGCAGAGAGTGAAGCTGAAGGCGGTGCTTCTGCGCGGGCGAAACCTGATGGGCGGGATGTACCCGTCGCTCGGGGTGAAGGCCTCGGCGGACATCGATATCCTCATATCCGGCAGGGACCTGGCGAGAGTGCGCACGGTGCTCGGCGGAATGGGGTACGCGAGCGCGGAGCCGTATCCGTATCTGTTCTGGAAGGACGACGTGCCGGTGGACCTGCACCTGGATTCCGCGTGCTTCTGGAAGAACGGCAGTTACCGTTTCCCGATCGATATGCGGAGGCGCGACGTGTGGACGAACGGGGAGGCGGTGTCCGACGAGTTCCCGGACGTGAGGTTCCTGTCGGTGAACGACGAGGTGCTTCTGTGCTGCGTGCACGCGCAGGAGCACGGCTTCAATCGGCTGATCACCATGATCGACGCGGCGGCGCTGGTGAGCGCGGAGGGCGGGTTCGACTGGGACGGGTTCGTCGCCAGGGCGAGGACGCTCGGGCTGGAGCGGCCGGCGTATTTCACGATGCGGTTCCTCTCCCGGAAGCGGCTTCTCGACGTTCCGGACCAGGCGCTGTCCGGGCTGGCCGGGGCGAGGCTGGGGCTTTTCGAGCGGTGGTGCCTCACCCGGCTTCTGGACGACGCGCGCCCGGCGGTGAGCGGCGGGCTTCTGTATCTGCTTTCCATACCTTCGCCGGGGGACCGGTTGAGGTTCCTGAAGGGGGCGGTGTTCCCGGCGCATCGCACCGGCCCGGGGAGCACTCTCCTGAGGCCGTTCCGGCTGGCCGCGGCCGCGGCGCGGGAACTGTTCGCGTAGCAATTCTGGAGACATGATACCCGGCTGGCGCGGACATGAAGAATCGTGTCCCCGAAGCCTGCCTCAGGCGTATGAGAGCTTTACGTCCTTCTGATGGGCAGTGCGCTTCTTCGGCTTGTTCCAGTGCGCTTCGACGTGCGTGGCGAGTTGGAGATCTTCTTCGATGGCATGGATCACCCTGGTCAGATTCTCGAGGGTAGGGTTCCCATTTCTGCCGAGCATCCTGTGCAGAGCTTTTTCATCGAAATGCGTGTGTTTCGCCAGTGTCTTGAAGGATATGTGCGCGTGCACGAGATCGCGCAACGTCGACAGAGCAGTTTCTTTGTCCCCTTCAAGCAGGGAACTGATCGCCTCGGCGAAGAGCGCGGCCGTGAACTCTGGATCGTTCTTGATCCGCTCAAGTACCGTTTCTCGGTATTCTCTGGTCAGTGCCATCGCGTATCACCCCTGTTCCCTGTAACGTTTCCAGTGCATTTTGGCTTCAGCGTACTCACGGAGTTCATACTTCAGCCCTTAGATAGTAACGTAAATGCTACCAATGTCAAGGGGCGGGTGTAGAATTCTTGTCGTACGACCTCCGTAGTGCGACGTACGTGCCGCACCCTTTGACACAGGTGCCCCTCTCTGATACGCTTACCGATACGCCTACCGAAAAGGTGCTGACGAGAAGGAGAATGGCCTATGGCATCTGCATTGAGAATCGAGATCGCGGAGGTTCCGGTAACGGTTGCGGGGGACGAGGGGCTTCTTGATGTGCTGGCGCGGGGCTGCGGGGTGTTCGCGGCCGACTCGGATCTGCCCGTACGGGGCGGCGACATTGTCGACCCGCCGCGCCGCCCGGTGCTGAAGATATCGGTCGAGGCCGTGGAGTCGACCGGCGCCGGTCCGGACGTGACGGTGAACGGGGACGACGGCGAGGCCTTCCGGCTGAGCTCGTCGGATTTCGACTGCCGCGTGGTCCTGAAGAAGAAGAAGGGGGAGCTGAAGATCCGCCCGGACGCGAACGCGTTCAACACGTTCCTGCGGGTGCTCTACTCGGTGGTGCTTCTCGGGGAGAACGGGTTCCTGGTTCACGCGGCCGGCCTGGAGAGGAACGGAGAGGGCTACCTGTTTCCCGGCAGGTCGTCGAGCGGCAAGACGACGCTGGCGAGGAACGCGAAAGGCTTCCGGGTGCTGAGCGACGAGCTGGTGGCGGTGCGCCGGGAGAACAAATCGCTGCGGCTGTTCTCGACGCCGTTCAGCGGCGAGTACGACGGGGAGATCGAGCGGCTGGACGCGGACCTGAAGGCGATGGTTTTTCTGAACGCCCGGCTGGAGCCGGGGAAGGTGACGCCGGTGAAGGAGGGCCACTTCGAGCTGGCGGTGAACCTGATGCGGAACGTGTTCTTCTTCCTGCGCGACGGGGAATCGAGCCGGAAGATGCTTCATCTCTGCTGTGCGGTGTGTGACAACGTGCCGGGGTACAACGCCGGGTACGTGAACACGGCGAGCCTGGGGGAGATCGTTGGATATATCTGAGAAGGGGAGCGGGTGAAGATGGCGCTGTCCGAAGAGATGATAGTCGCGCGGCGCGAGGACACCGCCTGGCAGGTGGTGGAGGAACGGGCGGTGGTGGTGACGCCGCGGGACCGGAAGATACACATACTGGACGGGACGGGGGGGCGGATCTGGGGGTGCATCGAGCGGCCGGCGTCCGTGGGATCGATCGTGGAGACGATCGTGGACGAGTTCGAGATCGATTCCGAGACGGCGATGAGGGAGACGGCGGCGTTTCTGGAAGAGCTGCTCGAGAAGGGCATGATCGAAGTGCGGGAAGACACGGCGGAGACATAGGCACTTTATGAGCGACATCTGGCGGGAGACGGACCGGTCCCTGCAGGCCAGGCACGTGCCGATCGCGGTGATGATGGAGGTCACCCGGCGCTGCAACCTTTCGTGCATCCACTGCTACAGCGTGCGTGACGAGCGCGAGCTGTCCCTCGTTCAGATAGAGGATATCGCGAACCAGCTGAGGGAGGCCGGCACGCTGTTCCTGACGCTCACCGGAGGGGAGCCGCTGGTCCGTGAGGACTTCCTGGACATCGTCGGGATCGCGCGGGGCATCGGATTCGACGTGAAGCTGATCACGAACGGAACGCTCGTGACCGGGGAGATCGCGGACGGGCTGGCCCGGCTGGCGGTGAGCGAGGCCGGGGTGAGCGTGCTGGGGGCGACGGCGGAGACGCACGACGGGCTCACGCGGGTGCCGGGTTCGTGGGAGAAGTCGGTGGCCGCGGTGCGGATGCTGAAGGAGCGGGGCGTGCCGGTGCACATGAAATCCACGCTGATGAGGGAGAACTTCCCGGAGCGGGCCGGGATCGCGCGGCTGGCGGAGGAGCTGGGCGTGACGTGCCTTATGGACCCGGTGGTATCGCCGAGGAACGACGGGTCGACCGACGTGCTGGCGCACCGGCTGAGCGAGGAACAGATGGAGGGCGTGTACCGCGACCACTTCGATCAGCGGGAGGAGGACGACGGGACGTACCGGCCGCTCTTCTGCGAGGCGGGGAGCACCTTCGCGGCCGTCTCCGCGGCGGGCGAGCTGTATCCGTGCATCCAGCTTCCGGCGGCGGCGGGGAACATCCTCGAGGACGGCTTCGCGCGGGTGTGGGAAGAGTCGGCACTGCTCGAGAAGATGAGGACGGCGACGAAGGCAGACCTGAAGGGGTGCGCGGAGTGCCGGTTCGCGTCGGGGTGCTACCGGTGCCCCGGGCTGGCGTACCTCGAGGAGGGGGACGCGTTCGGGCCGTCGCCGACGGCATGTTTCGTAGCCGGCTGCTACGAGAGATACCAAATAGAGTGACAGGTTACTCTATTTACTCACGCGTGACGAAATAGAGTGACAGGTTACTTTATTTGCAGTGGGAAGAATTGAGGGGACAGATAACTTGATTCCGGGAAACGCATGAGCGATAACGACAAGACAAAAACCGAACATCGTCCCGCGGAAGCGGCGTTGCGCCGCCCGGGCGGGATGGACCCGCCGCCGCGGAACATCCAGCGGGCCACTCGCCTGGTGCTTCCGATGGCCGCCGCGGTGCTCCTGGTGGGCGCGGTGACGTACCTGGTCCTGCGGATGCAGTCCGAACAATCCGAGAAACGGGTTCTCGACAAGGGCAGGATGTTCGCGTCCCTGCTGGGGGGGCACCTGGACCGGATCGCCGGCGACAACATCGCGGCGTACAACGAGCTCCAGTCCACCACGGTGACCGTGGGCGGATGGCACCGGGACATCCGCCTGGTGCGGGTGATCGACCCGAAGGGCGTGGTGCTTTCGTCGAGCGACGAAAAGGGCATCTGGAAGCAGGCCGGGGGATCCGAAGTGTCCGCCGCGGAGGAGGCCGCCCGGACGAAGAGGGAGAAATCGGTGGTGCAGTCCGGTCCCGGCGGCGACCTGGTGATTCACTTCATGCCTATATTCGGAACCGGCGCGCCGCGGGGCCTGATAGGAGTGATGCAGATCGTAGTGCAGTTCCCGGCGGGCCAGGGGGATATGGCGGCGGCGCTTCGCGGCAACAAGAGCGCGTACTTCAGGAAAGAGGCGGCGGGTTTCGCGAACCAGCTCGCCCTGCGGCTGCGCGGCGCGGTGAAGAAGGTGCGGGCGAACGCCGCGTACCTGGACGAACTGATCGGCAAGATGGCCGCGGACGAGGAGCTGGTGGACGTGAAGTTCTTTTCGAAGGACATGAGGGTGCTCGGCTCGGTCGGCGCGGGCGCGGTCGGCTCGGCCGGCGACGACGATGCGGCCCTGATTCGGGACGCGATGAAGGCCGGCGAGGCGCGCAGTCGGACCGGGATGCTGGCTGTCGCGGGGCGCGAGTTCCGGGCGGTCCACATGGTGAGCCCGCTGTACCTCACGTCCGGCGGGAAGCGGCAGGTGGTCGGGGCGGTCGGCGTCTCCCTGTCGCTCGAACGCATTCGGCAGCTCGCGGCGGGCAGGAGAAACCTTATCCTGGCGGTCGGCACGGCCACGGCGGCGGCGCTGTGCCTGCTGATCGGCCTGGTATTCAAGATAAGGACCCAGCGGGAGATACAGGAATGGAACGTCCGCCTGCAGGAGCGGGTGGACGAGATCTCCGCGGAGCTGAAGGAACAGCAGGACCGGCTCGTGGAATCGGAGAAGCTGGCCGGGCTGGGGATTCTCTCCAGCGGCATCGCGCACGAGATCAACAATCCGCTGGGGGTGATACTGGGGGATTCGCAGATGCTTCTGGAGGAGATCGCGGAGCGTCCGGCGACGAAGGAGAGCGGGGAGACGGCGGAGATGCTCAGGGCGATAGAGAGAAACGCGAAGAGGTGCTCGGCCATCGTGAAGAACCTGCTGCAGTTCGCGAAGACGAGGAACCTGGAGCTGAAGGAGACGAG
>CAYMFW010000206.1:0-8149 GCA_964389785.1 uncultured Planctomycetota bacterium
CATCTGGTCCTTCCACTGGATCTGAAGTCCGGCGGGACAGACCACAAGCGCCCTTCGTGCCCGGTGGCGTATTATGAGTTCGAGAATTACCATTCCCGCTTCAATAGTCTTACCGAGCCCTACGTCATCGGCAATCAGGAGGTTCACGCGCGGCATCTGTATTGCGCGCACGACCGGATCGAGCTGATAGTCTTCTATGTCAATCCCACTTCTGAACGGGGCCTGGATATTGGCAACGTCTGCGGATGAAGCCGCGCCCCA
This sequence comes from uncultured Planctomycetota bacterium, assembly GCA_964389785.1. Classification (GTDB taxonomy): domain Bacteria; phylum Planctomycetota; class CAYMFW01; order CAYMFW01; family CAYMFW01; genus CAYMFW01. The sequence continues at coordinate 262 of CAYMFW010000206.1, forward strand.
ACGAACCGCGTTCAGGAATGAATCAAGACGTTCCACGTTATCCAGGCCTGTGGGCTCCGGAAGCGCGATCTTCTCTATCACGCTGGTACCCGGCTCCAACTCCCAGATAACCTGGAGTTCCTCGCCAAGCCCGTCGTCTTCAACCGATGAGAGCGACACAAGATGCTGTGCTCCGTTGTCGGAGCCTTTGAGCGGCTTGGTAGGTAGGGCACTTCGTACAACGTCGTTGACGACGTAGTGCCGTCCGCGAACCTCAGCCAGCTGCCCCTGCTCGGGGGGCGGCACAATACTCACGGCAATTCCTTTCCCTGTCTCATGTTCCGGGCGAGACAACAGTATACAACAGACATGGGGAATCTGGAAGAAGGGGATCTTCAGACCCGGAACGCGCGCGAGATTTGTGCCGCCCATGGCGGCAAAGAACGGTCCCGCTTTGCGGGACCATACCTTACTGCGGAGGCCCTTCGGGCCGAACGCAGACGGAGGGAGCCCTGCGAAAGCCGCGAACCGTTTCGCCCGAGAATTGGGAGAGATGTGGAAACGAAGAAGAAGCAACGATTCTGTGGCCGAGCGGGCGAGCGATCTGGCGAAGCGGAGCGCTTGGCGGTGCTTGTGCGGAGGCACAAGCTGTGCCATGCGCGGAGCGGAGGGGCGGCGTGCCTGCCGTGACGCCGTCTTCGGCGTGACGGCATACCTATGGCACGACGGGGGCGGGACTTCATATGAGGTATCGTGTGAGTGTTACCCTTTCGGTAACTCTCGCACGCTCCGAAATCTCCCATCTTCCAAGACGTCGGGACCTATGCTATCATTCCTCATTGGGTCGGCCTTCGAACCAGGTTCGGATTTCGCGAAGGAGGGTCGACCATGTCAGACAGGGTCGCCGATCCGCGATGACCCGCCAGGGATTCGGGTATTCCACGTGAAGATTCGGGATGCCTCTTTCCGCCCATCTGGAAGACGATCTCCGTGAGGACGACTTGGGTTTTGACCCGGCAGGATGCCGGGATTTCCGGAGAACACCCCCCTTTTCCGGAGTTACGGCAAAACGCCCGGAGCACGACGAATCTCTTGCCGCCCGATTCCGCGGAGACTCGCGACCTCTACCAGAGCCGCAAGAGGCGTGCAGACACGCCACTTGCCAGGAGAAAGTCGGTCTGCTATATTCTGACGTAAGGGTCCCTTACTCATTGCGCACTCAAAAGGAGGTAGCATGCATACTGATATCGCCAGCTTCACTTCCAAGGGACAGTTTACCGTCCCAGAAAAATTCAGACGACTACTCCGACTGTCGGAGGGATCGAAGATGCTCCTTGTGTGCGACGGCAAGCATCTCCTTCTGAAACCAATCATGCCTGCCAGCGCTGCCGAATTCAGAAAGCTGATCGACCACGCTGACAAGCTTTCCGAGAAGGCGAAGAAGCTCTCCAAGAAGAGGAAGCGAGGTGAAAAATGAAGTTCTTCTTGTATGTACGAAAGTCCACGGACGACGAAGGACGCCAGATGCTCTCCATCGAGGCGCAACTCGCCGAACTCCACGAATACGCGGAGAGAGAATCTCTCTCCGTCGTCCGCGAGTTCGTCGAGTCCAAGACCGCGAAAGCCCCCGGCCGTCCCGTCTTCAATGAAATGCTCGACCGGATCGAGAAGGGAGAGGCTTCGGCGCTCCTGTCATGGCATCCGGACCGGCTTGCCAGGAACACCGTGGACGGGGGCCGGATTGTCTATCTTCTGGATTGCGGCAAGCTGCAATCTCTCTCCTTCCCCACGTTCTGGTTCGACAACACTCCCCAGGGGAAGTTCATGCTCAATATTGCATTCGGGCAATCGAAGTATTACGTGGACAACCTTTCCGAGAACGTATGTCGCGGCATGCGGCAGAAGGTTCGAAGAGGAGAATTCCCCGGCAAGCCCCCCATAGGGTATCTCAATGAACCCCGGTTTCGAACCATCATTGTCAACGAGCCCAAAGCGAAGCTCGTCCGCCGGATGTTCGAAGCCTATTCGACCGGTCGGTACTCCCTTGAAAAGCTCCATGCCCTTGTGAAGTCGTGGGGTCTCACCAGCCACAGAAAGAAGCCTCTCGCTCGAAGCATGTTGCCCTTGCTTCTCTCCAATCCATTCTATGTGGGTCTTTTCCGATTCTCCGGTGAAATGCATGAAGGCTCCCACCAGCCCATCATCTCTCAAGACCTCTTCGACAAGGTCCAGAACGTGATGGCCCGACGTGGCCGTCCGCACAAATCACGAATGAAGCCTTTGCCCTTCCTCGGCTTCATTCGCTGCGGTGAGTGCGGTGCGGCCATCACCGGGGAGCAGCAGAAGGGGCACCACTACTACCGTTGTACGAAGAAGATGGGTGCTTGCTCGCAGAAGCGATATATCCGTGAGGAAACGTTGGCCGATGAGCTGCGAGTGAGCATCGAGCGCGTATCCATTCCGGAGGACGTTGGAGCGAGGATGCTCGCCCAAATCGAGAAGTGGAATCAGGATCAGACGAAGTCACGCTCCAGCGGTCTCGCCCGCGAAAGATCGAGTCTCGCTAAGATCGAGACTCGCCTTTCTCGCCTGCTCGATGTATACATCGACGGCCTGATCGCTGCCGATGATTACGCCCTCAAAAAGGAGCAGTTTCTACGCGAGAAGGCTGGCATCACCGAGAGAATCAGCCGAATCGAGCAGACGGGCAATGCCTGGCTCGAACCTCTCAAGAACTTCGTGAAGGAGGCCATAGAAGCGAGTATCACCGCATCTTCAGAGAATCCGGAAAATCTCAGAGATTTTCACCGACGAATCGGCTCGAACCTCAAACTGATCGAGCCCATTCGCCCGAAATCTTCCGGAAAAGCGAGGTCGCGAGACTCCGAGAAATCGAACGGCAAGAGTCCGTCGTGCTCCGGACGTTTTGCCGTAACTCCGGAAAAGGGGGGTGTTCTCCGGAAATCCCGGCATTCTGCCGGGGCAAAACCCAAGTCGTCCTCACGGAGATCGTCTTCCAGATGGGCGGAAAGAGGCATCCCGAATCTTCACGTGGAATACCCGAATCCCTGGCGGGTCATCGCGGATCGGCGACCCTGTCTGACATGGTCGGGGCGACTGGATTTGAACCAGCGGCCTCAGCGTCCCGAACGCTGCGCTCTATCCAAACTGAGCTACGCCCCGAATCGGCCCGGACATTCTATGCGCAACGGGAGGGCCGGTCAAGGAAGCTGTTCCGCGTCAGCCGGGCCGGGACTTGATATACGCGGGAGACCGGCCTACAGTGAGGGCGTATGTCCGGCGGCAGGCACCCCAAAGCAACCGACCGGGATCTTGTATCCCGGGCCAATCGCGGCGACCGGGAGGCGATGGAAGCCCTCTACTTCCGTTACCGCGAATACGTGTACACGCTGGCCGTGAGCTTCTGCCGAAACGAGGCCGACGCGCTCGACGTGATGCAGGAGACGTTCTTCTACCTGTTCCGCAAGTTCCCCGGGTTCGAGCTGACCGCGAGCATGAAGACCTTCCTGTACCCCGCCGTCAGGAACCTGTCGCTCGCCCGGCTGAAGAAGGGCAGGCGCTCCGTTCCCCTCGGCGAGGCTGCCGGGGACGTGGCGAACGGATCCGCGGCGGTGAAGGTCGGCGGGCCGCTCGAGGAGTTCTCCGAGGTCCTCTCCCGCCTGTCCGACGAGCAGCGGTCGGTGGTGGTTCTGCGGTTCGTCGAGGACATGGATCTGGCGGAGATCGCGGAGGCGCTGGAGATACCGGTGGGCACGGTGAAGTCCCGGCTGCACCACGCGATCCTCAATCTCAGGGAGTTCCTCCGCTGACCGCGGATTTCCTGAAAAATCATGAACCTTTCGAGGCACTTCCATACTTAAGGGTCGAAGGGAGAATCCGAGATGAATAATTCAGCCGACAATCAGCCCGATTCCGCCGAGACGGAGCGGATCGCACGCATCCTGAAGGAACGGGCCGCCCGTCTGGCGGACCGCATCCCGCCGGAGGCGGACCGGGCCGTTCTCGCGTTCATAGACGACCGTGCCCGGAGCATCGCCCGGGCGCCGCGAAGAGCCCGGACGGTGCGCTGGGTCGCGTGGGCGGCGGCGGCGGCGCTCGCGGCGGCGGTGGGCGTCTGGACGATATCCGGCACCAGGCGTTCTCCGGCCGTTCCCCCCGTCGCGGAGGACATAGACCACAGCGGCACGGTGGACATACTCGACGCGTTCCTGATGGCCCGCCGCCTGGAGCTCGACGCGGAGAAACCGGCCTCCTGGGACCTCAACCGGGACGGCAGGGTGGACGGCGCCGACGTCGATCTGGTGGCGCAGAAGGCGGTGGCCGTCACGAAGGAGGGAACGTGATGCGCGGCATACTGGTGATCGCACTCGTGCTGGCAGCCGGGACGCTCTCCGCCGCCGAGAACACGGAAGCGAAGACGGTCTTCAAGGCGTGGGACGTCCGGGTGGAAACCGGCGACGAGACCCTCGGCGCGTACCAGGTCGAGATCTTCTACCCGAAGACGACGGTCAAGATCGTCGGCGTCGAGGGAGGCGAGCCAGAGACGTTCCGGGACGCTCCCCGCTACGATCCGAAGGGGCTGAAGGGGGGAAGGATCATCCTCGCCGCGTTCACGACGGATAAGAAATCCGCCCCGAAGGGCACGGTCCGGGTGGCCAGGATACATACGAGCATCGAGGGAAAGGACACGCCGGAGATATCCGCGAAGGTGACGACGGCGGGAAACATCGACGGAAAGAAGATTACGATAACGGTCCGGCTGAGCGAGACGAAACGGGAGAAGAAAGGAAACAAGAATGAGAAGACCGAGGAATAGGGAAACACTCGTCCCGCTGGTCGCGGCCGTCGTCGTCGTCGCGGTGCTGCTCGTGATCGCGGGATGCAGTCCCGACCGGCGGGGATTCAGTCTGTCGTCGCCCCTCGCGGGCGGCCGCGAGCCGGCCCGGCCATGGGAAACGACGGGCATGTCCGAGGAGCTGTGGGTTATCGAGAAGTCATCCGGGGACATGCCCCGGAGCCGCGGCGACACGGAGAAGCCGCCTTCCCAGGGCGAGCTGCGCGCGAAGCGGGGGGAGAAGGAGATCCCCCTGCCTCTGGAGCACACCGACGTGAAGGCCCAGATCTCCGCCTTCGTCGCCACGGTGGACGTCACCCAGAAGTATCACAACCCGTACGACACCAAGATCGAAGCGGTGTACGTCTTCCCTCTGCCGCAGAGCGCGGCGGTCACCGAGTTCGTGATGACGATAGGCACCAGACGCATCCGCGCGATCATCAGGGAGCGGGAGGAGGCGAAGAAGATATACGAGGAGGCCAGGCGCCAGGGGAAGGTTGCGTCGCTTCTCACCCAGGAGCGGCCGAACATCTTCACGCAGAAGGTCGCCAACATAGAGCCGGGAAAGAAGATCGATATCAATATCACCTACTTCAATCCCCTCCGGTACGACAACGGTGAGTACGAGTTCGTGTTCCCCACCGTCGTCGGGCCCCGGTTCAATCCGCCCGGGTCCACCGGCGGCGTCGGCGCCGTCCCCAGGGGGAAGGCGGGAAGATCCGGTCAGAAGACCGAGGTGCAGTACCTGAAGCCGGGCGAGCGGAGCGGCCACGACATCGCGATATCGGTGGACGTCGCCGCGGGCGTGGAGATCGAAAAGATATACAGCCCGACCCACGCGGTAAACGTCACGCCCCGGGGAACAAACAGGGCGCAGGTGGCGCTCAGTCCGATGGACGCGATCCCCAACAAGGATTTCCTGCTGCGCTACCGCGTGGCGGGAGGAACGCTGAAGACGGCCCTGCTGACGCACCGCAGTAAGGACGAGAACACGTTCGCCCTGGTCCTCCATCCGCCCGCCGACATGAAGGATCTGCCGCGCATGCCGCGCGAGATGGTCTTCGTCCTCGACTGCTCCGGCAGCATGCACGGCATGCCCATTGCCAAGGCCAAGGAGGCGATGCGGAGGTGCCTGCGCAAGCTCGACGAGAACGACACGTTCCAGATCATACGGTTTTCCGACAACGCGTCCCGGCTGGGAAGCGCACCGGTGCCCGCGACGAAGGAGAACCTCCGGAGGGGTCTGGAATACCTGGACGGCCTGACGAGCGGCGGCGGCACCATGATGATAGAGGGAATAAAGGCGGCGCTCGATTTCCCGCACGACAAAGAGAAGCTCCGCATCGTGTCCTTCATGACGGACGGCTACATCGGAAACGAAACGGATATACTCGCCGCGATCGAGAAGAAGCTGGGAAGCGCCAGGATCTTCAGCTTCGGCGTCGGCTCCGCGGTCAACCGGTACCTGCTGGAGCGGATGGCGAAGATCGGCCGCGGCGCGGCCGCCTTCGTCGGCCTCTCGGAGGGAGCGGGCGCCGCGGTGGATCAGTTCTACGAGCGCGCGTCCCGCCCCGCGCTTGCCGGCGTCGAGATCGACTGGGGCCGCATGAAGGTGAACAGCACCTACCCGAAGAGCCCGCCGGACCTCTTCGTGGGACGGCCCGTCATAATCACCGGTCACTTCCAGGGCACGGGAAAGACCATCGTGCACGTGAAGGGACGCTGCGGGACGGAGGAGAAGTCCTACGCGATAGACGTCGACCTCGACGGCCCCGGCGCGGAGCACCAGGGCATATCACGCATCTGGGCGCGCTGGAAGATAGCGGAACTCTCGGACACCGAAACGCACAGCCCATCGGTGGAGCTGAAGCAGGAGATCACAGACGTGTCACTCCGCTACGGCATCCTCAGCCGGTACACCGCGTTCCTCGCCGTGGACAGCCTGAGCGACACGTCGGGCACCCACGGCGTCACGGTCAACGTGCCGGTGCCGGTGCCGGACGGCGTCAGGTACGAGACCACGGTCGAGGAGTAGCCGGGGTCTTCGTACATGGCGTTTGCAACTATCCGCCCTCCGTCAACGCAGGCCCGTCGTCCGGCAGTGCCGCGCGCAGCAGGCGGTGCCGTCGCAGGGACCACCCCCGCCAGTCGGAAAGCTGCCGGTTGAGCTCATCCCTCAGCGCGGCCGCAGCTTCACGGGCCTCTTTACCCCCGGGGGACCTCCCGAGCGTGCGGCCCAGCCACTCGACGCCGGGCAGCGCCTCCGGGCCCAGGTGGCGCAGATACTCCAGATCGACCGCCGCCCCCTCGTCCCGCACCTCCCTGCAGTGCCGGACATTGTACCATGAGATACAGCCGTCGAAATCGACGAACGCGCACACGAACAGCACCGCGATCGTCGTCAGCGCGTTCACGTTCACCAGCCACGTATTCGATCTGCGCAGGACAATGCGACACGCTATCCAGATGAGACCCGACGCCACGAGCAGCATCCAGATCCCCGCGGCGATCCTCCAGCGGGTAAGGCTATAGATCTCCAGGTAGAGCCCGAGCCGCCACAGAGAAGAGCCGGTGAGAAACACGTTCTGCGCGATCCACACATAGACGAGCCGCCGTGCCCAGAGGAACCGCTGGGTCCGCCCTTCGGGCCGAAATGCGATCAGCACGAACGCAGCCGCGAGCAGCGCCGTTGCGATCAGGGGGTACGCCCCGCGGTGCGCGTACTGCGCGTACGTGATACCATCGGGCAGTGCTGCGCCACCCCACAGGTAGCAGATATCCAGCAGGTTCTCGACGGCAAACACCGCGTTGAACATCACCAGGCAGCGAACGATGAGGATCGGGATCCCGTCGGTGCCGGGCTCGGGCCGGGCGACCGCCCTCGCCGCGCGCCTCGCCCTGTCCCTTACCCTCACGCGCACCAGGGCCCAGAATCCCGTTCCCGCAAGGACCCACAGGAATATCCTGCCCGGCCGGGGAAGCTCCGGGATGTTCTTCACCAGTTCCCACAGGTCTTTCAGCCACCGCGCGACGACGGGATTGGCTATCGCGAAG
>CAYMFW010000207.1:0-7808 GCA_964389785.1 uncultured Planctomycetota bacterium
TCGAGGCGTTCGCCGCGCCCGTGGCCAGCGATCAGAGCGCGTCCGTTGTTCAGGGAAGTGATCGGTACGTTCTGCCGTACCTGCGCAGCAATCCCATCGGTTCGGTGTACAAATTCACCGCCCTGTCGCTTCCCGCGCACGCGACCCTGGAATACAGGGACTCGTCGGGCGCCTGGCATCCCGTCGAAGTGGGTATCGCCGTTTCGTACGGTGACAACGGACACGTCTACTACTGCACGTCCGATGAAGGGTATATCGGATCGGATACGTTCACGTGGAAATCGAATGACGGAACGAGCGACAGCAACACCGCCACGTATTCCCTCTCGATCGTCAACAACACGGTTCCGGTGGCGAAGAACTCGTCCGTCGAATGCACCGAAGGTGACGCGCGGGAGGGTTGCCGGCTGCAGTACACGGACCCGGATGCCGGACAGCCGTTCTCCTTCACGCTGGTAACGGCCCCGCCGCACGGCAAGCTGGAGTGGACCGAGAGCTCCGTGTGGCATTCGGTGGCGGTCGGCTCGCCGGTGACCGCGGATTACTGGTACTACACGCCCGATGCCGGCTACACCGGCTCGGACTCCTTCACGTGGAGGATGAACGACGGGGTCGCCGATTCCAACACCGCCACCGTTTCCGTCACCGTGCGGGAGAATACACCTCCGATCGCCTGCGATCAGAAGAAGGCCGTTCTGAAGAACGGGTCCAAGTGGCTCCTTCCCCGGTACATCGATCCGGACGGGCAGGGCATGTCCATTACCATCGTGACGCCGCCGTCGCACGGGACGCTGACGGGGTCGGGTTTCATGACGTACACGCCGGATACGAATTACACCGGCGAGGATTCCTTCACGTGGAAGGCGAATGACGGGGTCGAGGACTCCAACGTGGCGACGTACCGTATTCTGGTGCGTGAAGTGGACTCGCGTGCCGGGATGCTGGTGCTGCTGCTGGTTGACGACGCGGTGCTCTCCGAGATCAGCGATGAGGTGGATCGGCTCAAGGCGGACCTGGAAAACGAGGGGTACACATCGAGGATCGAGGCGTTCTCGGGAAGCTCGTCGACGGACGTCACAAACTGCCTGAGGGCCGAATACAACGCGGACGGGCAATTCATGGCAGGTGCGATCCTGATCGGGAATATTCCCAAACACTCCAGAGGCGCGGATACCTATTACTGGGAGCTGTATCCCCGAGCCGGGTATTTCAGCTCAAGCAACGTGGACATCTGGGTGAGCCGGATGTATGCCGTGGGCATGACGGGCGGCGAGGTGAAGCGCCTGAAGTGGGCGCTCGACGCGAATCACGCGTACCGGACCGGGGCGTCGAGACTCCCGTACACGGCAACGTGCTGGGACAAGGCGGGGAACAACCAGAGGGTGCCGGCGACGGCGCTGGACGTCTGGCCGGAGGTGGCGCAGGTGATAGCGCCGGATACCGCGCTGACGCAGGGCGGCGAGATCATGGATGAAGAGACTCACAACGACGGCTGGGTCGGCACGAACGCGGCCAGCGGCCACCCGTCGCAGGTGCGCTTCGGTCTGTTCTCGAGCTGCAGCAGCGGGCGGCTGGGAGGACCGGTGAATCAGAACCAGCTCAGATACGGCGGCGGGAACATATTCAGCGTCGGTGCGTACAAGACGACGTACGAGACCGCGTACCTTCTGCTCGGGAACAAGAGCGTGATGCTGGTAGGGAGTACGGAACAGTTCCGGGCGCGCCTGGCGGCCGGCGACACGTGGGGAAACATCTCGGCGGACATGTTCATCTGGGAAAGCATGGTGACGACGGGAATGTGGTACGGCGATCTCTCCCTGCCGGCGAAGCTCTATCCGGCCAATGAGGTGCCGACGATCGATTCTCTCGCCGCCGATACCACGTCCGGCGCCGCGCCGCTGACGGTGAACTTCACGGTGACGGCGGCCGATTCCGACGGCTCGATCGAATCCTACGAATGGTTCCTGCACGGATTCAACGGCGGGTACGCCGGGCCGGTGCGCACGGAGACGTCGAACACCGTATCGCACACATTCTCGACGGCGCACCGGTATCCGGTGGAGGTGCAGGTGGTCGACAACTACATGGCTCGCGCGTGGACGTCGAAGACGATCGTCGTCGCTCCTCCGCCGGGCGAGACGGTACGCGTCAACTGCGGGAAGAACTTCTCGTACTATAGCGATGGATGGGACTACACCGACGCCGCGTCGAATCTCTGGCTGCATGATCAGGTGTTCGCGTCAGGTACCTGGGGCTATTCCGGCGGGGGCGAGGGATATGTCGGCCAGGCCGTCGAGGACACGGAAGACGACGCGCTGTACCAGCGGTTCAGGACGGGCTCGTCGTTCGGCTACCGGGTGCCCGTGGCGAACGGCGAGTACTGGCTGCGGCTCGAGCTGGCGGACATGCAGTCCACGGCCGAGGGACAGCGGGTAATGGACGTGGCAGCAGAGGGAGTGACCCTGGTGTCCGGGCTGGACGTGTACGCGCAGGCCGGGCCGAAGACGGTGACGGAGGTGGGCCTCTACGTCGACGTCACCGACGGCGAGCTGAATCTCACCGTCGGCAGGAACGCTTCGAGCGCGAACGACGCATTTCTCAACGCGTTCGAGATAGAGCCCTTCAGCGGCGGGAACCGGCCGCCCGTGGCGCAGAGCCAGTCCGTGAGCACGCCGAAGGATGTTTCCCTGTCGATCGTTCTCGTGGCGACCGACGCGGACGGGGACAGCCTGACGTACGCGATAGAGACCCCGCCCGAGCACGGAACGCTCACGGGCACGGCACCTGATCTGGTCTACACGCCCGCGGACGGCTATGTGGGTCCCGACCGGTTCACGTTCACGGCGAATGACGGGGTGACGGACGGGACGATCGGGTCGGTATCCATCAGCGTTACCGGCATGATCATGTGGTGGGAGCTGGACGAGACCGGCGGGACAACGGCCGCGGATTCGTCGGGTAACGGGAACGCCGGCACGCTGGTCAACGGACCGGTCTGGACGGGCGGAAAAGTCGACGGCGGATTGTCGTTCGACGGCGTGGACGACCATGTGATCGTGGACGAGACTTTCGGGGGAGTGAGCGGGACGTTCACGATGGCGCTGTGGGCGAACCCCTCGGGCGCGCGGAACGCGACGAGCGAGAAGACGTCCGGAACCGCCGGCACGAGCAGTCAGCGGTACGCGGTATACCCGACGCATGGAGACACGTTCGGAAGCGGGCACGCCGGCGCGGGCATATCGATCGGGACGAACGGGATAAGCGTGTTCGAGCACGCGGCCGGCTATCTGCCGTCGCTGCTGGTATACAACGTGACGCTGGAAGGATGGACGCATGTGGCGGTGGTGTATCAGAACAACCGCCCGCGGCTGTACGTCGACGGGTCTCTCGTCAGGACGGGCCTGCAGAGCACGAAGGTGGTGCACCCGAGCGCGCGGCTGGGCGGATCCAGCTACGGCTGGTTTGTGGGTGCCGGCGATGACGTTCGTATATACAGCGGGGCATTGAGCGACGCGGCGATTGCGGAGCTTGCGGGAGACGGCGGGGGAGGCGAAAACACCCCGCCCGTGGCGCAGAATCAGAGCGTGACGACGGCTGAAGACGCGCAGAAGGCCGTCACGCTCGTCGCGACGGACGCGGACGGGGATTCGCTGACGTATTCTATAGTAGCCAATCCGTCACACGGCACGCTCTCGGGATCGGGTGCGAACCGCACGTACACGCCGGCGGCGAACTACCACGGCGCTGACAGCTTTACGTTCAAGGCGAACGACGGCAAGGTGAACTCGAACACGGCGACGGTATCGATCACCGTTACGTCCGTGAACGATCTGCCGACGGTGGCGATAACCAGCCCCTCGAACGGCGCGACGTACACCGCCCCGGCGACGGTAGCGATAAGTGCCACCGCGTCAGACATCGACGGGAGCATCACAAAGGTGGAGTTCTACCGGGGCACGACGAAGCTGGGAGAGGATACGTCTTCGCCGTACGCATACACCTGGTCGAACGTGGCGGTCGGCAGCTACTCGCTGACGGCGAAGGCCACGGACAATAACGGCGGCACGAAGACGAGCTCGGCCGTATCCATCACGGTAAACGAACAGCCGAACACCCCGCCCGTGGCGCAGAATCAGAGCGTGACGACGGCTGAAGACGCGCAGAAGGCCGTCACGCTCGTCGCGACGGACGCGGACGGGGATTCGCTGACGTATTCTATAGTAGCCAATCCGTCACACGGCACGCTCTCGGGATCGGGTGCGAACCGCACGTACACGCCGGCGGCGAACTACCACGGCGCTGACAGCTTTACGTTCAAGGCGAACGACGGCAAGGTGAACTCGAACACGGCGACGGTATCGATCACCGTTACGTCCGTGAACGATCTGCCGGAGGCCGTCGCGACGGCCGCTCCCACGCACGGCTCCGCGCCTCTTGCGGTGACGTTCGACGGCTCCGGCTCCAGCGACGTCGAAGGCATAGTGGACTGGGAATGGGACCTGGGAGACGGCAGTTCGGCCAACGGTGAGACGGTGACGCACACGTATTCCAGCGTGGGAGCCTACGAGGTGACGCTCTACGTGTTCGACACGGACGGTGCAAGCGATTCCGGCGCCCTCACCATCACGGTGATGAGCAATACCGCGCCGACAGCCCAGGGCCAGACGGTAAACACCGAGGAAGACGCGGTGACGCCGGTAACGCTGACGGCAACCGATGCGGAGGGAGACGCGCTGACGTACACGGTGGCAGCGGCCCCTGCGCACGGCGAGCTTACCGGAGCGGGGCCGGAGGTCGTGTACACGCCGGACGAGAACTACTACGGCACGGACCAGTTCACGTTCAAGGTGTCCGACGGCAAGCTGGAGAGCAATGTTGCGACGGTACATCTCAACGTGGTGCCGGTCAACGACGCTCCGACGGCCCTGGATCAGGGCGTATCCACCACCTTGGACAAGCCCGTAGACGTAACGCTTGGTGCCAGCGACGTGGACGGCGACGCGCTGAGCTACGCGATCGTCAGCCCGCCGGAAAACGGATCGCTTCTGAGCGATGACGGTGACCGGTACGTGACGTACTCTCCGAACGAGGGCTTCTCGGGCGAAGACACGTTCACGTTCACGGCGACGGACGGCGTGCTGGAAAGCGAAGAGGCGACGGTAACGGTAACGGTCCAGGCGGATCTGGTGACAATCGTATCGGTATCGACGGGCAAGCCGTACTCGCTGGCGACGGCGGAGGTCGGTGCGCTGTACTACATAGACAGGAGCTACACGATTCGGAATCTGAGCGCGAATCTGGACGGGATGGTCCTCGTGAGAACGGCCAACAACGACAAGTACGTATCTGCGGACGCGCACCTGACGCTGAGGCTGGGGCAGGATGCGGTGCTGAGCGTCTGTTATGACAAGAGATCGAAGGTGCTGCCTGGATGGCTTGGTGACGGGACGTGGGGGCTCACTTCCGAACTCATGATCGTCTCCGACGGCGGCGCGTCACCGATGAAGGTGTTCGAGAAGGCATTCCCGGCGGGCGAGGTGGTGCTGGGAGGAAACTACGCCGGGGGAGCCGCGGGAGGGAAGAGCCACTACCTCGTGATCGCCAGGCCTGTCGCGGGGACGCTGGCGAAATCAGATTCCGGGGACACGATCGAAATCATGTCCCCGACGTTCATGGAAGGGCCGCTTGCGGCCGCCGAATGGCTGAACGAGGGTGACTCGGACGGTGACGGCCTGACCGATATCTTCGAGCAGACGGTCGGACTGGATCTCGGCGACGTGGATACCGATGCGGACGGCACAATGGATGAAAGTGAACTCGGACCCGACGGCAGGGAGTGGTTCGATATCATGCTGGACGGGTTCGACGACGGGGACCCCGATGACGGCGGCTCCGGAGGAGGGGGGAGCGGAGGAGGATGTTTCCTGAGCACTGCCTCACCGAAAAGAAGCCGGTAGAGCGGGAAGGGGACCCGGATCTGGAGAACCTGCTGCTCGAGGACCCCGCACTGGGCATCGTGCCGGTCTATTGTCCCTGGGCGCCTACTTCTCCCTGCGCAGAAGCAGGACGGCGAGCAGCACGGCTCCGGCGGCACACAGCAGGCAGAAGAGCTCTCCGGTCCGGCCGTAGGGAGTAAGGCCGTCCCGGCGGAACACCTCTCCCGTGAGGCAGGCAGGGGTCGTCCGATCGCCCAGAAGGAGGAACCTGCCGTTCGCGCAGACGACTCCCGAGATCCCTCTGTTCGATGCCACCACCGTGTCCCGCCGGATCTCGACCGATCGGAGCACATTCATGCAGAAATGTGATTCCAGGGGCACCCTGTTCGGGGTCCACATGTCGTTGCTCATGTTCACCAGGTACTCGGCGCCCGCGGCGGCCGCCTTTCTCGGGAGATCCGGATAGAAGTTCTCGTTGCATATGGTGACGCCTATACGTCCCAGCGAAGTCTTCAGCACCTCCTGCTTCTCCGCTCTGAGGTAGGAGAGGTCTCTCCTGCCCGGCGACGGCTTCACCGGTCTCCGCAGGTGAAACGGGCTCCGTTCCGTGAACGCGAGGAGGCGGACCTTCCGGTACGCGGCGGTGACCTGTCCGTCCGGAAGAACGAAGAACGCGGTGTTGTAGTAGAATCCCTTCACCTCGCTCGGGGACGGATTTCCCACCAGGTGCGCGGCTCCGGTGGCGCGCGTGATTCGCAGGCTTTCCTCCAGGAGGTCGTCGCCCGGCTCGAGCGGCCACGGTATGGCGGTTTCCGTCCACACGATCAGATCGGGTCGGATCTGGGCCGCCCTTCTGTTGAGGTCGAGGTATCGCCTGGCCAGCATGTCCCCCTTCTTCGGGTCGAGCTTCTCCTGGACATTGATGTTCCCCTGGAGTACGGCGACTCTCACCGCGCGGTCCGGCCCCGGGTTGTCGAGAGAGGAGATGCGCCACGTCCCGTAGCCGGCGCAGAGGGCGAAGACCGCCGCTCCGGCTACGAGGACACGATATCTCTTCTCGAGGATTCCGAGATAGAGAGCTGTGTTGACGAGTACTATCAGAAACGACACGCCGTGCACGGCGGCCAGTTCGGCTATCTGTATCAGACAGGGGATCTTCCATGGCGTATAGCCGGGGAAGAGGCACGTCCACGGCATGCCCGGTGCCAGGTACCTCTGTGTGAATTCCAGCGCGACCCAGAGCGCGGGCAGAAAGAGCAGGCATATCCACGCGGAGGAACGCTCCGGGCGAAGGGCGCGCCTCATACAGAAGGCCGCGGCAGATGCCCACACCGCGATGAAGCAGCCGGTGCACGTCGTGACGATGACGAGCGCGAGAATGCCGGTCGCGAACGGCCGCCCCAGGTTCGCGATCGTCCAGGGAAGGAAGTGCAACATGCCGGCGGCGTGAAGCGTGCCGGCAATCAGCCCGAGAACGAACGCCTCGATTGTATTCTTCCCGCGAACCGCCGCGAGCAGGGGAATCAGAGCGACCCACGCGAGAGGCCAGACATTGTAGCCGGGAAACGAAAGGAGAAACACGATCCCGGAAAGCACGGCCAGCCCGATATGCGACAGGCCCAGATTTGGGATGAGTTGGCGCAACCGGTTGGCCTGTGTATTGTTATCGGTGCTCTGCTTCATGGCTATATGGTAACGCGCGCGGGTGATGATGTCGAGCGATACGGTCCCGCCGGGGTTGAAACGCGGCACCGGGGAGGTATATCATGCCCTGTTCTCGTGTTTCTCCCAAACGGAAAGGATGGCACATGTCCAGAGCGAAACCGAAAGTGACACTTCTGGGGGCCGGAAGCGGATTCACACTGCCTCTCT
>CAYMFW010000207.1:7818-8093 GCA_964389785.1 uncultured Planctomycetota bacterium
TCACCGACATCCTGAGCATCGAGGGCCTGCCGGCCGGCACGATCGGCCTCGTGGACCTGGACAGGAAGCGGCTCGACATCAACGTCCGTCTGATGAAACGGGTGCTGGAGATCATGGACCGGAAGAGGTGGAAGATCGAGGCATCCACCGACCGGAAGAAGGTGCTCAGGGGCACCGACTACCTGATAAGCACCATCGAGGTGTCGGGCGTGCCGTGCGTCCGCCACGACAACGACATCCCTCTGAAGTACGGTATCGATCAGTGCATCGGCGAC
>CAYMFW010000208.1:0-8070 GCA_964389785.1 uncultured Planctomycetota bacterium
TGGCGAATTCATAGGTCATGGCCTCTGAGCGAACCGAGTGCATCGAGAAAACGTATGTCGGAACGAGCTGGATCGCCGCGAGCATCACGCCCGATACTACGAGTATGATACCCGGGAGAAGCACGCCGGCGGTCTTCCTGAGGGAGCCGTTCTCTCGTCCGGAAACCCATGTCCACCCGACCGTGTACGCCGCCGCCAGGAGGGCCGTGTAAAGCGTTATAAGAGGATAGCCTGCGAGAATCTGCATGCCCAGGAACCCGCCGCCGACGCATGCCCATCGAAGGGAATTCCGTTCCAGCGCCAGGTGCAGCGATAACACGACGAGAGGCAGCCAGGGATACGCGCAGAGAATCGTTACGTGCCCGGCATACAGGTGTGTGAGGACGTACCCGTTCGTCATGTAGATTATTCCCGCGACGATCGACGGGACGGTCCGTTTCGCAAGGTGCCGTACGTAGGCGTACATCGCCATGCCTGAGATCACCACGTGAATCAGCGCACTGACGGTAAATGCCGTGGCCGTTTCGAACACCAGAAACACGAGATTGAACGGATAGAACATGGCCGTCTGAATCCCCGCCACATAAGGATATCCGCAGAAGTTGTGGGGATTCCACAGCGGAACATCGCCGCTCATCAGCCGTCCGAATCCGTACGCGCGTTTGAAGAAGAACTCGAGCGCTATATCGTTCCCGTAGATCATCGGCGAAACGAACGCCTTCCGGAAGAGAACGACGCTTATCAGTCCAAAGACGGCGAATGCGATAATGTGCGGAAACGTTCTTTCGGAGAACCGATCCGCGTAGGACGGGACGCCGTTCTCGATCACGTCTTCCTTTTTATGATTCTTTCTCCCGTGTGAGCGGCGAGAGGTCCCTTTCCTACCCACGTTGTCAGACTCCTTGCCCGGTCCGAAGCGTTCCGGAGGATACGGGAGACACGGTCGACGCCGCGAATGTCCATTCATTATTGAGAACGAAGTTGATGAGTATCCCGGCCGCTATGCCGATGAAGTATGCGTGATCTCTATTCATTCCCAGAACGGCGGAAAGCAGCAGGAGAACAAGCCAGTTGCCCGTGAACGCCGCCAGTCCTGCCACGATGTGATATTTTCCGCAGCGTGTCACGATTTCCTTCCATCCGGACCCGGATCGGTGCCGCCATGTCCAGAAGTTGTTGGCGAGGAAATTAAACAGGATGGAAAATTCGATCGCGGTCGCAGCAGCCGCCAGGTAGTGGACGTGCGCGCAGTGCGTGAGAAGACGAAAGAGTCCGTAATTCACGGCGACCCCCGAAAGGCCCACCATGCCGAATCTCACGAGAGTTGTTACGGGGATATCTCGGCCATGCGCCTCCCGGCTGAATACCGCCCACAGGTACAGAACGGCCAGGTGACGGAAATAGTCAAGGATCGCTCCCGCCCCCAGCTTGCTCGTGCCGCAAGTTCTGTCCTTGAAGATTATGGGGACCTCGACGACTCTCGAAGCATTGCCCCTGACGATCACCTCCAGACAGATCTTGTATCCCACGGGTCTGAGCCGGACCCCTTCCACCACGTCTTTTCGGAACGCGAAGAACCCGGAGGTGGCGTCTCGCACCGATGTCAGCCCTCGAGCGCACATGCCGGCCGCGCGGGAGGCGAGAAGTCGCTTGAACGGCCAGCCGTTACTGCCGCCGCCCTTCACGTATCTGCTCCCGACGGCGACATCCGCTCCGTCCCGAGAAACAGCGTCGTAGAGCATCGGGAGGTATTCGGGGGAATGGGAAAGGTCCGCATCCATGACGGCTACGACGTCTCCCCGGGCTTCCGCCATGCCCCGCAGAACGGCGGTCGCCAAGCCCTTCTCTTTCCGTCGTACGATACACCGGATCGGATACATCGTTGCCATGGCGCGGGCCGCGCCGGCCGTGTCGTCGGGTGAGTCGTCATCCACGATTATCAGCTCGGCCTCGATTCCCTTTGAATAAAGAGCGTGGAAAACCGTTTCGATCAGAGGCCCCATGTTTTCTCTCTCGTTATATGTCGGGACGACGACGGAAAGCATGCCGATAATCTCCTCGCGTGCCGCTTCTTCCTTCAGAACGAACGGTGCGCACGGACTTCCCGAGCGGGCGGGAGATTAGTAGCACACGGCCGGCACATCGTACATCCGACAAATGTATGATTTTGGCCTGGCACAAATGTGCCGGCGGCGGTGGCACATTTATATGAGAGCCGTATCCGTCACGAACGGAGCACACGGCATCCGGCCGTTCCATGAATAGCCGTAACCGGCATGACGCACAGGAACCTGCGACGATTCGTACCGCGAGAAACATCAGGCAACGTTGAGCCGGAAGCGTCCGCAATTCACCCGACGTTTCCTCTCCCCTTCACTTCCTCTTCACGCCGCTGCGTTCTCGATTCCGTTGAGAAGAACGTTTGTCTCGACTACCATCAGCGCAAATTCGACAGTGTGCGTTCTGCGTGAAAGGGAGGACTGCAAGTGGAAAAATGGGAGAAGTATCTCTACGGTTCTCTGGGTGGTGTTATCGTGATCGCCCTTCTGGTATCGCTTCTCTGGGTCGGGGCGATTCGAAAACGATTCAGCGAAGACGGCGCTCCCGGCTCGTCCGCGGTCGCAACGACCGAAGGGCAATCCGGACGGGAACGTCGAACGGTCCCCGGTCGCGCTTCCGGGAGAGAACGCCCGACGGCGGTCGAGGAATCTCATGAAGATCTTGACCTGCCCGGCGTTCGGCCGCTGAAAAAGAAACCGGTTAGACAGATCCGACAGGAGGACGGCAGCTTCGAAAGGAAAGGGATCATTACGGAAGAGGACATCTGCTACGTGGCCGAATACGCAACCGGCGCGAAGCAGAATGTGAAAGCGGAACCGGTACCGATCTTTGACGAGAAGCCCTATATTGCGTGGAAGGCGAAGCTCGGCGGAAGCGTCTGCGGCACCCCCGTGATCTCCGGAGAGCACCTCTATCTGCCCTGCTACGACTATCAGGTCGTCTGCCTCGACCGAAAGACCGGAAGGATTGTGTCTCAGGAAGGCATGTGGTCGCAGCCGGTCGGCAATGCGTGTGCGTATGCCGACACCATCGTGGTCGCCCAGCGGGACGGCACGGTCACGGCCTTTGACACGAAGAGAGAAAAGAGGAAATGGAACCATAAGGTCGCCGCGGGTGCGCCGAAGAGCGCCACGGACATTTTCATTTCCGGCATTGCCGTTCTCGACACGCGTGTTTACGTCTCCTGGTATCGGGGAAGCCTTTTTGTCCTGAAAGCCGCCGACGGACTTCTCGACGGCATGGCGACCGTCCCGTACGAATCACACATCAATCTTCCGGCGGTGTCCTGCGGACGCGACGTTCTTTTCTGTAACGTGGCCGGCGAGATCATGTGCTTCGACAAGGCAGGAAGCGCGAACAAATGGAAGTACTCGATCGAGAAGGGGTACCCCCTCACCATGAAATTCGAATGCGGGAAGATTCTCGTTGCCACCACCGAGAAGGAATTCTTCGCCCTGGCCCCTTCGACAAAACAGGTCCTCTGGCGGCGGCGCACGGCCGGCTGGGCGTTCGACGCGCTGGCCGTCGAAGACGACCGCCTGTTTCTGGCGGCGGGGAGTCTTTACTCGTTCGATGCGTCCGGCGGGGCCGGAATATGGGAGTGCGCGTCGACCGGCAAACGGGGATTCTGCCGTGGTGCTCCGGTCGTCGACGGTGATTTCATCTACGCGTGCGAGGAAGAGGGATGTTTGAAGAAGATCGGAAAGGAATCGGGGTCCGTCGCAGATTCATACGAGATCGGAGCGCCGATCCGGAACGGCATCGCGAAGGCCGGGAATCTCGTATTCGTCTCCACCGCCGACAAAGAGATCCTGGCGATCGACGTGACGAGGTAGCATGAAAGTACTGTTTCTGAATCCTCCGTGCAGAGACGGAGAAAAGTATATCCGGGAGGGACGGTGCATGCAGCTCGCGTCCTCGTGGTCAGCGGTGTGGCCTCCCGTCACGCTGGCCGTAATGGCGCGTCTCGCGGAGAATTTGGGGCACGTCGTCGAGATATTCGACGCGAATGTCCAGCCGTTGAAATTCGAGGATGTGCCGGGAATCCTTTCCGGAGTGGACGTGCTCGTGCTCAATACGTCGTTTCCCACGATAGGTTCGGATTTCGACGTTGCGGGAAGAGCGAAGAAGCTTTTCCCGGAGATAACGGTGATTTCCTTCGGCGTCTTCTTCACACTCCTCGAAGAGACCGGGTTCCCGCGGAACGGATGCATAGACTATGCGATAGTGGGCGAACCGGAGGAAACGTTCAGGGAACTGCTTGCGGCTCTGGAGAACGGCAACGTCGCGGAGATCCCGGGGCTCATGAGGGGAGACGGCAACGGCGGGGTCTGCAAGGAAAATACCCGTGATTTCATCGAGGATCTCGATGCACTTCCTCTGCCGGACAGAGGGCTTCTTCACAACGACCGGTACGTTCTTCCCCACAACGGCGAGCCGTTCACACTGATCAACAGCTCGCGGGGATGTCCGTTTCCCTGCACGTTCTGCGTGGTAGCGCCGTATTACGGCCGGAAGGTGAGAAGGCGGTCCGCGGAAAGCGTCCTTGAGGAAATCACTTCGTGCGTCGTGGACCACGGCATACGGAACTTCCTGATGTGGGAAGAGGCATTCACCCTCGACCGGCATGCTGTCCGGGAGTTCTGCAAAGAGATCATGAAAAGGAAACTGGATATCGGATGGGCCGTCACGACGCGGGGGGATTCCCTGGACGCCGAGACGCTCGGGAGCATGAAACGTGCGGGATGCTTCCTCATCGGCATGGGAATCGAAAGCAGTTCGCAGGACATTCTCGACCGCGCGCGTAAGAGCGAGCGCCTCAGCGACATCGAGGAAGGAATCCGCCTCTGCAATCGAACGGGCATCCCGGTGATGGGGCATTTCATATTCGGGCTGCCGGGGGAGACGCCCGAAACGGCGCGGAGTACCGTCCGATACATGAAATCGATAGGTCTGACGTACGTCCAATGCTACTGCGCGGTTCCGTACCCTAAAACGGAGTTCGGCGAGCGTGCGGAGCGCGAGGGATGGGTCACCACGAAAGACTGGTCGAAGTACGATTTCGGCGGCGACTCGATAGTGGATATGCCGGACATGCCTGCGATGGAGGTCTCCGGATGCCGACGCAGGGCCTTCCGCGCATTCTACCTCAGGCCGACGAAGATTCTGGCGGAGGCGCTGAAATTGAGAACGCCGGGCGGCTTCCGGCGAGCGGCGTCTTTTCTCAAATGGTTCAGGTAACGGAACGCAAGCGAGAGGGTCTGAGCGTAATCATCCCGTGCCTTAACGAAGCGGAGACGGTCGGCACGTGTGTCGATGAAGCGCGCGAAGCCCTGTTCAGGCACGCCATTCCCGGAGAAGTCGTCGTTGTCGATAACGGAAGCAGCGACGACTCGGCACGCATTGCCGAGGAGCGCGGAGCACGGGTGATCCGAGAAGAAAGAAGGGGCTACGGAAGCGCCTACATGGCGGGCGTCAGAAACGCGCAATTCACGTACTGTCTGAAAGGCGACGCCGATTGTTCCTACGATTTCAGCCGCTTGGACCTCTTCTGGAACGAACTCAGAAAAGGCGATGCGGATATCGTTGTGGGTACGCGACTCAACGGGCACGTGGCCCCCGGCTCGATGCCGCCTCTGCACCGGTATCTGGGGACGCCGGTGCTCACCTGGATACTGAATCTGAATTACGGCGGGAGACTCTCGGACGTGAACAGCGGCATGCGGGCATTCCGGACCGAGAGGGTGCTCGATCTGGATCTGTGCTGCGAAGGCATGGAGTTCGCATCGGAGATGCTTGTCAAGGCGCTCAAGAGGAAACTGGAGATACGGGAGATCCCGATCGCGTTCCGAAAGGATGAGCGGAAGGGAAAACCGCATCTCAAGTCATTCAGAGACGGATGGAGACACCTGCGCTTTCTCATCGTCATGTCGCCCTTTTCCGTCTTCCTGATTCCCGGCCTTGCCAGCATAGCGCTGGGGCTGGCGCTTTCCTTTGCATTTCTTTCAGAAGGTTCGGTGGCTTCCGCGGACAGCGAAGCCGCCGCGGCAGTGCGCCCCTTCTTCGGAATCACCACGTTCGCATGCGTCCAGCATTTCATCATCCTGGGGGAGGTCCTCATTCTCATGGCGTATGCGGCCAAGGTGCGGCTGATACGGGAAGGTATAGACGTTTCGACGAGGATCACGGAACGGTTGCGCCGTGTTCTTTCGCTCGATCGCATGCTCGTCTTCTGCAGCGTCGTCGGTATATTGAACGGCCTGTGGACCGTCCACATAGCACGGAATCTTCTGCACGGATACCGCGTGGGAATCTTTACGCCGTACTATACGAAGCTGGGCATCCTGAATTTCACGGTGTTCACGTCTCTGGCGATACTGTTCTTCGCCGGGTTCTTCGTGTCCGAAGTGGGAAGGAGGTGAACCGGCATGGAAAGAGAATGCGATGCCGGTCAGACTGCAGCCGGCGAATACTATCTGGAGTACAATCTCAACAGCACCCGATTTCCCAGGAACATCTTTCACGGTCCCAAGCTGAGAAGATCGGCTGCCCTGGCCGCCGATCTTCCGGACGGCGCGAAGGTTCTGGATGCCGGATGTGCCTCGGGCTACGTAAGCGAAGGAATGGCTCCCCGACTCGATCTGACCGGCGTGGACATGGAATGTGAAGCCGTGACCTTTTGCCGCGCTCACAGGGTCGGCCGGTTCCTGCAGGCAGACCTGCGCGATCTGCCGTTCCCCTCCGAATTCTTCGATCTCGTGATCTTCACGAACACGATCGAACATCTGGAATCTCCGCGTCCGGTGCTCCGGGAACTGTCGCGCGTGCTGAAGCAGCGCGGGAAAATGCTGGTAACGACGGAGAACTGTGCGAATCTCTTCTGGCTGGTGCTGGAACAGACATGGTACCGGTTCTTCGGCGGCCCCTGTAAGCCCTACCTGCGGGACGTTCACCCGCAACGCTACACGCGCGCGCGCCTGGGAGGTGACATCGCACATGTGTTCGATATCATCAGCATCGAGAAGGCGGTGTTCGGGATGGAACTGATCGCGGTGGCCAGGAAGAAAGCAGGCGTGTGAAGTCCGAAGAACGCCCGGAGTCCGGTGAGAACGACTCACGTGCCCTGAAGATGCGCGTTCTCGTTGCGGCGGTCTTCGTCTTCGCAACGTATCTTTCCCTCAAGAATCTCGGGGAGACCCATTTCTGGGACGACGAGGCCGATGTCGGGATCGTCGCACGGAACCTTGTCGCCACGGGCACCTTTACCGGATGGGACGGCAGGAATCTGCTGGCATACCGCAACGGCGTTTTGCTGAATGAAGATCTCACCATCAGGAATCCGAGACTCGATTACATTCTCACGGCGCTGTCGTTCAGGATCTTCGGCGTTTCCACCTGGTCCGGCCGGGTGCTTCACGTTCTGGCGGGTCTCGCGGCGTTCGCGGTGTTCTACCTTCTCCTTGTACGCCAGGTGCCGGGAAACGCCGTGTTCCACGTCTATTCCCTGGCGGCGTTCGGGTTCTCTTCGGCGTTTCTCCTGAATATCCGTCAGTGCAGATACTACGCCCTCTGCATGCTTCTTCCTCTCACAATCTACTATCTGTACACGCGCTACGTGGAGATGAAACGGAAACGGCTTCTCTATACTGCCGTGCTCGCGGCGATCCTTCTCTTCCTCACCCATTTCATGATCTGCGCGGCATTTTTGCTCTCGTTGGGAGCGGTTCACATTCTCTTGCATCGGGACAAGATCGGCCGACGCGATCGGAAGCCCCTCTTCGCTGCGGTATTCGTCTTTGCCGCGTTCGCGATATCCTGCGGTTTGTATCTGCGATTGTGGTACCAGCCCGGGCACTACGCCGTCGATGCCTGGCACATCAGGCACGCCACGCTGTTGTGGTGGAATCTCAGAGAGCTCAATGCCATGGGATGCCTTCCGTGGACGGTTGCAGGTGCCCTGGCATACACGGCGTACAGACGATGGGGTAAGGAGCCGATGCTCGGGAATGC
>CAYMFW010000209.1:0-8046 GCA_964389785.1 uncultured Planctomycetota bacterium
ACCGGATACTCGTGGTGCACAAGGGAACCATCCGTGAAGAAGGGACGCACGAGGAGCTCCTCGCCAGGAAGGGCATCTACCGCAAACTGTACCAGCTGCAGTACGCCGACCAGGAAAAGTAGGGACAGCCGCCCTGGCGTGTAACCGCTTTCGCTCTTACCGACAAGCGTTCAGCAGCTGTCCAGCCGTGCCCGCCGGTCCGACGGCGTAGACCGGGGTTTCGGAGAGCGTGACGGTCGTGCCGGGGAGCGGGCCGCCGACTATATCGAGCAGCTTCACTCCCGGCGCCGCGACGGCGGCCGCGAGCTTCACCCCGTCGGACGAGCCCTTCCACAGTATCAGGACCGCCTTCGTTTCGGTGTCGAAGGCCATGCAGTAGCCGTCGGTCCCGAGCTTCTTTTCGCCGGTGAACTTCGGTGAAGGCCCCAGAAGGTCCGTCAGCACCGCCATCGCCGCGAACACCTTGCGCGGCGCGCCGCCGTAATCGAACAGGCAGCACTCCGGGCTGGCGTCGTTCACGGTGCCGCTCGCGCCCGAGTGGAGGAATACCTTCTCGGCGTTGCGGGAGAGCATCACCGCGATGAAACGGACGGTGTACTCCGCGCACCTGCGCTCGCTTTCCAGGAAGCGCTCTTCCGCCCACGAGCTGCTGTCCGGGATGAACGGCCTGCAGGGCAGGTTGTCGACTCCGTAGTAGGAGAACTCGGTGATCCAGATCGGCTTCCGGCCGCCGTGCGGGTCCATGCGCTTGAGGAGTGTGTCCATCCCCGCGAAGAACCCCTCCGGGGACATCTTGCCGGGATACGTGTGCAGGTTGAATATGTCCAGGTGCGTCAGCGCGCCGGCCGCGATGACCTCGTTCGTGAGCGTATCAGGCCCGCCGCCGATGCCGCCCATCACGCGGCACTCCGGGTCCGCCTTCTTTATCGCCGCGGAGGCGATCGCGAGGAGCTCGACGTAGTCCTTCGTCGTGTAGCGCTTGCCCCCGTACTTGGCGAGTGACGCCTTGTCCTTTCCCGGCAGGGCGTACGTGGTGTAGACCGGCTCGTTGAGGAACTCCCATACCTTCACCCGATCCTTGTATCTCGTTACCGCCTTACCGACGTACTCGCCGAGCTTCGCCGGATCCTTCGGTGCCCAGGCGGCCGGGAGCCGGGATTCCGGGTACCCCTTGTCGGGGATCCCGGCGGGCGCCTCCGATATCCAGTTTGCCGAGGGAAACGGCGGCAGGAGCGCCAGGACGTGCGCGCCTTCCTTCTTTACACGGTCTATCTGCGGGTCGGCCGCTTCCCAGTGGTACTCGCCCCGCGTCGGTTCGATGTGCTGCCATTTCAGCGACCAGTCCCGGTACCAGGTGACCCCGGCCCTGGCGGCGAGGCGCATCAGGTACTGCGGCGCGAAGGCGTGGTTTATGCCGAGAACGCTGTCCTCGGCGGTGCGCGGCGGGACGAAGGCCACACGGAGTCCGCTCAGCGGCAGCGGCGTCCGTTTCTCCTCCTCCATCATGAATACGTCTATCCTGTAAGAGCCCTTCCAGTCATCCGGAAGGGCAAGCGTTTTCTCGGCAGTTTCCAGGCTGGGGGCCGGTATCTCGATCGGACCCAGCTTCGTCTTCCTGTCGAAGAAATCCGTCACGTCGAATTCCAGCCTCACCGCTCCGTCCTTCCTGGAATAGTTGGATGTGCTGATGGTGAGATGGGCGGGCTTCCCGCAGGTGAAAATCCCCGACGGCTCCGACGGCTCGATACCGATCTCGAAAGGGCGCCGCGGCTCGAAGCCGGTGCCCCGGGCGGTCTTTTCGAGCTGTATTCCGTCGATGTCCACGTCCACCCGCTGTTCCGCCTCGAGATCGGGTCCCACCGTGACGAACACGTACGGGTACTCCGGCGTGAACGTGTGGCTGTAGTACTTCCATTTCGCGGTCAGTTTTACGTGGCGGCTGTGGTCCTTGCGGTCCCACTTGCCGCGGTTCGGGTCCTTCGCTCTCACTCCCACCAGCGCCCTGGCGCCCTCGACGCTGGACCGCATGAAGCAGGAGAGCACGTACTTGGAGCCCGGCTCGACCGGGATCCATCCCAGGTTCGACGCGAATGCTCGGGTCTCGCGCCGCACGACGGGCTCGTAGTAATCGAAGCGGAGCACGGGCGTATGATCGTTACCCAGGGGCACGCGAAGGTACCGGTTTCCCTCGGCGCCGCCCGTCGTTTCGATGCGCCCGTGGAGCGTCGCCAGGTCGCCCCAGCCGGTGCGCGTGCCCAGCGAGGACCAGCCGGCGCGCCCGGCCTCGAACGAACCGTTCGGCACCAGGTTCTTCGCGCCGATGTCAGGCACCACGTAGGTGAACTCCACCTTCCCGGCAGCGACCTCCGCGATGCGCACGTCGTCCAGGAAGAACGTGCCCTTCTCACTGAACCAGAACTGAAGGCGGGTGGACTTGTGCGCCGACCGGGCCGCCTTGAAAACGTGGCGGAACTCGCCCCACGTCTCGGCAAGCGGCAGCTCCGTCCGGAACCCGCACGCGTGCCAGCCGTCCGTGTCCTGGATCGTCACACGTACGTTCCGGCTCGCGAGCCCCTCCGCCCGAGCCCGGCAGGAGAACTCGTAGCTCTTTCCCTGTTCGAGCTTCACGCCGCCCAGCTGGCAGATCATCGCGTGGGTCCAGCCGCCCTTGCCCTCGCAGCGGGTGCAGGAGAGCTTCGCGAAGGGGTTTTCGTCTTCCTTGACGATCGAGAGCGTCTGGGTGGTCGTCTTGGGGTCGCCCGACGTCTCCCACCCTACGGGCTTGCCGTCCTCGATCTCGGAGAAACCGCCGTTGACCACCAAGTTGACCGCGTCTTGAGCACACACCGGAGCCGCGGCCGGCGCCAGGAGGGCTGCCGCGATGACGAGAAGGACAACGGATGCCTTTGTGCCGGGAATCATGGGAGCATTATACCGCAAATCGAGGCGACGAGGGAGTAATCGAGCGACAGGTTTCTTCGATAGGGAGAAGCAGGGGAAATGTAGTAGCTGTCCCCAGTTTTTCATATAATGCGTGGATGAACTGGAACTTTCTTGGGCTGCCGGGGGAGCTGGCCTCGAAGAAGACCGCGCGCGCGTGGGTGCTGCCCATACCCTACGAGGCGACGACGTCCTACGGCAAGGGAACGCACAAGGGGCCGGCGGCCATCATGGACGCCTCCACGCAGGTCGAGCTGTACGACGAGTGCCTGGGACGGGAGCCGGCCGCGGACTGCGGCGTGCACACGATGACGCCGATGGACGCGGAGTGCGACACCCCGGAGGAATCCATAGCGGTCGTAACCGACGCGGTCGCCGCCGTGCTGTCGGGCGACCCCGGTCCCGAGGTGCTCGCTATTCTCGGGGGGGAGCACTCGATATCCGGGGGAACTGCGCGGGCGCTTGCGCAGGTTGGCGCGGATGACCTGGTCGCGGTGCAGATAGACGCGCACGCGGACCTCCGCGACACCTACGAGGACACGCCGTACAGCCACGCGTGCGCGGCGCGGCGCATCGTCGAGGTGTGTCCGATCTTTCAGATAGGGATCCGCAACATATCCCGAGAGGGGGACGAATTCCGTCGCGCATCCGATCGGGTGACGACCGTATTCAGCGCGGAGGCCGCCGCGCCCCAGGGCTCCTTCCTGAAGGACCTGGCCGCGTTCGTCCGGGGAAAGACGGTGTTTCTAACGGTGGATCTGGACGGTCTGGATCCCTCGATAATGCCGGCGGTCGGCACGCCGGAGCCGGGCGGGATATCATGGAAGCGCATCATCGACGTGACCAAGGTAATCGCGAAAGAGGCGAAGCGGGTGCCGGTGTTCGATGTGGTGGAGCTGGCTCCGATACAGGGGCTGACCGCTCCCGATTTCCTCGCCGCCAAGCTGGTCTACAGGATACTGACGTACGTACTCTATCCGGATGAGTTGATAAGGAAGCAAGGAGTGGGTCAATGAGCAAGGTCGAACTGCCCCGGAAATTCGTGAGCAAGTATCCCCACAAGTTCTCCAAAGGCAAGCAGCGATTCCTGCGCGGGCAGCGGATTCTCCCGAAGCCGATCACGGGAAGGGAGAAGCTTCCCGACATGATGGACAGCGTGTTTCTGGCCTACAACGCGGGACGCCTCCAGGAGGGGTGCCGCCTCTACACGGAGAAGATGCTGAAGTCCAACGTGCTGGTCGGGATGAGCCTGGCCGGCGCGCTGACGCCGGCCGGTCTCGGCTCTTCCGCCGTCATCCCGCTGATAAAGGCCGGGTTCGTCGACTGGATCGTCTCGACCGGCGCGAACCTGTACCACGACATGCACCACGCGCTCAACCTGCCGCTCTTCCGAGGCTCGCCCTTCGTGCGCGACACCGACCTGCGGAAGGTCGGCGTGGTGCGCATCTACGACGTGCTTCTGGACTACAACGACGTGCTGATGGCGACGGACCACATACTGCGGCAGATCCTTCTCCAGCCGGAGTTTCAGGAGGAGGTGGGGACGTCGAGGCTTCACTACCTGCTCGGAAAATACTGCGCGGAGTTCGAGAAACAGATCGGCATAAAGGACGTGTCGGTGCTGGCCGCGGCGTACCGCGCCGGGGTGCCGTGCTTCTGCCCGTCGCCGGCGGACTCGACGATAGGCATGAACGTGGCGGGGCTGGAGCTTCGCGGGAACAAGTTGCGCATCAACCCGTCCGTCGACACCAACGAGACCGCCGCGATCGTGCTCGACACCAAGATGCGAGGGCGGAAGAGCGGGGTGGTGCTGGTGGGGGGCGGATCGCCCAAGAACTTCACGCTTCAGACGGAGCCGCAGATCCAGGAGGTGCTCCGCATCAAGGAGGAGGGGCACGACTACTTCCTGCAGTTCACCGACGCCCGGCCGGACACCGGAGGGCTCTCCGGCGCGACGCCGCACGAGGCGGTGAGCTGGGGCAAGGTGGACCCGGCCCGGCTTCCGGACGCGATCGTCTGCTACCTGGACTCCACCGTCGGGCTTCCGATGCTGACGTACTACGCGCTTGCCCGCCACAAGAAGCGGAAGCACAAGCGGCTCTACGACAGGCTTCCGGCACTCATGAAGATGATCACGAAAGAGTACTGGAAGCACAACAAGAAGCTGTAGATGGATATTTTCGAACGGAAATGGAATGGCCCGTGCGCGCCGCCGTCCCAATCTCGAACCCGTTCAGTAAACTCCCGCTTCCGTTCTGCAGGTCGACGGTCGTGATGAGTCTGGAGAATCTTCAGCAACTCGCGAGAGAACACGGCACGCCTCTCTTTATCGTCGATCACGACGTGATACGGCACAACTACGAGGAGTTCGGGCGGCTGCTCCCGAGGGTGCAGGTGTACTACTCGGTGAAGGCCAATCCCGCCCCAGAGATCGTGCGGACGCTGTACGAAATGGGCGGCAGCTTCGACGTCGCCTCCATCGCCGAGTTCCGCCTCGTGTACGAGAACATCAAGAGCCTGCCGCCCAAGGAGCGGGAGGATTTCATATGGGACCGTATCATATACGCCCACACGATAAAGGACCGGGAGACGCTGAAGGAGCTGGACCAGTACAAGCCGCTGGTGACATACGACAACATCGACGAGATCCGCAAGATCCGCGAGCACGCGCCGAACGCCGGTCTTGCGCTGCGCATCGCGGTGCCGAACACCGGTTCCATGGTGGAGCTGTCCAGCAAGTTCGGCGCGCCGCCCGGGGCGGCGGCCGACCTGATTGCCGCGGCGTTCGACGCCGACCTCACCGTCGAGGGGCTGTGCTTCCACGTCGGGAGCCAGTGTACCAACTTCGACAACTACGTGCAGGCGCTCAATATCTCGGCGGCGATATTCGAGGAGGCGGCGGGCCGTGGCTTCAAGATGCGACTTCTCGACATCGGCGGCGGGTTCCCGGCGCCCTACGAGGGAAGCGTGGAGCCTCTGGAAAAGCTGGCGGTGACGCTCAACGCCGAGTTCGAGCGGCTCTTTCCCGATGACCTGGAGATACTCGCGGAACCGGGACGGTTCATGGTCGCCACGGCCGCGACGCTCGTTGCGGAGGTGATAGGCAGGGCGGATCGGGACGGGAAGAGGTGCTACTATCTGAACGACGGCATCTACCATACGTTCTCCGGCGTGTTCTTTGATCACTGCAGGTACGGCATCAAAGCGTTCAAGGAGGGACCGACCCGGCTATGCGCGGTGTACGGTCCCACCTGCGACGCGCTGGACACGATATCCCGGGCCGAGCCGTTGCCGGAGCTGGACCTGGGGGACCTGGTGTACAGCGAGAACATAGGGGCGTACAGCCACGCATCCTCGACGCACTTCAACGGCTTTCCGCCGGCCAGGGCGCTGCACATCAACGAATAGCCGTCAGTCTCTCCGGAAGGAGAAGCGGCAGACGAACGCCCCGGCGGTGACCAGCGCGCAGCCGATCCACAGTGCGGCTCGTCCCGGCACTCCGAGATAGAGCACCATCCATAGCGTGCCGAGCACCGGCGCGAAGTAGGATGCGGACGCGAGCAGGAGAAAGTTGCCCGTCCTCATGCCCCGATCCCACAGCACGTACGCCACCGCGGCCGGGAAGAGAGCCATGTATGCCAGCTCGCCGTATGTCTTCGCCGTCCAGACGGACTGCTCCGGTCGGAGGAGTCGCGCCGCGGCGAGGATGATTCCCGACGCGAGAAGAAAGAGGGGCACCGCTCCCGCCTCCTTCGCGCCGTAGCGCCGGCTCAGATTGGAGTACAGCGCCCACGCGATGGCGGCCGCGGCGGCACACGCGTACGGCAGGGCCCCGGCCCGGAGGGATTCCGCCGCCGCGGACAGCCCGGCCTGGTTCACGCTGATGACCGCGAGAAACGTTCCCGCCAGCGCCATCGAAACGCCCGGCCACAGTGTCCATCGCGCCCGCTCCCCGGCCAGCGGGATGGAGAACACCAGGGTGAGCGCCGGCCACAGGTAGTTTATGACGGTCACCACCGCGGCGTGGGTCCGGTCCGGCGCGGTCCCCACCGCGACGTACACGAGAACGGTGTACGCGGCGAAAAGCGCGCCGCAGCATCCAAGGTAGCGTCCGGGCAGACGGAACATCGCGCCGAAGGAGCCGTTCAGCATCACCGCCGCACACGCGACCAGGCCGCCTGCGCCGTACGCGCAGGCGCCGGTCGTCAGGAACCCCAGCGACTCCGTGAGGGAGCGGGCGACGGCGAACGTAGTGCTCCATATCAGGATCGCCAGCAATCCGAACGGCGTTCCCAATCCGGCGTTGGATGGATGTCGTTCCATGGCAGCGGATTGTAGGGGATGCTGCCCGAATGCACAATGGCCGGCGGGGAGGGGTTGCGCGCGGGCTTTTTCGCGGTATAATTTTAGCGGAGGAGTCATGAGGAAATCCGACGCTGGAATGCAGGGATCCCGGGGTTCCCCCTCGTCGAGCTGCTGGTGGTGATATCCATCATCGCGCTGCTCGCGTCGCTGCTTCTGCCGGGACTTGCCCGCGCGCGGGAATACGCCTACTTCACCAGCTGTAAGAACAGTCAGAGACAGATCGCCATCGCCATGCTCGCCTTCGCCGCGAACAACAAGGGCAGGATACCCTCGGTCGGGGCGGCCTGCACGGCCGGCGGCGGAAGCCCCGACAATCTCGAGATCGGAGAGCCGGGCCTGCGCTGGATGTACGGCAGCGGGGCGGTAAGCGGCTTCTTGACGGCCATGTACTGTGACAAAAGCCCCTCGACACGGTGGGACGGCTCGGTGGACACCACCTGGTACGGCCTGCCGCGCCTGCCGGGCAAGTACCTGCCGATCGGAGGCGCTGTTCGATCCCATCATCAAGGTGCGCGTGTGGGGGTACGGGTACAACTCGCTGTCGAGGTGGGCGGATTCCGAGGAGAACAGGGATTACATCGCGCGCAGGAACGTGGCGATCGGCTACTATCTCCTGATCGACGAGGTGGGCTGCGACCGCTACAAGGACTCGAACTGCACCATACACCTGGCCGGGCCGCAAGTGTCCTTCGCTCATTCTCGGCGCCCGTTACGGAACTGGGCGCCTCCGAGGCAAGGCTC
>CAYMFW010000210.1:0-8046 GCA_964389785.1 uncultured Planctomycetota bacterium
CACCGCGCCGCAGGCGGCGGCGTGCAGAATCGGGAGCTCGATGCCCTTGCCGCGGACCCGTTCAGCGAGCGACAGGAACGCCTCGAGCTGGGCGCGGCACTTGTCGGCGTCGTGGCTGGAGTGAAAGTGGGTGAACGCCCCTTCGAGGTCTATATGCTCCAGTGCCGCAGTCTCGACGAAGAGGTCGACCGCGTCCTCCGGGAACGGGCCGAACCTTCCCATGCCGGTGTCCACCAGGATGTGCACCTTCACGCTCGTTCCGGTCTTGGCGGCGCTCTCGTTGAGCGCGCGGGCGATCTCGATATCGGTAACGGCGGGGATGACGCCGAGCTTCACGCAGTCGTCCGTTTCCGCGGCGAGTGGCGGGCTGAGGAGGTGGACGTCCGCCTGCACACCGGCCGCGCGGAGCGGGGCGGCGGACTCCACGTGCTCCACCGCGAGGCGCTCGGAGCCGGCGGCGACGCATTCCTTCGCGACGGGTACCAGGCCGTGGCCGTAGGCGTTCTTCTTGACGACCGACATGATGAGGCAGTCCGGTCCGACCGCGTCCCGGACCGCGGCGACGTTCCGCCGGACTGCGCCGAGATCTACTTCGATGCGGCTTCTTGCTGTACCCATTTCTCCTCCGCGGCTGCTTTCCTGAGATACATCGGTTCGACGGAGTAGCGGTCGCTTCTCACGCCCTGCGCGTGGAGCGTCGCGCCGAGTGCGGCGACGGTTTCCGCGCGGGGGACCCATCGGTCTTCGGGGGCGAGAACGAGGGGTCTCCCGCCGGCCTGGGATTCGACAACGGGTATTCCATCCCCCACAAGGAGGGTATCCTCGCGTAAGGTCCCCAGAAGCTCTTTTGGAGCCACCACCGCATAACCCGTCATCCTCCGCAGGGAGCCGCCGGCGCGCTCGTACGTGGAGGCGTACACCTGGTCCCTCCGCGCGTCCGAGACCGCGCACACGCGCTCATACTCTGTATCGGCATTGTGCGCGATCACATCCAGCGAGGGGACCGCGACCAGGTCGGCCCCGGCGAAGGCGGCCGCCATCTTGCCGCAGACCAGGCCTACCCGGAGTCCGGTATACGAACCCGGGCCTATACTTACGGCTACCGCGTCCAGGTCGGACGGCTGCCAGCCCACCCGTGCCAGCAGGTCCGCGACCGAAGGGACCAGCGCCTTCCCGTGCCTGGTCCCTTCCGGGAAGCTTATGTACTCCCGGACGCCGTCCTCCGTATCGAGGACGGCGACGCTGCCGGTGCCGGTTGACGTTTCTATGGCGAGGAGCTTCATGCCATTATGATATCAGCAGTGTCCCCGGGACGCAAAGCTGGGTTGGCGGCGGGGTGCATCCTTGCGGGTTCGAGATTTGACCGACGGGTCCGCGAAGCGGACCCCTTTCATTGGGCGGTCAAATATCGCCCTCGGAGGCGCCCAATCTCCTATGGGCGCCGAGAATGAGCGAGAATGCACCCCGCGGCCAACGGTCGAACGCTACTTTCCAATGCAGAAATCCCTGAAGACCGCGTCCAGGATCTCCTCGGTGGCGCCCCAGCCGAGGACGGACCCGAGCGCGGTGAGGGCGTCCCTGATGTCGCTCGCGGCGAGGTCCAGTCCCTGCGCGGACGATTCGATGCCCCGGACCAGCGCCCGCCGCGCCTCGTCGAGCGCCCGCTTCTGCCGGAGACTCAGCGCGGCGTGGTGCGCCGCGCCGGGCACCCGCCCGGATTTCACGAGTCCGGACAGCATCTTCTTCAGTTCGTCGACCCCGCCGCCGGTGAGGGCGGAGAGCGGTACCACCGGGCTGCCGGGCAGGATGCGTGATACGTCGTCCGTGTCCGCGCCGGGGGCGATATCCATCTTGTTGAGGGCGACGAGGACGGCGCCCGGGCGCGGCCTGGTGAGGAACGCGGCGTCCGGTCCCTCCGCGGCGTCGACCACCAGGATGGACACCTGGGCGGACGCCTCCTGGCCGCGCGCGGCGCTCCGGATGCGCTCGGACAATTCATCGGCGGGCGGGCTGTCGCCGGCGGTGTCCACCAGCACGAACGTGACGCCGTCTATCTCAACCTCGGCGGAGAGCCAGTCCCTGGTCGTGCCGGATATATGAGAGACAAGCGCGCGGTCGCCCCCCGCGAGGGCGTTAAAGAGCGTCGACTTGCCGGCATTCGGCGGACCGGCGATGACGGCAATCACCCCGGTCTCGCGCGGGGAATCATCCGCCGCGCCGCCGGCGGGCAGCTCACCCAGTATCTTCTCCAGCCGCGCGGCCGCGTCCGACGGGCCGACGGCCTCTATGCCGTCCTCGACGAAGTCTATCGACGCCTCGGTCTCGACGCAGAGTCTCTCCAGCCGTTCGCACGCGGCGGAGACCTTCTCGGACAGCTCGCCCGCCAGCGCCCGCTGGGCGTCCCGCTCCTCTTCCGCGGACCGGGACCGGATGACCGCGAGCACCGCCTCGGCCTGGGCGAGGTCGATCCGTCCTCCCAGGAAGGCCCGCTTCGTGAACTCGCCGGGCTCCGCCGGCCTGGCTCCAAGCTCGAGCAGCCGCTCCAGCACCGCCTCCGCGAGCGGCGGGGAACCGAAGGTGTGGATCTCCGCGACGTTCTGCCTGGTGTACGAGGCCGGCGCTGGCATCAGGTACAGCACGCAGGGGACGTCCACCGGTCCCAGCGTGAGACGGCACGTTCTCGAGGTATACGGCCCGGCGCCGGAGAGGTCCTGCGACGATGAGGTCCCGGCGATCTCCATGGCCCGGGGCCCGCTCAGACGCACGATGGCGCGGGCGCTTCTTCCGGGGGCGGTGGAGACGGCGGCGATGGTGTCGTCGTCAGCTTTCTTGCGCGTCAATGGTCTTCCTCAGGATGTGCTGTTCCAGTATCCCGAG
Source organism: uncultured Planctomycetota bacterium (assembly GCA_964389785.1). GTDB lineage: Bacteria > Planctomycetota > CAYMFW01 > CAYMFW01 > CAYMFW01 > CAYMFW01. The sequence continues at coordinate 2,878 of CAYMFW010000210.1, forward strand.
GGCGGTGCTGACCGTCCAGTAGAGCAGGAGTCCGGAGGCCCAGTTGTAGAGCAGGACGACGAAGAGCAGCGGCATGAACTTCAGCATCATCATCTGCTGCTGCTGCTGCGGATCGGCCGGCTTGGGCATCATCTTCTGGTGGATGATGGACACCGCTCCCATGAGGATCGGAAGGATGTTCAGCCTGCTCTGGACGAGCGGTATCCACGCGGGAAGGGCGGCTATCGTGTCGGGCTTGGACAGGTCGTCGATCCATCCCGGAATGAAACATGCCTGCCGTATCTCTATCGAGTACTGCAGGAGCCGCAGCAGCCCGATGAAGAACGGAAGCTGCAGCAGCATGGGGAGGCATCCGCCGACCGGATTGACCCCCTCCTCACGGAACAGCTTCATCTGTTCCTGGCTGAACTTCTGTTTGTTGTTCTTGTACTTCGCCTGCAGCTCCTTGATCTTGGGCGCGAGCTGCTGCTGCTTCCTCTGGGACATCGTGGATTTGCGCGACAGAGGGAACAGTATCGCTTTCACCGTTATCGTCATTATGATTATCGACACGCCGTAATTGCCAGTGACCATATAAAAGAACCTCAGCGCGATGAGCATCAGCTTGCTCATCCATCCGAATATGCCGTAGTCCAGAAGCTCGGTGAGGTACGAGTACTCGGAAAGCACCTCCGTCTGCTGGGGACCGGTGAACAGCGCGAACGTGAATGTCCTGGACTCGCCGGGCTTCAGGGTGACCGGCGCGAGGACGACGTAGCTGGCGAGACTCTCGGGGGCGGTTTTTGCGCCGGCGTCGGGTTCGCCCACGGGAAGCGTGCCCTTGACCGGCGTTATGCCGATGCCGCGCACGATGAGAGGGTCCCTGCTCAGCATCGCGCTCGCGAAGAACCGGTTGCGCACCCCGACGTAGGACAGGGAGATGTCGCTCGTGGGAACCGCGTCGCTGGAGAGATCGTCCGGAATCTGCCAGGTCTTTCCCGCGCTGACCGACTTGGTCCTGGCCTTGTCGTTCTTCAGGTAGCGGGCGGCGCCGGTGATGTAGCTCTGTATCTTGTCCTCCCGCACGATGGAGCCCGGACCGTCGATCCTGGCCGTGAAGCTCACCGGAGACTCCGAGGTGTTGGCAAACTCCACGTCGAGCGCGAAGTCGTACTTGCCCTCGGTGATGCTCATCCGCTTCTCGACCTTCAGTCCGTTCGACAGCGACACCGAGAACGCGGCGGAAGACGACGTGCCCGAGCTCTTGTGATTGACCGTCCGCAGGTCCGTCTTCGAGTCCACGAGCTCTATGCCGAGAGGGAGCAGGTTCTTGTCGAAAGCCGTTATCAGCGTGAGCATCGTTTCCCTGTCGTCCTCGGTGAACTCCTTCAGCCGGACGCTCTTCAGGACTCCTCCCACGCTGGAGAAGGTGAACTCGCACGCGTCGTTCTCGATCACCACGTCCCTTACCTCACCCACGTCTTCCGGCTCCGCGGCCACCAGCGCGGGAACGGGCCTCTCCTCGGCGGGAGCGGGTTCCTCTTCGGCGGGCGCGGGCCTTTCCTCGGGCGGAGCGGGTACCTCCTCGGGCGGAGCGGCTACCTCCTCGGGCGGGACGGGCGCTTCCTCGGGCGGAGCGGGCGCTTCCTCGGACGGGGCGGGCACGTCATTCGCGGGACCGAACACCTCTTCCGGTGGAGGCGGGGGAGGGAAGTAGGTGGGGCCGATGAAGACGTGCCACACCACCATGAAGAATATGCAGGCGGCGATGACGGCTATGCCCTTGCGGTCCATATGTGCTACTTTCCCTTGAAGAGCCGGTCGCCGAGGAAGTTATCCAGCTCCGGCACCTTGTAGATCATGTCGGCGGTCATCTTCAGGTCGTACGGCACCCGGTGGAACACCACCGAGTCGCCGTCGAAGGTAACGTAGCTGGCCTTCGGGTTGCCGTCCCGCGGCTGGCCAACCGATCCGACGTTGATGATCGCCTTCCCCTGGTCGATCATGTACACGTTGAGCAGGTCCGGGGGCATCAGGAACTCCAGCTTTTCGGTGATCACTCCGGCGTAATGCGTGTGGCCGACGAAGCAGACCTGGTCGAACCTGGCGAAAATCGGCTTCAGCTTGTGGGGCCGCTTGATGTCGTTGGGGAAGATGTATTCCTGCGTCGGCTCGCGCGGCGATCCGTGGACCCACAGCAGACCGCCTTCGCTGTGGCGCTTGAGCAGGGACCCGACGAACTCGAAGGGGTCCTCTCCGCCCGTCAGATGCGCGTTCGAGAGCTGTTTCCGCGTCCATTCCACGGCCGATTGCGCCTTCTTGCTGAAGCCCTCCGGCTCGAAGAGAACCGCCTCCTCGTGGTTTCCCATCAGGCTTACGCTGAAGGACCGGGCCATCTCCAGGCACTTGATCGGCTCGGGGCCGTACCCGATGAGGTCGCCGAGCGAGATGATCTCCTTGATGCCCCGCTTGTCGATGTCCTCCAGGACCGCCCGGAGCGCGGACGCGTTGCCGTGCACGTCGGATAGAATGGCTCTCATTTCGGCGTCCTGTCCATGCCCAGCTTGCCCAGGTCGTCGAGCGAGCCGAGGCCGAAGTGTTCCAGGAAGAACCGGGTGGTTCCGTAGAGGAGCGGCCTTCCGGGAGCGTCCTTGCGCCCGGCTATCTTCACCAGGCGTTTTTCGATGAGGCTTCGGAGTATGTCCCCGCACTGCACGCCTCTGATGGATTCTATCTCGGCCCTGGTGATCGGCTGGCGGTGCGCGATCAGCGCCAGCGACTCGAGCGCCGCCTGGCTCAGCTTGGTCTTCCTCTCCACCCGGTGGAGGTTGTCCACCCAGGCGGAGAACTCCGGACGGGTCATCAGCTGGAAACCGCCGGCGATCTCCCGGATGTGGAACGAGCGGCCCGTCTGCTCGTACTCCTCGTTCAGTTCGGCGATCGCCTTGCGCGCCGTCCTTCCGTCGATGCCCTCCAGCACGCCGGTCAGGCTGGCGAGCGTGAGCGGCTCGGACGAGGAGAACAGGATGGCCTCGACGATGTGTTTGGTGTCCGGTTCAGCCATGCTGTCTCCACTTGCGGAACGTTCTGCCGATCTGGCGAACCGCCTGCTTCAGCCGGTGTTCGTTCTCGACTATTGCGAAGCGGACGTGTCCCTCTCCGAGATCCCCAAACCCCTTCCCGGGGGCGACGGCCACCTCGGCGTCCTCCATCAGCTTCAGACAGAAATCTATCGAGCCCATGCCGGCGAGCTCCTCCGGGATCGCGGCCCACACGAACATCCCCGCCTTCGGCTTCTCGACGTGCCAGCCGATGCGGTCCAGCGCGTCGCAGAGAACGTCCCGTCTCTTCTGGTACGCCGCCGCCTGCTCCCGGATGAAGTCGTCCCCGTCCCTGAGCGCGACTATCGAGGCGATCTGCACCGCCTGGAAGATCCCGTAGTCGTAGTAGCCCTTTATCTTCCCGAGCGCGTCTATCATCTCCGGGTTCCCGACGCAGTATCCGATCCGCCAGCCCGCCATGTTGAACGGCTTGGACATCGTCGTGAATTCCACCGCCAGGTCCTTCGCGCCTTCCACCTGGAATATGCTGGGTGCCTGGTACCCGTCGAAGGTGGTGTGGCCGTAGGCGAAATCCTGGATGACCATCAGGCCGTTCGCGCGCGCGTAGCGAATGATCTCCCGGAAGAAAGTCAGGTCGACTACCGCGCCGGTGGGGTTGTGGGGAAAATTGAGTATCAGCAGCTTCGGCTTCGGGTACAGGTTCTCGACGACGTCGGAAAGCCTCCTGAGAAACGTCTCGTCGGTGCTCAGCGGTATCGAGATGCAGTTTCCTCCGGCCAGCACTACACCGTACACGTGTATCGGGAAGTACGGGTTGGGTACGACGACGGTGTCGCCGGGACCGAGCAGGGCCAGGCACATATGGGAGAAGCCCTCCTTGGAGCCGATGACCGCGATGACCTCCTTCTCCGGATCAAGCTCTACGTCCCACTTCCTCTTGTACTGGCGGGCGACCTCTCGCCTCAGGTTGTAGACGCCCCTGGATACGGAGTACCGCTGGTTGCGCGAGTCCCGGACGGACTCGCACAGCTTCTCGACCACGAAGTCGGGCGACGGGTCGGACGGGTTGCCCATGCCGAGATCGATGATGTCGATTCCGTCCCGCCTCTTCTCATCCTTCATCTGGTTGAGCTGTCCGAAGAGGTAGGGGGGGAGCCGGTAGATACGGTCGGCCGCATGGATCTTGAACTCGCTCATTCTTTCGCGTCCCGCCCCTTCTTCAGGACGATCTTTTCCGGGACCGTTTCGTCCTTCCCCGAGAATTTGACGCCGATGGTCTTGAACTCGTCCCGGTATCCCTCGGCCCTCGCCACCAGGCCGGCGGAGAGTCTCTCACCCATTCGTATGCGGGTCCCTTTCGGGAGCAGCCTGAAGTGCGTCGCGCCGTCCGACCAGGTGAGTTTCTCGATCTCCCATTTCCTCGTCACGGGGGCTTCCCCGATGCACCGGAGATCCTCGCCGAACACCCGGGCCTTCGGGGGTTCCGTCGCCACGACGATCTCCACAGTGATGAGCGTGCGCCGGGCGAGGGTCGGGACCTTCTGGGAGGAGGCGCACCCGGCGCAGGCCGTCAATACGAGCGCCAGAATCGTCAGTCTACTCTTCTTCATCATCCCCGCTCTTCCGGGTCTTCGAGGTGACCTCATCCAGGAGCTTCGATATCCTCACGCTGCGCGCCGGTCCGTCGTCGATGTAGAACGAAAGGGTCGGGGTGTACTTCATCCTCAGGCGCGAGGCGATCTCCCTCTGCAGGTAGCCGCTCGCGTGGGTGAGGCCCACCATGGTACCCTTTCTCACCTTCTCGTCGCCGATTACCCCCACGTATACCTTGGCGCTTCTCAGGTCCGAAGCAATCTCGATCCTGGTCACCGTCGTGAATCCTATCCGGGGATCGTTCATCTCGTGGGAGAGGAGGTGCCCTAACTCCTGCATCATCGTCTTGGACACCCGTTCCAGCCGCACCGACATCGTTTCCTCCCGGAGCCCCCGCTACAGGAGCTCAATATCGTAATCCACTATCTCCAGTTCCCTGTGGAGCCTGACGGCTCCCACTATCTTGTTCAGCATCTCCGCGACGTGACGTCCGTCGTTCGACACTGCTGCTATTCCGAGTTCCGCATGCTGGGGT
>CAYMFW010000211.1:0-8027 GCA_964389785.1 uncultured Planctomycetota bacterium
CGAAATCCGGACGCAGAGCCGAGCCGAAGATTGAGAGGCGAATGATATAATGCCGTTTGCAGAAGTCCGCAAGTCGGTCCTTCGGGATTACCACATTGACGTTCATAACGGAGGCATTCTATTCTCTGAATTGCCCCAATTCAAGATGAAAGCGGATTGCCCGCGCAGGCATCCCGTGATAGGATTGGCGCGGGAGGAATACCATGAGTAATGACGATATCCGTCTCATCATGCGCGGCGACGACTTCGGATTCTGTCACGCCGCGAACCTGGCGTTTGAGAAGTGCTTCACGGAGGGGGTGCTGACCTGCGGGGCGGTGATGGTGTCCGCGCCGTGGTTCGAGGAGGCCGCCGAGATGTGCCGGCGGAACCCGGACTGGCAGATCGGGGTCCATTCCACCTTCACCGCGGAGTGGAAGTACTACCGGTGGGGACCGGTGCTTCCGCCCACGGAGGTGCCGAGCCTGGTGGACGACGACGGGTACTTCCGCGCCAGGACCGCCGAGTTCCGGGATTCGAACCCGGACCTCGGCGAGGTCGAGGCGGAGCTTCGAACGCAAATAGACAGGGCGCTCGCGCACGGGATAGACGTGGCGTACCTGGACCATCACATGGCGGCGATCCGCTCGACGCCGCAGATGCAGGAGATAGAGCTGAAGGTGGCGGCCGAGTACCGGATACCGGTCTCGACGTACGTAGGCGAGGAGAAGACGCCGGTCCCGGACGACATCCCGCAGGAGCCCCGGTGGCTCAAGGAAGCCGAACTGCTGAGACTGCTCAAGCCGGGGTTGTGGCTTCGGATAGAGCACCCCGGGCTCGACGTGCCGGAGATGCAGGGACTGCGCGAGAGCTGGCTGGACGACGGGCCGTATATCGCCAAAGCCCGCCAGGCGCAGACGGACGCGATAGTCGCCTCCGAGGTGCTGAATGTCATCGAGGAGAGAGGCATCACGCTCGTCGGCTACCGCGACATCCGCGACCGGATGCGCGAGAGCGGAGAATTGTAGGCCGCAGGCAGCTCTGCGGGGTGTTCTCGAGCGGATTCGTGGTTCGACCGGCGGGTCGGCAGCGGGCCCTTCCTTGGCCGGTCGAAGCGCGCCCTCGGAGGCGCCCCATTTCATCGATGGGCGCCGAGAATGAGCGAGAGAATGCCCTGCCGAGCTGCCCCTACTTCAGGTTGACCACCCGCGCCGCGATGACGGGCGGCTTGCCGGTTTCGACGAACTCGTAGACGAGAAGCAGCTCGCTCCCCGCCCCCTTGGCGATGCAGGGCGCGGTCTCGTCGCTCTTCGTCGCGGCCGCCTCAACCTTGGGACCCTTCGTCCAGCTGTTCTCCGGCTCGAAGTGGCGCACGAGGACGTCGTGGTTGTGCACGTTCACCCGGCCGATCAGATGCCCGAGCGTCCAGGCGACGACACAGCCGTCCTTGCCGTCCGACGCGACGGACGAGAACGAGTACGGCCAGCGGTGCTTGTACGCGAACTTGAACCCGCCGGGGATTCCCTTGGGCCACTTCGGCGCAGGCTCCTCGCCGTTCTTCTTCCCCCACCGGGCGGAGTCCACCACGTTGGGAAGGGTGTCGTCGCAGAGCTGTCCCCAGGTCCAGCCGTTTACCTTGTGCGCGGCCTCCGGGGCCTTACCATCGGCGGTGACACGCCCCACCTGGAACGCGCCGGGCCCGCCCCACCCCCAGAAGTCCGGCTGTGGCGCGCGGGAGGCCGCGGCGACGTAACCGTTCTTCACCGCGGCGACGCACGGGTACTCGGTGCAGCCGGCCCCGGTGACGGTGATGTTGGCGATGGGCGTCTCATCGAGCTTCTTTCCGTCGGCCGATACCCGCGCCCCGTCGACGCCCTTGGCCGCGTTCTTGAAGACCACCAGGTATCCGCCGCCGCCGGAGGCGACGGCCGGGCTGTGACAGCCCTCTGCAAGCGCGAGCGGTTTCTCGTCGAGCACCTTGCCGGATGAGCCGCTCACTCGCGCCGCAAGCACTTCGTACGTCGGCACCTGCGTCTTCTCCTTAGTCTTCCGGTTCTCCACCTCCGTCATCTTGAACGACGCCCAGGAGACGAGGAAGTCCTTGCCGGCGGAGCCCACGCTCGGACCCGTTTCATTGAGCCCCGCCTTCGCCGCGACGGCGATCGCCTTCCCGTCGAGAACCTTGCCGTCCGCGCTCACCCGCGCCGCGTAGACGTCGTAATCCGTTCCGTTGCGGAAGTCTCCCCAGACGACCACGAAGCATTTGGAGTCCTTCGAATAGGCAACGGCCGGATCCGACTGCGCGCCTTCCGCGCTGGAGACGACGATGGGCTTTGCGTCCAGCACCTTGCCCCCGCTCGCCACGCGCGCCGCGAGAATATCCGCCTTGCCGCCGAGGCCGTGCCAGCCCTCCTGCCAGACCACGAGATACGAACCGTCACCGTACGCGACGGCCGGCGAGACGGAGTAGTCCCTCGTGGGGAGAGCGACAGGCTCCCCGATGGCGAGCTCTCCGGCGACGGCCCAGGAACATATCGCGAGAAGAATGGCTACGGAGATGAGTGCGGATTTCACTGCGCACCCCCTTCCTTCGCCTCGCCTTCCTGGAGGGTGAACCTGTAGAACCGTACCGGGTCCTTCCTGCCGCGCCACGCGTATATGTTTCCGTCCCGGTCAAGCCCGGTGAAGCGAACGCTCTTCCCCACGGTTTTGAGCCATCCACCCTCGAGCCGCCCGAGGTTCGCCGAGTCCACCATCACCGCGTAGAAGCTCTTCCGCTTCGGGTTCCACGCCAGGCCGCCCGGCTCGACGGTGCACGTGCCGAACTCGCCGTCGATGTGGTGACCTGACTTGCCGGAGCCGGCGTAGGTGGTGGCCTGATTCGTCTTGAAATCGATCTTGCGGAACCGGTGGTTCCACCGATCGCATATGAAGAGGTTGTCCTGGTCGTCGAAGGCGCAGCCCGCCCCCATGATCATCTGGAACTTCGCCTCCTCGAGCGGACCGTCCTTGAAGCCGGACCCGCCCTTGGGATTGAGTGTGGTCACCTCGCCGCCCGCGATCTTGCGAATGAAGTTCCTGTCGCAGGTGAAGAGCTCCCCTTTCGAGTTTATCGCCAAGTTGCAGGGATCATCGAACTGGGCCTCTTTCGCCGGGCCGTCCTTCCGTCCCGCCGTGCCGGGCGTGCCAGCGATCGTCTCGACCCACCACGACCCGTCCTCCTTCTTGAAGACGTGCCGGATGCAGACGTTGCCGCGGTCGTTCACGTAGAATCCGCCCTTGCCGTCGCGCGCGACACCGTTCATCTTGTTGAAGCGGGCGAGCTGGGCCGGTCCGTCCTGGAACCCGGACATCCCGGGCCTCCCGGCGATGATCCGCACCGTACGGTCCTTCCCTATATGAAAGAGGATCCGTTCCGAAACGAGCACCGCGGAGCCGTCCTTGTCGAACTGCAGGTTGGCCCTGCGGGGCAGGCCCGCCTGGACGCCGGGACCCTGGAGCACCGTGTACCCCAACGCGCCCGCGCCGATGTACGGCTCCGGTTTCCACTTGTCGTAGTCGTCGGCCGGTATCGTCGGGTTCTTTTTCTTGGCCGGTTTTTTCTTCTTGGCCGCGAGAACGTCCGATGAGACCGCGAAGAGGGTCACCAGGGCGACGAGAACGATGATCAGACGAGAGACCCTTGCATACGCCATATCTCCCTCCTTGATTTGAGAACGCTAACTCATACGGCGGGCGATGTCGCGGAATATCCGGCGGCGGCGGCGCTGGGTGAAGAAGAGCACCAGCCGGTCGAACAGCCCCCAGTACCTGTCGAAGAGGGTCCGCTTCAGAATCGACCGCCAGGAATAGATGCGGGAGCTGACGTCCCGGAATTTCCGTATCAGCGCCTCCTTTGTCGGGTCGGCCAGAAGACAGATGACGTGCTTGGCGTCGTAGAGCGACCAGTCCTTCGTCAGGATCTTCCCTTCCCGATCGAGGTCGTCGAACAGCTTGGTGCCCGGAAACGGGGTGAGCATGAATAGATCCACCCGCTCCGGCGACGCCTCATCGACGAATTCCGGGATTTTCTGTATGTCCTCGGGCTTTTCACCCTCCGCGCCGATGACGAACGACGAGCACACCTTGATACCCGCCCTGTGGATATTGTCCGCGATCTCGACGTACAGGTCCGGCGCGTTGCAGTTCTTGCCCCAGGCGTCGAGCGTTTCCTGGGAGAACGTTTCGAACCCGACGAACAGCCATTCGCACCCGGCCTCCGCCACCAGCTTCAGGTATTCCTCGTTTTCCGGGAGGCCGATCTTCATCGAAGAGAACGCGAGCCAGGTGAGATTCAGGTCCTTGATCGCCTCGAAGAGCTCCCTGCCGTGCTTCTTGTTCGCGACGATGTCGTCGTCGCAGAACGCGATGTAGGAGCCGCGCAGCGGCTCCAGTTCCCTGCGCACGTCGGCCACGTCGCGGGCGGTGAAGGGAAGCTTTCTCTTGGAGTTGTAGCAGTACGCGCAGCGGCGGACGCAGCCGATGGTGGTGTACGTCATGTGCTGGATGACGTACTTCCCCGGAAACGAATCGCCGTTGCCCGAGCCGTTCAGCCACGGCTGGGGGCGCAGGTTCGGATTTACGAAGCGAACGTCCTTCTCGTTCTCGTACTGTTTCTGGAGACGCCCCTGCTCGAAGTCACGCACCACCTGCTCCCACACCACCTCGGCCCGGCCGACCACCACGGCGTCGGCGTGCTCCAGCGCCTCCTCCGGACACGCGGTGATGTGGTATCCGCCCAGCACCACCGTCTTGCCCAGCTCCCGGGCCCGGTCGGCGATCTCGTACCCCCGCGGCGCTTCGCTGGTCATGATAGAGATTCCCACCAGGTCCGCCCCCTGGATCTTCTCGATCTGCCCCGGCTCGTCGAAGGAGGCGATATTTTCATCCAGTATCGAGACATCCCAGTCGGAGGGGGTCAGGGACGCGATTACGGAGAGGGTGGACGGGGGCAGGAACGCCCTTCTCTTGGCCCGCCGGAACCCGTCCTGGACGGGGTTTATCACCACCAGCTTCTTGTCGATGCGACTATTCCTTTCATCGCCCTCGCAGACAACGCCTGATTGTACGAATCCTTCGTCGCGAGGGCAAGAAGTCTGTGACGGCAGGCCGGGAAGTGGTATCATACCGGAGCGTTGGGTAGCACGCAGATTCAGACCCCGGAAGATCAGATGCAGAGAGCAGCACTTGTGGCCGTATTACTGTCCGTCTCCTTCTCCGTTGGTGCGGGCGGCGACGCTCCGGATAAGGACGTGGAGACGGTGAAGCGCCGCATCTACGAGGACCTCCTGCCGGGGCAGCCGGACCCCGGCAGCGCCGAGGTGCAGGAGATCCACAAGAAGGCCCACGGCCACGCGACCGGCCTGGGAAAGAACGGCCGGTGGAAGGACGTCGAGTACCGGGACAAGACGCCGTCGTCGTGGAAGGCTGTTCACCATCTGTACCGGCTGCGTGACATGGCGATCTCGTGCCGGCTTCCCGGACATGACCCGAACCTCGAAGACAACGTACTCAAAGCGCTGGATCACTGGCTGGTGAAAGACTACCGGAATCCTAACTGGTGGTGGAACTGCATCGGCGTGCCGCGGCAGCTCGGGGACGTTCTCATCCTCATGGAGAAGAAGCTTTCTCCGGAGCAGCTGAAGAAGGGCATCGAGATACTCAGGAAGGGATACAGGGACGGCAAGTGGGACTACCACGGCGACGCCACCGGGCAGAACCTGGTGTGGCTGTGTTCCATCCACGTGGTGCGCGGGTGCCTGGAGAACGATCCGGACGAAGTGGCGCGGCCGATGACGCGCATCGCGCAGGAGATCCGGGTGACGTCGGCGGAAGGGGTTCAGGCCGATATGTCGTTCCACCAGCACGGGCCGTGCCTGTATTCGGGAGGGTACGGGCTGGGGTTCTCGGTGGACTGTGCCCGCTTCGCGTACTACGCGTCCGGCACCCGCTTCGCGTTCCCGGAGAAACAGATCGATATCCTGACGTCGTACATACTGGACGGACAGCAGTGGATGATGCGGGCGGGCACGTTCGACTACGGCGCGGTCGGGCGGGAAATCGTGCGGCCGGGAATCCATTACAGAGGGCACACGCTCGCCAAGGCGGGCGAGTACATGGCGAGGGTCCCGGGGAAGCGCAAGGCGGAGTTCGAGAGTCTCGCGAAGCGTTTGCGCGCGGGCACGGACGAGGGCGCCCCCGTGGGCAGCCGGTACTTTTGCCGCTCCGCGCTCCTGGTCCACCGAAGGAAGGAGTACTACGCGTCCGTCCGCATGTTGAGGCACGGCCTTCACGCGACGGACGGCGCGCACAACGGCGAAGGGCCTCTCTCCCACCGCCTGTCGGACGGGGTGACGTATATCCTTCGCTCGGGAAGGGAATACGAGGACATCTTCCCGGTGTGGGACTGGCGGCGGGTGCCGGGCATCACCGCGGTGCAGTCCTCGACGCCCTGCGAGGTCCGAACGGTCAGCGCGCAGGGAATAAGAACGTTCGTCGGCGCGGCATCCGATGGCACGTACGGCGCGGCCGCGATGGATTTCTCCACGCCCGCGCGCGGAAAGGAATTCCCGGCGGGACAGCTGAAGGCTCGCAAGGCATGGTTCTTCTTCGACAGGGAGTTCGCGTGTCTGGGGGCCGGCATCGAGTCCGCCAGCGCGGACCCGGTGATCACCTCCGTCAACCAGTGCCTGCTGAGGGAGGACGTACACTCCTCCGGCAAGGCGGACAGGAAGGACGGCCATACTGCGCTGAAGACGCCGGGATGGCTGCACCACGACGGCGTCGGCTACCTCTTCTTCGAAGGCACCGACGCCTGCATCTCGACAAAAACGCAGTCCGGCTCATGGAAACGCATACGCAGCGCCGTTTCCGCGGAGGAGGTATCCCTGCCCGTATTCAGCGTATGGCTCGACCACGGCGTGAAGCCGTCGGGCGCGTCGTACCGGTACGTGGTGGCCCCATCCCTTGCGGAGGAGGACATGGAAGCGTATTCCTGGAACCATGGAATCGAGTTCCTGTCGAACACGACGGAGCTCCAGGCGGTGCGGCACCGGCGGCTGCAGATCCTGATGGCCGCGTTCTACAGGGCCGGCGCGCTGACCCAGCCGCGGGGCCCGTCCATCAAAGTCGACCAGCCGTGCATCATCATCATGCACACGAAAGAGGGCGAACGGCGTATTTCGGCGGCACGGCCCGATTTCGGCCGGAAGCCGCTGAACGTCGCCGTCGGCGACGAAAAGATCGCGCTGGAGCTTCCCGGTGGGGCCGAGGCGGGAGCGAGCGTGACGAAGGAACTGAAATGAAGATAGACCTGCACGTGCACACCGCGGAACGGTCGCCCTGCGGACGCGCCGGAGAAGAGGCTCAGATACGGGCCGCCCTCCACACCGGCCTCGATGCCATCGTGTTCACCGACCACTGCCGGCTCGCCCCTCCCGAGCGGCTGAAGGAGCTGAACGAAAAGTATCCCGGCTTGTGGATCCTCGGCGGTATCGAGATCACGATTGACCGGGAGGACGTCATCGTATTCGGCGTGAACGACCCGGAGCTGGAGAAGGACGACTGGACGTACCCGGAGATTCGAAAATTCGTTGCCGATCGAGGGGGATTCATCGCGGTGGCGCACCCCTTCCGGTATCACGAAGAGCTGCTGCTCGACGTAGAGAGCGTGGTGCCGGACGGGATCGAGGCCTACTCCTGCAGCACCCCGGTGGAGGCGGAAGAAGCGATCTTGAACATCGCGCGCGGGCTGGGAATTCCCGTCCTGAGCGATTCCGACGCGCACCGCTCCGAGCTGGTGGGCAGATGGTACAATATCCTCTCGCACACTCCCTCAGACGAAGAGGAGCTGGTGGAGATGCTGAAGGCGGGGGATTTCGAGTGCCACGCGGAGGAAGGAGGGGCGAATGTCGAAGACTGACAGACCCAACATCCTGTTCGTTCTGACGGACGACCAGGGACCGTGGGCCATGGGATGCGCGGGAAACAGCGAGATAAGAACCCCGAAC
>CAYMFW010000212.1:0-7962 GCA_964389785.1 uncultured Planctomycetota bacterium
GTAAAACGACCTGGAGAAGAAATATCCGGTGCCTACGAAATCCTTCGGAATTTTCCATTTGTCCGCCCTGGCCGAACTCAGCGGGGCCTCGAGCGAGACCATCTCAACACGTGCGGGCAGCCCCAATCCAACCTGAAGTTCTCGCGCGGGCAGACCTATCTCGGGCAGCACCGTCTCAAGTCGGCCGCGGAGCCCCAGCTTCGGCCCCTTCCTGAGAAACACCAGTTCGACCAGAGAAGGCCTCCCCTTGGCCAGCGCAATCGTCCAGAAGCCCTCTTGCCGGAACAGCTTCCGCTTCCGGCCGTTGACGCGAAGCGACCATATCTCGGCATCCGGTATCTTCTTGAGCGTCAAGCGGAAGGCGTTTCCTTTCTCGACCCTCATGTCGAGGATGGAGAGCATGCCACCGTTCTCGTCGAACGACGTGAAGAACCGGACTGCATCCAGTATCGCCGCCGGAGTCGCTTCCTCCTCAAGCTGAGCGTCCGCCGCCGCCTCGAACCGAACGGTCAGAGAACGGGTGGGAGCGAAGTGGCGCGTGCCTTCGTCGTCCGCCACCCCGGGCGCGTCCACCACCCGCACGCTGTCGGGGTGCGTCAGCGCCAGCGAGTTCTTGAGCGACAGGGGGATATCGAACGACACCACGCGCGCGGTATCGTCCTCTTCGAACGGCACGTAGAAGGCAAGCTCCGCCTGGAACTCCGTCTTCCCGGAAGGAAGCAGCGATACCCTCCCGGTCCGCCCTTCCCTGGCAACCAGAGAACACCCGTTCATCCTCCCGGCGCGGGCGATGATTACCCCGTCCGAGAAGAGAGGAAGCGGACGGACCTCACCGGTGAGCGCTCTGCCCGCGATGACCACCGTCCCCCCCGCGTGATCCGGGCCGATCGACAGCCGGTAAACCGCCTCCTCGATCGTGTGTCCGGCCTGCTCCCGTGTCTTCACGGAGGAATCCATCATCATCCTCACAATGCTGTCGTGATACAGCTTCTTGAACTCCTCCCACGGAACACCGATGGCCTCGTCGGCCGCGCCGCAGCCGGCCCATGCGAGCACCAGACATATCCACACCGCATGCTTCATTCCTCCTCCCTTCTTCCGCACACAACTCACGACACCCGAGCTCTCCCGTCCCGGTACGCCTGTATGATACGGATGCCTCGTGAAACGGTGAGGAAGTGAAGAAGAAGGGGATATGAAACTTCGGTGAAGTTACTGTGTGTCAGGCGCCGCCGGCAGGCTGAGGGATGCGATCACCCCCCCGTCGGGAAGGTTACGGATGGAAGTCTCCCCGCGATGCAGCAGGGCGACCTCGCGGACGAACGCAAGCCCCAGCCCGGAACTCTTCTTTCCGGTGTCCGGACGGGGAAGGGAGTAGAACTTCTCGAATACCTTCGGAAGCGCGTATTCCGGGATCCCCCGGCCGCTGTCCCGGACGGTCAGCACGGCGGAGCCGTCTTCCGCGCGGAGATGAACGCTCACGGTGTCGTCCCGGGAACAGAAATCGGTCGCGTTCTGAAGAAGATTCACTACCGCCTGCCGCACCAGGAAACGCTCGCCTTCGATGAACACCGGTGTTTTCGTTTCATCTCTCAGCGATACGCCTCGCGCGTCCGCGGCCGGCTTCGTGTTCTCGACCGCTTCGGTAACGAGATTCCCCAGATCGAACCTCTCGACGTCCCGCAGTTCCTTCCTGCCTTCGAGGGACGCGAGCTGGAGCAGCCTGTCGATCACCTCCTGCATTCGGCCCGTCTCTGCGCAGATGTTCTCCAGGAAGCGCTCCCGCTCGGGGCCCGGCATGTCCTCCTTCAGCAGTTCCGCCGCCCCGCGAATCCCCGAAAGGGGGCTCTTCATCTCGTGGGTGAGTGTCTGCACATAGTGTTCCACGAACTGTTTGCCCTCCAGCGCGTCTCTCATCTCTTCGAACGCCTGCCCGAGCATGCGCATCTCCGAAGACCCCAGGTTCGGCAGTGACGCACGCTCGCCGTCCCGTATGTGGTGAGCGTGTCTGATGAGTTTCTTGATCGGCCGGGTAATCCACAGGGAAGTGACGAACCCGAGCACGATCACCACCAGGCCCGCGAGCACCCCGCCGATCACCATCTTGCGCCGTGCGCTCTGGATGAACACGTTGACGCTTCCGGCCGCCTTACCCACGGTGAGCACCCCTGTTATTTCATCACCTTTCCGAATGGGAGAGGCCACATAGAGAAAAGAGGTCCTCGGGTCGTCGGGATCGGTGCGGGTGCTGCGGGCGCCGTATTCCCCGCGCAGCGTCAGATACACGTCATTCCAGCGGGAGTAGTCCCGTCCTTCCGCTTTCCCGTCCTCGGAATCGAACACCACGATGCCGTTTGTGTCCGTCACGTACACGCGTATCGCTATCCGATGCTTGGTCACCTCGTAGATCTTGGCGGAAAACCTCTTCTTCCTGGCCGAGGTGAATGCCGCGCGGAGCCCGTCGACATCGATCGCGTCGTCCTTCATCTGCTTCTCCGCGATGGCGGAGAGAATCGTCGCCGAGTCCACCATCGACTCCTCCATCGCCTCCAGATAGCGGGGCCGCAGGTCATCAAGAAGCCAGTCGACGAGGAAGTAGAACCCGAGGCCGACAAAGACTACGAAGGCGAGAAACAACCGCGTGCGTATGCCTACCATGTTTCCTTCAGGGAGTACCCGAACCCCCGGTGAGTGATGATGGGGTCTTCCTCCGGACGGACCGCTTTCAGCTTGGCGCGCAGCGTCTTGATATGCGCGTCCACGGTCCTGTCGAGCACCGTCCCCGGTTCCTCCCAGGCGAGCTGAAGGAGCTTGTCGCGGGAGAATATCCATCCCGGTCGCTCCGCCAGAATCTCCAGTATGCGAAATTCGTTCCGTGTCAAATCGAGCGGGGCGCCGAAATACGTGATTCTGCAGCGTTCTTTATCCACTTCGAAGGGGACGTCCGGCGGCTCTTCGGCCGGCCCGTCAGAAGGTTCCCGCGCGCCCGTTCTTCTCAGAACCGCCTTCACCCGGGCGGCGAGCTCCCTCGGACTGAAGGGTTTGGTGACGTAGTCATCGCCGCCTATCTCGAGACCGACCACTCTGTCGACCTCCTCTTTCCGTGCGGTGAGGATGATGACCGGCATGTTCGACTCCCGGCGGATCTGCTTGCATAACTCCAGCCCGTCCATGTCCGGGAGCCCCAGGTCGAGAATCACCAGCGCGATGCCGCCCGCGGAGAGGACGGCCTTGCCTTCCTCGCCCGTCGGGCACGACACCGGATCGAAACCGTCTGTCCTCAACGCGTATGCTATCGTATCGACGATCGCCGGTTCGTCTTCGATAATCAGTATCTTCGGTTTCATGGGCGTTCATCATATCATACCGTCGAATGATTGACATGAATGCTTTGACATCTCCCCGTTTCGCGGTAGTATTCCCTTCGTAGCGTACGAGGAATGAAGGGCAGACAGTATCGTGAGAGAGAGAATCACGCCTCCCCGACCACTGGTGCCGGTCACCTGCGCGTTCGCCGCGGGAATACTTCTTGACCGGGCGTTCGATGCGCCCGTCGGATTCGTCATTGCGCTATGGGCCGCGGCGGCGGTCGCCTCCGCGGTGCTGCTGTTCACCGGCAGGAAACCGGCGCTCTCCTCCGCGGCGATCTACGCCCTGGTGCTGGCGACGGGCATGCTCTCGCACGGCGCGGGCCGCGGCCCGGCGCGCTCCGACGATGTGTCGCGCCTGGTGCGCGAGCGGCCGCTCCTGGTGTCGCTTCGCGGGCAGGTGATCCGCGAGCCGTGGTACAGCACGTTCGGCGGGGACGAGAAGACATACCACATCTCCTACGACATCGACGTCACTCAGATCCGCACGAAGGATGGCTGGACGGACGCGTCGGGAACGGTGCGGGCGACGCAGTACGGCAGCGCGCTGGAGATACCGTTCGGCGCCCGGATGGAGGTAACGGGCCGGCTCTCCCTGCCACGGCCGCCGACGGTGCCGGGTCAGTTCGACTATACCGCGCACCTTACTGGAAGCGGAGTACGGGCCCTCCTCTCCGTGCCCGGCGACTTCCACGCCCGCGTTACCGGGCACGGCATCGCCAATCCGCTCCGGCTCGTCGCGCACCACGTGCGGTGGCACGCGCGAAGGACAATCGAGAGGAATTTCCGGCGCAGCGAGGGCGCGATTCTGGAGGCGGTGATACTGGGTAACCGCCGTGCGGTGGGCGATGAGGTACTGGAAGCGTTCGCCACGAGCGGCACGATGCACTTCCTGGCGATAAGCGGGCTTCACGTAGGGATCATCGCCGGGCTCATCTGGTGGGTGATGCGGCTTTTCGGGGTGCCGCCGAAGTGGACCCGGATCGTCGTGATGGGAACGGTGATCCTCTACGCATACGTCACCGGCGGCCGTCCCCCGATCGTGCGGGCGGCGGTAATGACCTGCGCGTTCTGCTTCGCGACCATCGTGGAACGCGAGGCGGACCTCATGAACATACTGGCGGCGGCGGCGCTGGCGCTGCTCGTCTCCAACCCGGTGAACCTGTTCGACGCGGGGTTCCAGCTCTCCTTCGCGGCGGTTTTCGCGATCGCCGGGCTGATGCCGCTTCTGACGCCGTACGCGATGAAGCTCGCCGGACTGGCGGAGGGACGGGAGCGGATCCGGAAGGCGGTGAAGTGGCTGGCGCTCGGGTTCGCGGTGTCCGTGGCGGCGTGGCTGGGCGCGGCGCCGCTGGTGGCGAAGCATTTCCACCTGGTGACGCCGGCCGTGGTGCTGGTCAGCCCGCTGCTTCTTCCGGTGGTGGCGTTCGTCCTCGCCGGCGGCATCGTATCCGTCGCGCTCGCGGCGGTGTCGCCGACGCTCGCCCAGCCCGCGGTCGCGCTCACGTCCGGGCTGGTGACCTGCCTGAAGAAGCTGGTGCTCGCCAGCGCGTCCTTCCGGTTCTCGTACTGGCACGTGCCGGACGCGGTGATCGCACCGGCGTACTATATAGTACTCGCCGCCGTCATCGTGCTCGCGCTCAGGCCCCGCTGGAAGCTCGCGGCCGTCGGCGTGCTGATAGCATGGAACATCAGCTCAATATTCTTCTGGGATATCTTCCCGTCCCGCCAGCCGGACACGGTGACGATGCTCGACGTCGGGAAGGGAAACTGCGTGGTGGTCACCACGGAGAGCCGTCACACGCTGGTGTATGACGTCGGGTCCACGTCCGTCCGTCACGTCGGCTCCACCCGTCTGGCGCCGTACCTGTGGCACCGGCGGATACGGCGGATCGACACGCTGGCGCTGTCGCACCCGGAGGCGGACCATATCAATGGCGTCCGCGAGATTGCCTGGCGGTTTCCGATCGGAAACGTGCTCGTCTCCGACCGGTTCCGGGACTACGAGCAGGGACGAAAGCTTGTCGCTTTCCTGGAACGCCGCGGGATACCGGTGGCGACGGTGGCCGCGCCGGCGTTGCTGAAGGAGAACGGGAGGACGACGAAGATTCTGTGGCCCCGGGCGGAGCCGAAGACGCTGACGGTGAACGACTCGTCGCTGGTGGCCGCGCTCGGCCGAAAGGGGAAACGGATACTCCTCACCGGCGACGTGGAGGACACCGCGGTGTGGTCCCTGCTGGGAGCGCCCGGCACGCTCGCCTGCGACGTCCTCCAGGTCCCCCACCACGGCCGCCCGATAGGCCCGGCGCAACGGCTGGCGGAGGCGGCGCGGCCGGCGGTCGCGCTGATATCGGACGACGCGCGGGAGCTCTCCAGCGAAGCGGCCGCCCTCTACGAGCGGGTGGGAAGCCGGGTGTACGCCACGTGGGATTCCGGCACCATCACGATCGACCTGGCCGACATGAGCGTGGACGAGTCTCCGAAACGGTAGATCCTATTCGACCGGGTAGTCGGCCTCCCCATCCCAGTAACTGCACTCGCAGTCGCAGGCGGTGTTCCAGTCCATGCCCCTCTTCCAGATATCTCTCCGCCGATCGCACGCTGACGATCTGGCAGTGATCCTCCTGGGTGTCCCACAGCTCGACCACGGAGATCTTCACGAAAGAGGAGCACACGAGCGGGGAATCCAGGTGTACGTCATCGAGCCATGCGTCCGCGTGAGCGCGCATCAGCTCGAAGCGCTCCGCGTCGCTCAGATCGTCGTCGTTGACCGCCTCACAGGCCAGCGCGAAGGCAAGGGCCGCCGCGAGCGCCGCCGGCGCCATGAACCGCGCGGCCCGCTTCTTCATCCGCGCTCCCTCACCCGGTTACTGCTTCTGAAGGGAGCACGAGCCCTCCCCCACCTGGAAGAGCGCGTAAAGATCACACGCGTCCAGGGTAAGCGTGCCGTCCGTGATAGATGTCGAGCTCGCGTTCAGCGTTCCCTCCAGCACGAAGTTGACACATTCATTGAGGGCCACCGTGATGGTCACCTGGCTCCCGACCACCGTTCCGCTGCCGGTCACGTCGATCACCTCGTCCTCGGTCCGGGAACTGTACACGCACTGGTCTTCCTCCATGTACGCGTCCTGCACGTTGGCCACGTGGTGGATGCTTCCCGTCACCGTGAACGTCGCCGGCCTGCCGCTGAGCGCCGGAGTGCACGTCAGTGTTATGTCGTTGTCCGTCGAGACCGAGTAGTAGTCGTACATTCCCAGGATGCAGCCGTTGTCGTTGTCGGCAAGAGTGATGCTGTGGAGCCCCTCCCACGTATCCTGTTCGCCGCCGGTGCCTCCGCCGTTCGTGTCGGGTTCCTCTCCCGTGCCCGACACCAGGATGCTCTCGCTGGTCACGCCGTTCACCCGGGCGTACACCCGGCACGCACCATCATCCTCGTCGATCGTCAGGAGACCGGTGGCGGAGTCGATCGTGGCGACTACGTCGCCCACCGGATTCACGACGAAGAAGGTAACGTCCGCCTCCACGATATTACCCTGTGCGTCACGACAGACGACCGAGAACTGCACCTCGGTTCCTATGTCGAGAAAGCCGGTCAGCTGGTCCGCACTGATCTCGATGGACGCGACCTCAGGCGGGCTCAGCGTGTAGCTGAGCTCTGTCGTGTCGTCGACGGTGACGGCCCCGGAGGACGGCACGTATCCGTCCGCCGAGTAACTCGCCCAGTAGCTGCCCGCGGGGACTTCCACCTCGGCGCTGCCCGTCGCGCCGATCTCCGTACGGTAGCATTCCCCCAGATTGGCCTGGCTGAACATGTCGAGTGACGACCCCGTGCTGATGGGCTGCCCGTACTGGTCCTTTCCGTCCGCGGGGAACCGCACCAGGCCCTCGGTGGTGATCGGGCGTATGTCGTAGTCGTAGAACGTGAAGGGACCTATCGTCGTCTTGATGATCACCTTCTCGCCCGGTCCGGGCGTGCCGTCGCACGACAGCACCACGTTCTGGTCCAGTCCGAAGTTGAGCACGTCGATCGCGATGCCCACCACACCCGGCGCTATACCCGCGCCGAGCAGCATCAGGTTCGTCACCGCTCCGGTGGCGACACCGTTGTGGATATCGGCCTCCGCCTCGGAAACCGTCATCTCCTGCGTCTGCACTATGCTCAGGTCGCTGCTCCGCAGCGCTTCGCTCACCGGCAGCCCCGCCGCGTCGGCCGCCTTCGCCGCCAGTCCCACCAGGCCCACCGTCGTGCCGACCACTTCGTTGAGCAGTTTCGTGTCCTCCGGCAGCAGCTCGGTGGCAACGGATTTCATGAATCCCGTTCCGACGTTCAGGAGATCGATGGAAAGCGTGCCGTCCCCCGGCGCCTGAGGAAGACCCGGCTTCGAAGACGCCTGCCCCTGCAGGAAGATCACCTGGGTCGGGTAGTCGTCCAGGGGATCTATCACCAGCAGCATTGCCGCCCCTTCATACTCCGGATCGTATCCGACCGACACGCTCAGGCCGGGTATGCCGTCGCCGGTCGAGGGATCGTTCAACTCAACCGTGATCTCGGACGAGCCCACGTCCAGAGTGACGTTTCCATCGTCGTCGGTAA
>CAYMFW010000213.1:0-7846 GCA_964389785.1 uncultured Planctomycetota bacterium
TGGCGCCGACGACACGGCACGAGGTCTCGCAAGAAGCGTCCAGGTCCTCAACCGCCTCGACGTGCGCTGACAGGCGACCGTAGCGGGACTCGAACCGGTCTTCGTACACGGATACGAACTGATCGAAGTGACCGTCCAGAATCTGCCACAGCGCAGTTGCACGGGGATTGCGGGGTTTGTATACGGACTGTGTCGCCGTGCGCCTTGAGTCTTCCACCATCGCCTTGTGTCCCGAACAAACGTTTTGTGTCGTGAATACGCCTTATGACCGAATTCAAGCGGCAACATGATAATGAAATACGCAGAGAAGGAGTGATCTTGCGTAATCCGTCAAGACGGGGTATCATGAAGCGTAAGGAAAGGGTAGAAAGAGAGTTGGGAGGAACTGTGGATTACGAACAGTTCATCGTCAGGGATCCGAAGATTTGTGGAGGTGAGGCCGTTGTTAAAGGCACGCGGGTGACGGTAAAGACGGTCCTCGCCAGCCTGGCAGAAGGCGCGACTGTCGAACAGATATTGAAGGACTTCCCGACGCTGACGGAAGAAGGCGTACGTGCGGTCATTGCATTCGCGGCTGCTTCCGCAGAAGAGGATCTTCCCGTTCCCCGCACTCCTGCAGTTGCATGAACCTCAAGCTGGACGAGAACCTGCCTTCTCGCTTGGTCAGCACTCTTTCGAAAATGGGGCATGACGTCGATACCGTTGCGGAAGAAGGCATTACCGGAGCCGATGATGATAAGGTCTGGAGCGCCACGCAACAGGCTGGAAAGTTTCTGATTACGCAGGATCTTGATTTCTCGGATATTCGGAGATTTCAGCCGGGGACGCACGAGGGGATATTGCTCGTGCGCCTGCGGGATCCCGGTGCCGACTCACTTGCTTCGGCTGTAGAAGCGGTATTCACATCAGAAGACGTTGCATCCTGGAGGAGATGCTTCGTGGTCTTGACGGAACACAAGATTCGTGTTCGACGGGCCGAGTAGTCTTCCTTCTTCTGTTCTGGGCGCACCGGCCAAGCCGAACACGGTGCCGAAACCCGCCCCCGCCGCGCCGCCCAAGCCGGCGCCGGCCCCCGCGCCGGATAAATCTCCCGCGCCGCGGCCCGACCCGTTCAAGCCGCCCAAGCCCGGGGTGGTGCCGAAGCCTAAAGCGAGCTCTCTCTCGGGGACGGAGTTAAGTAATTCAGCTGGTGGGAACACTGATGCCGACGCCTAATATCCGAAGGATACGCGACGGGCGAACGCCGCTCGGCCGGCACCCGATACTCTCGGGCGAGCTGGGGGCGTCGCTGGCCCGGGCCGAATACGACAGGGCGCACGAGGCGTGCCGGGAGCGGGGCATCGAGCTGGGGAACGCCGGAGGCGAACTGGCGACCGTCACCGGAAGAATCTATGAGCGGGAGAGGGAGCACCGGGCGCGGCTCGAGGCTCTGGCCGTGAAGACGGTTGCCCAGGCGTACGGGCTGTCGGAGGAGTCGGTCGCGGGCCTGGTGGCGGAGGGGACGCTTACGGACAGGGGCGACCTTGGGACGGTCGGCGACGACGAGGGCGAGGCGCGCGAGGCGGATGCGTCCGCGGACGAGGGGCGGCCCTCCGCGGAGCTCCGTTCCCTCATCGCCAGGCGCAGGACGCACAACGCGATGATACACGGCACCGGTCTGGTACATATGAATAAGGCGCTGGTCCTGGCGGAGGCGGAGCTGGAGAAGGTCCTGCCGGGGATCTTCGAGGACTACCAGGTGTTCGTGAATCTGGCGTCGCTCAGCCAGTTCTTCGCGCCGGCGGACGCGCTGAGGAACATGCGGCTGCCGCGGGCGGGGAGGGAGTCGGTCGTATGGGAGCCCCCCTCATCGGGGACACGAAGGAATCATGTCCCCGACTGCAGGGTGTGGGCCCGGGCTGAGAATTTTCCCGTGCTGGTGCAGGAGCTGAGCAAGGGCGTGGTCGAGGCGAACATGGCGCACGGGCTTCCGAAGCCGGGCGAGCTGTCCGACGAGGAGGCGCACCGGTTCTCGCATGACGCCGACAGCGAGCTCCACGAGGTCTGGTACTTCATGATGGGTCCGGCGCTGGCCGAGCGTCTTCAGAAGGCGCTGGTGGAACGCGGCGAGGTGGCCCAGTACGGCGACAGGCCGGATTTCGGCGTGGACATGGGGTATACGAGGACGCTGCTGGCGATGCTGCCGGAACGGGACCTGCACGAGAGGGTGCGGGGGCTGGTGGGGCCGTCGCGAACGTGACTCACATTTTGGTCGAGTGGCTCGTTTGTGATGCGGGAATGTGCAGTCCGAGAGCGGGCAGAAAGTCGTAAGTCGGCAGCCTGATTAAATAATACGTGTAGGATACGACCTACAGAAAGTCGGGAGATTTTCCTAGACACCCCCCCATTGACAGCAGGGGGACGCTCAGGTATGTTTCACTTCCTTTCGACCACCTGTGAGGCACAAGTGGTGATAGAGGGAAGAGAGGGAACAAGAGTATGATGATGCGAACACGGTGGCTGGTCCCTGTCATTCTGCTCACCTTCATCGGGGTGGGTTTCTTCGGATTCCGGGCCGCCGCGTCTGACGAAGCTCTGGAAATGTCCCTCACGGTGGAAGAGCCGGCCGGCGTGGATCGGGTTGCGGAGCCGGTGACGAGCGGCGTGCCTTTGCCGAAGGGCGTGGTGACCGATGCGTCGCAGCTTGTTCTGGTAGAGAAGGCGTCGGATAAGGTCGTCCCGTGCCAGTTCACCGTTCTGTCTCGATGGCAGGAAGGTACCGTTAAGTGGGTCCTTCTCGATTTCTTCTGCGACGTGAAGGCGAACCAGACCGCGGCCTATGTGCTGCGCAGACTTCCCGGCGACGAACAGGCCGGGGAGAAGCGCTCCGCGCTCTCGCAGAAGCTGGAGATTCAGGAAGATGATGAATCAGTAAAGATCGACACCGGGCCGCTGAACCTGGTCGTAAGCAAAAAGAACGGCGCCTTGTTCAGCGGGGCCTCGGTGAACGGCGCCCGCCTCTTCAGCTCCGAGAATCCTCCCGACGCCGTTCTCGAGTTCGAGGACGGGAACCTGTATCGCACCAGTCTGTGCGCACCGGACCTCGTCTCGATCGAGGACAGGGGCCCTCTGCGCGGAACGGTGATAGTCAGGGGGCGGTTCACTAATAAGGAAGGCAAGGGAATCTTCGGGGGTAAGATCGCGTACAATCTCCGGCTGACCGCCTATGCCGGAAAGCCCTACGTGAAGATCGCGTTCACCCTCGAGAACAACGCAGGGATCTTCAGGAAGCACGAGTGGGTGCGGTTCAAGTTTCTCTCGCTGGATTTTCCCGTTGGCGAGGGGCCGTCCTGGACGTTTGTCTGCGCCGACGGCAAGGTCCCGGTCGCGGAGAAAGCGCCCGCCTGCCTCGTCCAGTGGTTCAAGGATCCCATACAGAACAATCTCGGGTGGGAGCATGCCAGCTCAAAGGCGGACCGGTCGAGGGAAGAATCGGCGGGCATGAAGAAGAAGTTCCAGGGCTTCTACTACCTGGTCAACCAAGGGGATGAGATCAAGAAGTGCGGCGAGAAGGCAGCGGGATGGGCCGCGGTCAGCGCCGATGAGAAGCCGGTATTGGGAGCATGCGTCCGCCGCATCTGGCAGAACTTCCCCAGGGGATTCGAGGCAAGGCCGGGGAAGTTTTCGGTTCTTCTCTGGCCCGCGGGCGGCTGCTGGCCGAGGTCTGAGTACATCGCGGATAGGACCGTCTACCAGATCGACAGCAACAGATTCAAGACGGCCGAGGTGCTGCTGTGCCTGGGCCCGGATGCCGCGAAGACCGGAGATCTTCTATATAGTATTGAATCCCCCCTGTTCGCGAGAGCATCGCTCGACTGGTACCGGCGTACCGGTGCGGTCTGGCCCCTGGCTTCCACCGGTGTGAGAACGGGCGACAAGGATATTGACGAAGCCATATCACGATACGACCGGCTCCAGGAGGCGAAGGTCTACACGGAGAAGGGCGACCCGGCGGGACCCATTCCCATGGGCAAGGGAATTGCCCTGGAAGATCAGTGGGGGAAGGTTTCTATCCCCGGTTTGAGGGACAAGTATCCGGACATCTACTACGGGTTCATGAATTACGGCGACCTGGTCTGGGCGCACGGATACTGTTCCCTCTTCTATGACTGGCCGTACGGCATGATGGTTCAGCATCTGAGGTTCAATGACAGGGCGATGTTCGACGTCGCGGACGACATGGTCCGTCACCGCTACGACATCGACAGAGGAGCGGGATGGCAGCGCTACGAGAAGGGGCAGCACGGGTTCAGCGCTCGAATCATGCGGGAAAAGTACCGGCGGCGCGGGGGATTCAGCCCGCATCCGAGCCATACCTGGTGCCGGGGGCTGCTGCTTCACTGGGCGCTGACCGGGGATCCTCAGTCTCTGGAGACGGCGAGGCGGCACGCCGAGGCCTATTCCGGGATTCTCGGGAAGAAAGAGGGGCCCGTTTCCTACCGGGAGTTTCGCATACCCGGGTGGGCTATAGAGGCATGCCTGGCGATGTATGAGTACGGCGGCGACTCCAGGTATCTCGAGAAGGCGACGGAGATATTCACGAGAACGTTTCTCGCCATGGAGCAGAAAAACGGCTCCTGCGGGCACATAATGCCGGAAGGAAACCAGTCGACCCAGTTTGTTTCCTATATGATCGAGCCCGTGGCGCGCCTGCATCATCTGACACAGAAGCCGGAGGTCGCCGAGTTCCTGAAGCGGGTGCTCGATTGGCACAGGAAGAAAGGCGTCCTCTACGGAAAGATGGACGGGGACAAGTACTGTCCCCTGGAGTTCGTCAACCACTGGAAGGACGTGGAGGAGGATCCGAATGCCGCCTTCGCCACGAGCCGCATATACGGATTCATGTTCGCGGACGGCTATTCGTATCTTCACTCGGTATTCAACAGGGAAGAAGACCTCGCCTTCGCGCGCAAGGTGTTCAGGGACTCGGTATTCTATTATGGGTTGGCGGGGCTGGAGGTTTCGCCGGAGGCGCGTACGCCGCTCGGCTTCCATCTTCGCGGCAACATCCTCGGCATGAGTGCGAAGGCGCATGCGTTCACCACCCGGTATTGCCAGCTGGCGGTTTCCCAGGAAGAGATGCTATCACGAAAGAAAGGACAGAAAGGGAGGTAATGGGTATGGGCGTTTCTCGTGTGGTTCAATGGGTTGTCTTCATCGGCGTTTTCCTGGCACTCCTGCCTGCCGCGGTATGGGCGGGCGACAAGTGCAGCTGTCACTGCCAGACGGACGATCATCACGTTTACGCGGACAGCGAAATGCTGGCGGAACCGCTGATGTATCGGAATGTCGAGGCGACCCTGCATTGGAAGACGGCGGATGCGCAGGGGAACATGTCGAAAACGTACGAGCTCGGGGCAGGTTCGGAGGCGGATCTCGAGTATTGCTGTGCCGGCGTTATCAAGGATGTCGAATTCAAGGTGACGGTATTCGATCAGGACACGCACGTGTGCGAGACGGGCGCCAGATACGACGTCTTCGCCAAGCTTCTCGAGCAGTCGAGCCCGTACGTCAAGGTTACCGAGACCGGCGATTCGATCGCGCTGGGACGTGAAGGGAGCTCTCCGTGCTCCGGGGTGTGGAAAGGTACCTGGACTCCGGCGGATCAGGACGGAGACGGGACCGCCGACACCGGCGTCTTTCATTTCACTCTCGAAGGCGAGATCGAGGACGACCACAGCGACCATTCAAAGAGCAACGACCCGCCGAAGGGCAATTCCGATAGCGATAAGGCAAAGGCAAGCGTAGACCTGACGAAGTACAGCGCGGTGCTCACCCTGATCCGGGTCGAGTCGGTGGAGTACTGCAGGGCCGACAAGGACTCGTCCAGCGAATCCGACTGGGACACTTCCGTGTACGTGGCCGCCGGCGGCAAGAACACGGACGTTCACAAGACAGACGTGCGGATAACGATCGAGCCTGCCGTTTCGGGGGCGACGATCGTCGCCGAGAAGAACGGCGGTAACGGGGATGTGGTCGCGGCGGTGTTCGCCCAGCAGTCGTCCACCACGGACAGCGACGGGCGCGTCTACGGGACCTACACGTCGAGCGACAAGCTCGAGGACGCGACGATCAAGGTGGTGCAATGCCAGTACCATGCCGTTGATATTGATCCCGGGTCGACCATCACTCAGGAATGGGATATCGCCGGGGATTATGATTTCGAGTTTCCCAGCGTCTTTGTGCCGGAAGAGCCCGACGATGTCTCTTTCTACCCGACGCTCGATGTCGTCGCGGCGGAAGGGGCGATAGACAAACATTCCATGGAGTACTACACGACGGAAGCCACCCTGTACTACTGTTCCTGGAATCTGGAAACGGACGAGTTTGAGGAGAAGGAGATCACGGTAACGTATCCGAATTACACCGGCATACCCTTCGGGCAGACAATTGACACCCTGATCCAACACTCTCAGACCAGCGAAAAGCCGCTTGGCGTGTACACGAACGCTCAGAAGGTTCATGATTACTGGGACTACGATACGGAAACCGGCATATTCAGGCTGATAGAGCCCCAGAGCTACAGCTTCAGCGCTTACGATACCGAGGTCGTCGACAAATGAAAGCCAGGTGTGGAGAAAGACCGTCGGCGGCCCTGTTTCTGCCGCTGGCGCTTCTGTTCTGTGTGACTGCCACGCGTGAGGTGGCCGCGGTCGGACGCGCTACCCCGGAACAGATGCGGGAAATGGCGGAAGACTCGGAAGCTCTTCTCGAGAATCCCGTCGACAATCTCGACAAGATATCCGCCTGCCTTATAAGGCCGGGGACCATTGACCAGGAGACGCTCCTCGCTCGCTTCAGGAAGGACCTGAAGGGGACTCGCGAGCCGGTGACGAGGGCCGCCCTGTACTACCTGATCGGAGAAGCCCACTACTGGGGAACCCTTGCTCAAGTCAGAAGAACGAAGAGCAAGGACGCTCTGAAGGACTGCGGCCAGAGAGTTGTTCCCTGCTACCTCGAGGCCTGGGATGCGCTGGGGGTAGCCGAGAAGAAGGCGGACCGGGATCGCGTAAGGACCGCCGTTCGATCGCGCCTGCAGCAGCTGACGAACACGGATCTGTTCGGCGCTTCCCTGTCCGGGGAGCTGAAGACGGAAGTGGTGTCGAGATTCATCGACCCCCTCGAGCGAAGCAAGGAGGATTCTGATGCCTGGTCTCTCGAGAAGAAGGCAAAAGCGTACCGGAATCTCGGTATAGCGGAACGCCTAGCGTCGCTGATTCCCAAGGAGGTCCCGGACAATCTGCAGAAGGCTCTCGATGCGATGAAGCTGGCATGGTGGCTGGGGAACAAGACCGAGGCGCTTCGGTTCGCGTATGCTGTCGAAGAAAAACATGGACCGGTCATCGAGAAGGACCCGGCAGCGGTCCAGAGCCTGTGTGAGATATATCGCGTCTGCTGCCCTCCTCGGGCCCTGGCGCTGCTGAAGAAGATTGCTCCGGAGAATCCGGAAGCGTATATCGCGGTGTACACGCTTTCTCCTGAGGCCGAATCATCCCTGGAGATGAAGGAGCGGCGCAAGTATCTCGAAGCGTATCTGTCGGGAGTGACTTCCGAGGGAAACGTCGAGGCCCTGCCGTTTCTGGTGGCCGCGGAACGCTGTATTGAAGCGAAGGACTACGACGGGGGACTGAGCTTTTCCCAGCGTGGATTGCAGGTCCCCGTGTCCCCGGCAAATGAACACCATGCTCGCTTGTGGTACACGCTGGGATGCTGTTACGCAAATCTGAAAGAAGCCGCAAAGGCAAGGGAGGCATACAAGCACTGCCGGGAGCTGGCTCCGGGCGTATCCGGAGGAGCGCGTCTGGAG
>CAYMFW010000214.1:0-7800 GCA_964389785.1 uncultured Planctomycetota bacterium
ACAGGTGAGGGTAAAGAAGACCCTGAAAACGATGGCGAGTTATTCCCCGTTTCCAAATGTGAAATCTTCCAGGAAATATGACCGATTTGGTGACACCATACGGTATTTGACTCTTGCGGAACTGCAGAAATTCTTCGATTGCATTGAAGACTACCGACACAAGCTGATGATGCGGATGATTTACCACCTCGGCTGCCGGGTCGGCGAGTTCGTGAGAATCCAGCTGAAGCACATCAACTTCAGCAGGAGCAATATCTATATTCCCCCCGAGAACACGAAGACAGGTCACCGACGAACGAGTCACCTGCCCCAGGGTATCACCAACGAGATCAAGAGCATGTTGAGGCGAGAAAGAAGGATGAAGAAGAGAAGTGAAGAATTGAGAAATCAGGAGGAGTTCCTGTTTCGGCCGGGTCGCGAGGTCTTGCCGTACTCGGAAAATCGAATCAGGCAGATCTTTCGGAAGTACGTGAGGGAAGCTGGGCTGGAAAGGGAATACGGGCAGGACTCGAAAGGAAGGAGGCTGCACCAGCTGACTGTACATTCACTGAGGCATAGCCACATAATGCATCACATCCACGAGCACAAGCTTCCTCTTCCAATCGTCCAAAAGCAGGTCGGGCACAGAACGCTCAAGGCGACCAGCGTCTATCTGAATCCTACTGATGAAGCCGTGAGTGAGGCGTATGGGAGGGTGGGTCCCGAAGATGCGGCTTCAGACAGCATTAAGACCTGGAGCGGTATTCGCAACGCTGCTTCCGGCCCGTGGATCGCGACCGCGACAGAAAAGGCGACCCCGGAACATAACCGGTGCGAGGCAGTTAAAACGAAAGGGGCGAATAGGTGACATACCCGCCTTGACATAGGTAATTTCGAGGGTATAGTTCTATGTTGGAGTTGCAACTTGGGTTGGGACGGAGCAAGGCAAGCGCAACCGGCCCGGACTTTGACACCTTTCGTCCGGGGTGAGAGATTGATCGAAGCGATCGAGGGAACGGTGAAGGTGAAGAATGCCTGGCCGCCGCGAAAACTGCATGTCGAGACATGTTTTGGACACGCCACCTTCAATCCTGGTTGTCGATAACGATCCTTCCATACCGGAGATAATTGAAAACGCCCCTTCACCAGGCTACCGATCCGGATTCATGCGGCACGCTCTTTCGGCGCCGCCATCGATATCGACGGAAGCGAACGGCTTGATCTTGCGACCCTTGTCGAGGAGGTTAAGGCTATAGGCGAATAGCAATTTCGACTCCGAGAGCGCTCGGCACCATCCGGTCACCTCGTTGAGGTTTTGCGTTGCACGAGAAACACCTTGTTCTGTCCGAATTTCGGGCAGGCGCGAGATATGTTTTGTCTGTGCAGCGCCTGACAAATTGGTGTCAGACAGGCTTCTTGTGCCTGCCTTTTCTTGTAGGGAGAGTCTCTGGGAAAGATGAGAAAGACTGACTGCTTCATCAGTTATTGTGGAAAATGTGCGGAGGAGGATACGGTGCTGTTCAAAGCTGAAGAAGGGGCGGAAGCTGGGAGCGGTTGGCTTGACACAGATGCTGGGGCCTCAGGAACCAGCCTATCCATTCTTCTTGTGGAAGATGATCCACAAGTTCTTGAGTTGCAGAAAGCATTGTTCGAGATGGACACACACGAGGTAGCTGCAATCAGCAACGGGACAGACGCTTTACACGTTTTCGACCCTGACCGATTCGATCTGGTTGTTACCGACATGGAGATGCCGGGTATGAACGGGGTGGAGTTGGCAAGAAAAATTAAGAAGAAATCCCCGGATAAACCCGTTATCATGCTCACCGCATACGCAGAGACGATGCAGGCAGCGGGGAAGGATTCGGTAGGTGTGGACCTGATAATTCCGAAACCTCTCACGCTTGCGGGATTACGCAAAGTAGTGAAAGCCGTTGAATGTTCAAGAAGGTGAGCGAGTACGTCATCTCCCGAATCGAAGGGATACTGGGTGGCTGACCGGATGAAGGCGGACACGTTTTCGAAGATGGGCTCGTGCGAGCAAGCCTTGGAGGCCCTGTCTGCGGTGTTCGAGCACGCCCCGATCGTCATGGTGTTGGTGGATCGTGAAGGTCATGTCGAGAGGATGAATCACCTAGGCATTCTGGCAACGGGAAAAACGGAGGAAGGCGTTCTCGGGAGGCTCGGCGGTGAGGTCTTCAGTTGTGTCAATGCGTCCCGGGGAGGCGGGTGTGGGAAGAACGCAGAGTGTAAGAGTTGCGCATTGCGGAATACGTTCACCAAGACATTCCAGACCGGGGAGAATCTCGACCGGATGCCGGGAGAGATGATCTTCGTTCGAGACGGCGTTCCATCCAAACACGACATATTGATTTCCACAACATCATTCGCCATCGCTGATGGAAGAAAGGTTTTGGTGAGCATCGATGATATAACCGACCTCAAAGAGCTGGAGAGGCTTCGTGACAACTTGACGCACATGATCGTTCACGACATGCGGTCGCCTCTGACGGGCATCGCCGGGTTCCTCGATCTGGCGTTACGTAATCGTGAAGCAGATGACAAGACTTCAAGGTTCCTGGTTACCGCAAGGGAATCCGCCAATATGTTGACGGAAATGGTGACGGAACTCCTGGACGTGAGTCGCCTTGAAGCCGGCGAAATGCCTCTCGAGAAGGAGGAATGCGATCTGCGCGAGCCTGTCTCCAAGGCAATCGAATCCCTGGGGGGATTGGTGGCGGACAGGGATGTGCAGGCTATCTATCCTGACAAGCCGGTGTCGGTTTCTTGCGATCCCACTATTGTCCGGAGAGTGGTGGCGAATCTGGTTGCGAACGCCGTCAAATTCACTCCGAAAGACGGATCTGTTCGCATCGAAGTTGCTGAACAACCAGGCTCTACGAAGATCGCTGTTACCGATACAGGGCCAGGCATTGATCCTGAATATCACGGAAAGATCTTCGATAAGTTCGGCCAGGTCGAAGCCAGGCAGCACGGAAAGATGTACTCCACAGGGCTCGGGCTGACGTTCTGCAAGCTTGCCGTCGAGGCACATGGAGGCGCAATCGGTTTGGAAAGCGAGATCGGCAAGGGAAGCACGTTCTGGTTCTCCCTTCCGAGACGGGCTTCATAAGTCGAGGCCTTCCAGTCATCGGTTTGACAGTCCCGTAATCCTTACTTGGAATTCAAATCGAGATTTTCGATCCGGGGATACAGCTTCCAATCCTCCAGAAGCGCATGCTCTTCCATGGCGCGCACAATGCCTTTTGCCAATTCCACAGCTCTCTGCGATGTTGCCTCATTCGGTTTCTCGGCGCTCAGCGTCTCGAACTCGGCGAGTCGGGCAGATATCTCTCCGTGTTCCGATTCAAGTTGATTGATTACGGCTTTGTCCCTATCCTCTCCCGTTGAGAGCAGGAGGGGAAAGACATCCGCTTCTTCGAAAGCGAAATGCGCTCGCACCAGCGCCACCAACTTCTTGAAACTTTCGAATTGGTGTTGGGCGTTTCCGTAGGACCATTGTGTCAGCGCATGTTTGTAGAACGAGATGAACTCTGATATCTTCTTGTGCTCCATCGCCCCGCGAGTTATCTCATCCACGGAAGCACCTCCTTCCCATACTTCATGTCAGGCCAGCACGAAGAGCCCCCGCTACTCCCGATTCTATGCCCTTTGCATATTCGGATCAAGTTCCTATCACCGACTACTCGGAGCCGGTTCGTTTCGAATTCTCGGAAGCGCTCTCGAGATACCTTGTGAGGCTGCCATAGCTGTGCAGCATGATCCCTCCGTAAGACTTCTCGCTGCCCAGTCTGGATTGAATGTCCTGTGCGACACGGAGGAGATTCTCCGGGGGCGTACCCCAGAAACTGATGTGCTTGTCCTCTTTGAGCGGCGTGGTTTCCAACGCCAAGAAGACGGTCTTGCCGATCTCATCGGCGTACTTCATCTCGTCCTGGACGCACTCCTGTATTCGTTCCGTCTTCCGTCTGTACGACATCACGGTCACGCAATCCGTCACATCCTGGACATGCTTGCTGAGGACCTTTTCTTCTCCCGCAACTTCCAGAGAGAGATCCTCGGTATCCCACCAGAACGGGATGTCGACCGTGAGCTGCATGTGGGGGACTTCTTCTCGTATCAAAGACTGCGCCTTGTGGAGGAATGCGACATAGTCGCGCATGACCTGCTCGCGATCCTCGCCGCCCGCCTTCCATTCCGGCGTCGCGTACGGCTCAACGTCGTACTTCACGGCGGACAAATGAATGCCTTCGGGAAGGGTCTTCTCGAAAGCGACGAGTGCCTCCAACTGCTTGATCGAGGCCTCTTGATTCTCCCTGAAGAACATGCGCGGGTCACCCCTCAGGGCGCCCACGCTGATACTCTTTTCATGAGCGCTGACAATGAGGATCTTCAAGAGGTCCGGGTTGCGCACAATATACTGTCCGTCTCGAGTGTCCATAATGACGTGAACATCCATATGACTGATGCCGTGACGAACACAGAAATCCAGCAACCTCTTCCTGGATTCCGGTGTGGTGAAAGCATCTTGTTCCCATACCCACATGCCCAAAGAAGGCTTCGTGGTCTCGGCCCCGGCAGCGGCTATCCAACACGCAAGCAGCAGTAGGAAAACAGTCGCCGTCACGACCATGCGGTCGCCCACCTTGTCTTGCCGTCTCAGGGTATTCGTGAGGTCTCCTCGATGCTCCTGGCCAGATCCTGCATATCGATTGATTTCTCCAACGCCTTCACCACCCCCAGGGGATGGAGGAGATCCATGTCCGCCGATTCCAGGTGCCCCGTCAAAGCGAGGGCAGGGGTCGAATCGCCTGTCGCCCGGATCCTCCGCAGCGCTTCTGCCCCGTCCGCATCCGGCAGGTTCATGTCGACAAGCAGAACGTCAAAGGGCCTCTCGGCAAGCACATCGAGAGCCTTCTGTACCGTGCCCACACCGATCAGCCGGTGACCCTCCTGTGCCATAGCACGCTGCACAAGGATGACCAGATCTTCGTCATCGTCGATCATTAGGATGGACTTCGTTCCGCTCGCCGGTACGTCCTCTCGTTCGAGAACCTGACGCACTTTGGCGGCAAGGTCGTTCTGGCTGAACGGCTTCTCGATGAACGGCGTGTCCGGATCGAGCACACCGTGATGGACGATGGCGTTATCCGTGTAGCCCGACGTATAGAGGACCCTCAGGTCGGGCATGTTTCGGTGGAGGCGTTTGACCAGGACGGAACCGCTCATCCCGGGCATCACCACGTCGGTTATCACCATGTCCGGTCTCAGCCCCTTCTCCTCCACCAGAAGAAGGGCCTCTCCCCCGTTGGCAGCCTCCTCCGATCTGTAGCCGAGGTCCTCCAGCATCCTCGCGAACAGCTCCCGTATGAGAGGCTCGTCTTCGACGACCAGGATCAGCTCGCCGCTGCCGCGGCCCGGTTTCGCGGTTTCCTTCGGGGCCTCCGGCTTCGCTTCGGACTCCTCACGCGGAAGGTATATCTTGAATGCGGCGCCCTTGCCGGGTTCGCTGTAGACCCAGATGTGCCCGCCCAACTGTCTCACGATGCCGTAGATCGTCGACAGGCCGAGTCCCGTACCCCGACCCTTCTCCTTAGTCGTGAAGAACGGTTCGAAGATACGTTCGCACGTTTCGTCGTCCATGCCGAACCCGGTATCGCTCATGGCAAGCATCACATACGCGCCCGGAACAACATCCACATGGTCCTGCGCGTAGTTCTCGTCCAGGTGGATGTTCTCCGTCTCGATGGTGAGCTTGCCCCCCTGCGGCATCGCGTCCCGGGCGTTCACGGCAAGGTTCATGATAACCTGTTCTATCTGTCCCGGGTCCGCCTTCACCGCCCACAGATCCTCCGCACACACGGTCACCAGCTCGATGTCCTCACCGATAAGACGGTGCAGCATCTTCTCCGTGGTGGCGACCAGCGTATTCAGGTCGAGGATCTCCAGTCGGAGGGTCTGTTTGCGGCTGAAGGCGAGAAGCTGCCGCGTAAGCGCAGTCGCCCGGTCCGTACAGGACTTGATCTGAAGCACATCTCTGGCAAGGGGATCATCGGCGTTCAAAGTTCTGGTTATGAGATCGCAGTAGCCGGTGATGGCCATAAGGATGTTGTTGAAGTCGTGAGCCACGCCTCCCGCCAACAGGCCGATCGCTTCCAGCTTCTGGGATTGACGAAGCTGTTCCTCGGTTTTGCGGAGCGTCTCCTCAGCGCGTTTCAGCTCCGTGATATCGCGCGCCGATGAAAGAGCGCCGGTCACGTTGCCGTTCTCGTCCTTCAGCACGCGGCACCACCATGCCAGAAGGCGCTTTTCGCCGTCGCGCCTTCGCTGCCAGCTCTCGACGTAGACGGTGTCCTCGTCCCCGCTGAAGACGGGCTGGACCTCGCCGTACGTGTCCTGTTCACCCTCGAAGTAGTACGCCGCTTCCTTGCCCAGCACATCGTCACCGAAGAACCGGATGCCTGCGTTGTTGGCCCACGTGCATACTTTGTTCTCGTCCACTTCCATGATGATGTCGGGAACGGCCGCAAGGATGGCGTCCGTCCTCGTAGTAAGCGTCTGCAGTTGAACGGCGGTCTCTTTGTGCCGGATCTCAACGATCATGCTGTGCAGGGCAATGGCGATATCATCGGCCACCTCTGCAAGAAGCTCCTGCTCCTGTGCGTCGGGCAACACGTGGCGGTCGATGGAGATCGAAAGCAATCCATACGGTTGGCGATTGTGTTTGAGCGAAACCACCATGGCGGCGGTTCTTGCACAGACACCTTTCAACGGACAGTCCTCGCAACCGCTGCTCAGCTCTCCGACGATAACGACGCCTTCGTCGCCAAGCGCTCTCCGGGCGCATTGAGGATAGTCCTCTTTCCTGAGCATATCGAGCAGTCCGGAGAACTCGGCTCCTATGCCGGACTGCGCGGCGGTGAGAAACTTCCCTTCTGAGTCCTGCACGACAATCCACGCGAAGTAATATCCCCTCGCTTGCGTGAGGCTCTTGCAGCATTTCCGGATCAACGTATCGCAGTCCTTCTCCCTGGTGATGTGTTGGTTGACGTTGCGGATCGCCAGGAGCATCTGGTTGAGCTGGAGTGCGTGTTCTTCGGCTTTCCTTCGCGCGTCGATCTCGGAGTACAGTTTCTCGTTTGTCGCCTGGAGTTCGGCCGTTCGTTCCCGAACACGTTCCTCCAGATCGCGGTGCGCTTCCCGCAGGGCCTGTTCGCTGCTCTTGAGATCCAGGAAGAGAAGTCTGTGGGGATGCACCAGACCGGTCTGGATGATTGCCTTGTAGATCAAGTAGAACGAGACCAACTTCAAGAAGTGCCCAATCAGGTTCGAGAGTCCGTATGCGTGCACGTAGAACGTAAAGGCCATCTCGGAGAACACGGTAAGGGCGACAGAGGCGACCACCAGGCGAAGGACGCCGGGATCGAGCGCGTTACGTCTTCGATAGAGTACTATGGCCGAGACGATCAAGATGAAGGAGATGACGTACTCGCTCACCTTCTTGAACGTCGTAAGGCCGGTCCCTTCGACGAAGCACACGGGAAACGTTTCCCGGAATACCAGAACGAGCAGGACGCACGTGACGACTGCATATGCAAGAAGCGCGAGCCCGGGTCTCAGTCTCCGGCGAAGAAAGACCGGGGCCGCAAGGAGCGAGAAACCTTCCACGT
Source organism: uncultured Planctomycetota bacterium (assembly GCA_964389785.1). Classification (GTDB taxonomy): domain Bacteria; phylum Planctomycetota; class CAYMFW01; order CAYMFW01; family CAYMFW01; genus CAYMFW01. The sequence continues at coordinate 7,671 of CAYMFW010000214.1, forward strand.
ATCGGGCGGCGATCCAGAGCTGGGTGGCGAGGTTCGTATCGTAGCCGGGAAAGACCCCCATGCCCGTGTACCCGAGCGTATGCACAAAATCGAGCGCCGCCACACTGAGGTACGCGATGCCCAGAAAGAG
>CAYMFW010000215.1:0-7764 GCA_964389785.1 uncultured Planctomycetota bacterium
CAGTGCATCGGCGACACGATCGGACCGGGCGGCATCATGAAGGCGCTCCGGACGGTTCCCTCGTGGCTCGGGATCCTGGAGGACGCGAAGCGGTACTGCCCGAACGCGCTCATCATGAACTACACCAACCCGATGTCCATCATGTCCCTCGCCGCGGTGCGCACGACGGACCAGCCGTTCGTCGGGCTGTGTCACTCGGTGCAGGGCGGCTGGCGGTTCATGGCGGACGTGGCCGGGGTGCCGCGGGACGAGCTGGAATGGAAATGCGGCGGCATAAATCACATGGGCTGGTTCACCGAGCTTCGCCACCGGGGGAAGGATGTCTATCCGCGGATACTCGCCGCGATACGAAAGAAGAAGGTCTACGAGCAGGAGCCGATACGGTTCGAGATCATGAAGGAGTTCGGGTACTTCGTCACCGAATCCAGCGGGCACTTCTCGGAGTATGTCCCGTACTTCCGCAAGAGGAAGGATCTCATGAAGAGGTACTGCCGTGACAGATACCGCGGCGGCTCCGGCTTCTACGCCAGCGGCTGGCCGGGCTGGCGCAAGTGGACGGACAAGGTCCGCCGGGACATGGCCGCCGGGAAGCGGGAGATACCGATAAAGCGGGGCCACGAATTCGCATCATACATAATAGAGGCCCATCGCTTCGATCGGGCCAGGACGGTGCATGCCTCCGTTGCGAACACCGGTCTCATACCCAATCTGCCCCTGACCGGCGTGGTCGAGGTGCCTGTGCTCATCGATCGGCAGGGCTATATCCCGACGTACTTCGGGAACCTTCCAGAGCAGTGCGCGGCGCTGTGCCGATCGAACATGGCGGTGTTCGAGCTGTGCGTCCAGGGTATTCTGAACAGGGACCTGGGGGCGGTGATACACGCGATGATGCTCGATCCGCTCTCCGCCGCGGTCTGTAGTCCCGCCGAGATCCGCTCCATGGCGGGGGAGCTGTTCCGGGCGGAGAAGAGGTACATCCCGTCGTGGTGCCAGAGGAAGAAAGGAACGAGGACTGTCAGGGTTTCTCGAGGGCGAGGCCGGGTCGGCGACACCGCCTCGGAGGTGTCTTCCATGGCCGCCCGCGGCACCCGGAAATAGGCGGAAAATTTCCTCGAAGAATCCGTTACCATGTGCCCGTCCGGCTGAACTAGAGGCGGAGGAATCATGACGGAAACCGCGAGTCTCATCCGGCGGGCACAGCAGAAGGACGGCGATGCCGTGACGCAACTCATTTCAAAATATGAGTTTGCAATACGATCCTACGCCGCCAAGGTTGCTCCCAGGCCGGACATGACAGAGGATATCGCCCAGGAGGCCTTTCTGAGGGCGCGGGGGAGTCTCGATAACTTCAGAATCAACGAGGACTTCGGTCTGTGGATGAGGGGCATCGTCCGGAATGTCGCGCGAGGCATGTGGGACCGGCTGTATCGGGACCGACGGATAGCCCGCGACAGCCTGGCCGAGTACGTCCAGCAGCTCGCCGCACGGTATCACGAGGGAGACCGGGCCGACATACGGGAGCGCCATATCGAGGCGCTTCGCCGGTGCCTGGAAAGGCTTTCGGCGAAGGGCGGGGAGCTGGTGAAGCTCCGGTATCATCTCAACATGAGGTGTGCCGAGATCGCCGAAAGAATAGAGTCGTCCGCCGCAGCGGTAAAGATGGCCCTCATGAGGATACGAAACGGTCTGCGCAAGTGCGTTCGTCAGCAGGTGGAGGAGTCGCCCGGTGCAGCCTGAGAAGAGAATCGACGCGCTGATCGCCGGCTACGTGGAGGGAGACCTCGCCGCGGAGGAACGGGAAGAGCTGTTTGCCCTGATCAAGGCAAGACCGGACGCCGCGCGGCGCCTGCTGGACGAGATAGACATGCACGAGGCCATCAACGTGGCGGCGCAGGGCGAGCGCGGGGAGGTGACCGAATTCGTTCAGCGGGTGCGTCGGCTCTGGCAGCGCGAGCTGGCCGATCCGGCGACGAGCTGTTACACCGTTCCCGTCGAGACGTTCCAGAGAAAGAAGCGCAGCCGGGCGTGGGGGGTCTGGATATCGGTCGCGGCGTGTCTGGCCGTCATCGTCGGCGCGCTCGTCTACAACGAGCGCCGGGTGCGCGACTTTCCCGAGCGTCTGGTCGCCTCCATAGAAGCGACGTCTCCCGGTGTCACGGTCTATCGTGACGGCGGCACCGTCGTCGCCGTCGTCGGGATGCAGATCATTCCCGGCGACCGTGTCGAGACCGACGGGGACGAAGGCGTGACGCTTCTCTACCGGACCGAGCGAATCACGCTCGATCTCGGACCGCGCACCAGCGTCACTCTGTTAAAGCCTGGCGAGAGAACGCAGGGAACGGGCCGGCGGTTTCACGTGGGTGAAGGCAGCGTGAAGGGCGATGTCGAGAAACAGCCGGAAGGACAGCCGGTGGTGTTGCTCACGCCGCACGCGGAGGCCCTCGTAAAGGGTACGGTGTTCGTCCTGTCGGTGGAGAAGTCGTCAACGCGCCTCGACGTGACCGAGGGAGTGGTCGAATTTACCCGAGAAAGCGACGGGAAGACGATCGAGGTTGCAGCGGGCCACTTCGTGAGCACGACCCAGCACGTGAACTTCGAGGCCCTGCCGCTCCCGGCGGAAGATCTGCTTCCGCGCCTGGTCGAGAAAGCCGCAGCGGTCAAGACGGTGGCGGATGTGAAGGCCCTCGGCAAGCTTGCCGTCAACGCGTACAAGGCGGAAGCCGAAAAGCTCGATCGGGCCAATCTGCTGAAGGTGGCATGGTTGGGCGCCGCCTTCACGGTCGCGCGGGATCCCAAGCTCGATCGGCAGGCTGATGACCTTCGATTCCTGCTGGGAAGAGCGGTCGACGCCGACAGTCCGGGCGGCGGAGCGCTTTCCGGCGACTGGTCACCCGTGGAGAGGGTCGATTTTCTCCGGCGCTATCACAAAGCGAGGACGCTCATCGATAGCTGGCACTTCGATGAATGGTTCGGGCATATGAACGCTCTCGTGGCCGCCTGCGACGAGAAGAAGGAGACTGCTCTCAAGGATGTGCTCGGATTCGAGATCGTATATGTCACCTTCTATTCCAGGGGTCTTCCCGGTCCGACCCGGATGATGTACGAGCCGAGCGCTCCGAATCAGAGGGAAGGACCGGCGCACGCGTACTTCAAGAAACACATTCTGCCGGCGGTGGTCGAACGTGAGTCCGCTGATAAGCGCCTTGAGGAGACGCTCGATTTCGATTCAATATGGAAGTCGGCAGGCACGTGGAATCTTTACGGAGAGGGAAGCAGACGGACCGGCAACTTGTCCTTCCGGCGGATACAGCAGACCGACCCGGAGGCAGGGGACGCCTTTGTGTGTTTCAGGAAGCCGCTCTTCGACGAGGCGATACTCACCGGCCAGGCGAAGGTTCTGGCGCTCGGATCCAAGCCGGGCTCTCCCGTCTACTGCTTTGGATACCATGTGGACAGAACACTGCAGGGCCACGGACCCACGGCCACCATGGCTAGAGCCCAGGAGCTGGACAAGCGGTGGATGTGGTTCCGAATCCACTTCATGAAGCTGGGCGGCGGAAAATGGACCTCAGTGCGCTGGATGTGGCATGAGGGGAAACAGCCGTACGACATGCGGCGCGTGCCCCTTACGGAGCTGCCGCCGCGCAAGCAGTCATCGATAGACGCGAAGCTTCTGCAGGCTGGAGGGTCGATGACGATCGATGCGAAGGGGAATCCGGCAATAGGCTTCGGATCCCGCTACGCGGCCGTGGAGTGGAGGGTGCTGGGCCTGGAGATCCTCCAGCCGGCAGGCGCGTCCGACAGCCGGAGAGTGGGCGGGCAGACCTTCATGACGGTGGGGAAGGCCGTCCGTTCCGACGATTTCACGCGCGGCCTGGGCGACTGGAAGTTCGGTATCTGGCCCGGTCCCGCGGGACCGAACGACGTGGTATGGGAGGATGCGAAGAATCTCGGGATGGCGGTCGAGAAGGTGGACTTCCGGGGGACTAAGAAGCCGGGACTCGTTTTCACCAGCAGAGCACCCGCCGGAAAGAGGGCAATGGTCAGTCGCGCCTCGATCGTGGACCGGAAAGCATTTGCCGTAAGCGCGTACCTTCGATTCAGCCCCGACCCTGCATGCAACATAAGCCTGTGGAATATGGCGGGAACCGTGGCCAAGGAGAAGAAGCTGAAGGCCGGGGGGGAATTCGCGAGGCGGTACGCCAACAAGTGGGTGCAGGTCGTTACCCAGTTCGTACGCATCAAGGGGGAGGGCGGGGAATCGTTGATCGACTGCCGCACCTACTGGGACGGCACGATGGTCTCGCACGAGGTTTCGTCGGGTCCCGGCGGACCGGTGTACATGACCGTTGAGGGGGAAGCCCGGGTGGAAATGACCGATTTCGTCGTGAATGAGCTCGTTCCGGTCGTGCAGCGCAAGGACGGGAAGCGATGACGGTGCTCCGAGACGCTCTGCGCCGTCTTCAGGAAAGACGGTATCGTGGTAGAGTAGAAACCATAAAGACATAGAGGGTATTGTTATGAAGGGACATATCGATCGCTTCGGTCCGGATAACGAATACTCGGTATCGGTGGCGTCGGACGTGATATCCCGGATAAAGGCCTATGAGCTGGTGTACGACATCTATCGGGACCAGGGATACGCCAAGACGAGCCGATCCGGGAGATGGGTGGGGGTCCACCACGCGCATCCCGAGACGGTGACCGTCATCGTCGAACACCGCGGAGAGCTTGCCGGCACGCTGAGCATCGTGCCCGATTCGCCTCTCCGCCTCCCGGCAGACGAGTTGTACGCGGACAGGCTCAGGGACCTCAGGGAATCGGGCAGGAGGCTTTCCGAGATAATCTCACTGGCCGTCTTAGAAACCGGGAAGAGCAGTCAGTTCGTCGTGCTCCATCTCTGCATGTTCGCGTACCTGGTGTCCCGCGAGGTTCAGAGGGCTACCGATATGGTGATCACCGTCAATCCCCGTCATCGGCGCTACTACGAGCGGAGGATGCACTTCGCGCAGGCGGGGCCGGAGCGGACGTACGGGAAGGTGGAGGGTGCGCCCGCGGTGCTCCTGAGCTGTGACCTGGACAATCACCTGCGGATCAACGGAAAGGACAGGGAGAAGACCATCTACCGCAGCTGGCCGTCACCGGAGGAATGGGGCCGGCTGGCGTGGCGGATCGAGGAGGTCCACGAGCCGATGACGGCGGACGAAACGGAGTTCTTCTTGCGCTACAAGACGGACATATGGCAGGAGGCGTCGGAGCAGCAGAGGGAGTTTCTCGAGGAATGCATGGTGATGGCCAGCCTGCACTCTGTCCCGGTGGAGGAGATGCTCAGCTGGGCGCCCCTGTGGAAAGGAGGCGAGGCATGAGGTTCCTGTTCATCCAGCCGGATTTCCCCCGGCAGTACGTCACGTTCTTCCCGGTCTACGAGCCGATCCACGGCCTGATATTCGCCGCGATCATTAAGGACCTGGGAGAGACGTATCTCTTCGACCGTCGCTTCGGCACGGACGAGGATCTGGTGCGGGTGCTGCAGGAGTTCAAGCCGGACATCGTCGGCATCACCACCCACACCGCCGGCGAGATCTACAGCGTGAAGCGGATGCTCCTCCTGGTGAAGCGCACCCGCCCGCAGGCCCTCGCGATAGTGGGCGGCCAGCACGCGACGCTCCTTCCGGAGGACCTGTTCGACACGGCGAGCGTGGACCTGGTATGCATAGGCCCCGGCGAGGAGACGTTCCGGGAGATCGCCGAGGCGGTCGCGGAGGGGAAGGGATTCGACGTCTTCAGGAATATCCCGGGCCTGGCGGTGCGCGACGGGGAGGGCTACGCGCTCACCGCGCCGCGGGTGCCGGCGTCGAAGACGCGGATATCCTGGCCCCGGTTCGACCGGTCTCTCATAAGAAGCGGCGACCGAAAGCACTACTTCAACCACTTCGAGAGGTGCAAAACGGTCTACACCATCACCTCGTCGGGGTGTCCGTACCGGTGCTCGTTCTGCTCGCTGTGGGCGGCGGCGCGGGGGACGTATCGCAGGCGGGACCCGGAGGAGATCGTGGACGACATCTCCAGCCAGCCCCAGCCGTTCGTGCACATATGCGACGACAACACGTTTCACAACGAATCCCACGCGATGGAGATCGCGCGCCTGCTGAAGGCGCGCGGCATCCGGAAGAAGATACTGGCCTACGCCCGGACGGACACCGTCGCGCAGAAGCCGCACGTGATACAGGCGTGGCGGGAGGTGGGTCTCGGGGCGCTCATCACCGGCATGGAGGCGGTGAGCGACAGGCACCTGGACTACATCAATAAAAAGAACTCGGTAGACGTGAACGTTGCCGCCCAGAAGGTGCTCGACGAGATCGGGGTGGAGAACTGGGCGCACTTCGTGATACTGCCGCAGTTCGAGGAGAAGGACTTCGAGGACATCCGAGACTTCGTGGAAGAATACGACATCTGCTACCCGATATTCGTGCCGCTGACGCCGGTGCCGGGGACGCCGCTCTTCTTCGAGATGAAGGAGAAGGAGAAGCTGACGACGTACGACTACGGGTTCTACACCCTGCAGTACATGGTGACGGCGACGGAGATGCCGAAGGAGGAGTGGTACGAACGGTACCTGGGGCTCTACGAGAGGACGCTGACGGCGAAGACGATCTGGAAGCGGAGAAAGAGCGCGACGTTCCATCTGAAGCCGATGGCCGGCAGAACGATCGTGATGCGCAAATGGCTGAAGGGGTTCCGGAAGTACATCGCGGAGCAGCTGGAGCTGGAGAGGAGCGTGCGGTACGAGGATATAGAGCACACCCTTCCGCCGTCGCTCCGGCGCGACTACGAGCCGTGCCGGTACTACAACGCCCCGACCCTGGCGCGCATGGAAGAGAAGCTATTGACTCCCGCAGGTGCGGCGGTATCATGCGGGGACCATGGAACGCCGTGAATTCCTGAAGGTGGTGGGTGGCGGGATGTTTCTCGCCGCCACCGGATCCCTCTGGGCCGAGGGGGCGTTGTCGTCGGGCAAGCCCAACATCGTCCTGTGCATGGCGGACGACCAGGGCTGGGGGGACATGGGCTACTACGGCCACCCGGAGCTCAAGACCCCTCACTTCGACGAGATGGCCGCCGCGAGCATACGTTTCGACCGGTTCTACGCCGCCGCCCCGGTCTGTTCGCCCACCCGGGGAAGCGTGATGACGGGCAGGAACCCTAACCGGTTCGGGTGCTTCAGATGGGGTTATTCCCTTCGCCCGCAGGAGGTCACCGTCGCGGAGGCGCTGAAGGGCACCGGGTACACCACAGGCCACTTCGGCAAGTGGCACCTGGGCTCGGTGCGGAAGGGCAGCCCGGTCAACCCCGGCGCGAGCGGTTTCGACGAGTGGCTGTCGGCAGAGAACTACTTCGACAACAATCCCATTCTCAGCCGTGAGGGTACCGCGGTGCCGCTCGAGGGCGAGAGCTCGATGGTGACGGCGGACGCGGCGATAGAATTCATCCGGAAGCACGCGAAGGACCCGAACCCGTTCCTCGCGGTGGCCTGGTTCGGCTCGCCCCACGGCCCGCACCGGGCGGCGGAGGAGTACCTGAAGATGTACGCCGGTGTCGAGGAGAAGAAGAGGCACTGGTACGGCGAGATAGCGGGCATGGACACGGCGTTCGGGAAGCTGCGCAAGGAGCTGAAGACGCTCGGCATCCACCGTAACACGATACTCTGGTATTGCAGCGACAACGGCGGGCTCCCCAAGCTCAGTAAGACGGGCGGTCGTGAGT
>CAYMFW010000216.1:0-862 GCA_964389785.1 uncultured Planctomycetota bacterium
GCGGGGGTGGGGTTGGCGTCCTGGTGGGCGCGAGCGCGCCCCTGCTGATAGAAGAAGTCGACCGTCGAATTTCCATGGTGCCGCTCGATGAAATCGATGATGCTCCTGGGCAGTCCGTAGTTCCATCCTATCTGCACTCCGTCCTTCGTATGAGCGGTGATGATCAGCGTGCTCATGGCCGGGGACAGGTTCTCATGCCGGTCAGGCATGTTCGTCATGTTCTCGGTGAAGTACAGCGGTTTTTCCAGCTTCCCCACGTCGTGGTAGTACGCGCCGACCCTCGCCAGCAGCCAGTCCGCCTGGATCGCCTCGGCGGCCGATTCGGCGAGGTTCCCCACCACCAGGCTGTGGTGATAGGTGCCGGGCGCCTCCATGATGAGTTTCCGGATGAGGGGCTGGTTCTGCGAGGATATCTCCAGAAGCGTCATGTGCGTCGTCACGTCGAACACGTACTCGATGAGAGGAAGGAACGCGTTGGCCAGGATCCCGATGTAGGCGAACCCCATCACTCCGCTCCACATGATCTCGATCCACGGGAAGCTCTGCCGCGAGATGTCCCCTCCGGCCGTACCGGCCATATAGAGGGCCAGAAGCACCAGGCACTGGACCGCGGCGACGGCCACTCCCGTCACCATCAGCTTCCACCGGCTCGCGATCGGCACGCTTCCGAAGGCGACCACGACGCCCCCGAGAAACAGCACCAGCTGAGAGCTCGGATCCGCGTCGAGCAGGACGGCGCACATCACGGCGAGGAACCCCATCGCGATGATGGAGAACCGCCTCCCGTGAAGCAGCGCGAACAGCAGAGCGAACAGAGAGCTGGGTATCAGGAAGACGGACACGTCCGTGTCCAGCAGGAAAC
>CAYMFW010000216.1:872-7735 GCA_964389785.1 uncultured Planctomycetota bacterium
CGGGCGCCAAGCAGGTACACGATGAAGATAAGAGTGGCCCTGATCCACTGGCTCTGGGAGGACACGAGCTCCCGGTAGAACTTCGCGAGATAGAGCATGTACAGCGACACGGAGGCCGCGATGACAATGCCGAGACCGAGCCAGCGCTCATACTCTGCGAACTCCTTCGGCAGCTCGAAGAGGGAGATCCCGCCTTCGACCGGCCGGTAGATCCCGACCACCAGGGCGACCAGCCCGATGGACACGCCTCCCAGGACCAGGCGCTTCGAGATCCCGTCGATACTCGACGCTTGCGCGCCGCCCGCCCCCTTCTGCTTGGCCGACTGTTTCTGCTTTCTTCCCGCCCCTTGAGGCATATCGAACCGCTATCCTTCCCAGCCTTCCCGGCCTATCAGCTTGACGAAGACGCACCCGCACAGGTGCACCCTCATCAGATCATCCTCTTTCCTGTGAAAGAGAGTCAAGTCCTGGCTGCCGGCCGCCCCCACCGGTATCACCATCCGTCCTCCGTCCGCAAGCTGCCCGACCAGCGACTCCGGCACCTCAGGAGCGGCGGCAGTGACTATTATACAGTCAAAAGGCGCCTCTTCCTCCCATCCTGTGGTTCCGTCTCCCAGCCGGTACTCGATGTTCGTAAGTCCAATGCGTGACAGACGTTGCTGCGCCAGGGAGAGCAGTCCCTCCAGCCGCTCGATCGTGTACACCCTCTTCGCCATGAGGGACAGCACCGCGGTCTGGTACCCGGAACCGGTACCTATCTCCAGGACCCTTTCGGTGCCGGCCAGCGCGAGCGCCTGTGTCATCAGCGCCACGATGTACGGCTGGGATATCGTCTGGCCCTCGCCTATCGAAAGCGGATGGTCCGCGTACGACTGGCACAGGTCCATATCGGCGACGAACTCGTGCCTCGCCACCTTCTCGAACACGTCGAGCACCTTCGGGTCCACGATGCCTCGCGCCCGCAGATGGTTCTCCACCATGAATCTCCGCCTGGTCTCGAAATCGCCTTCCGTGTTCATGCGGTCCTCGATAGCCGCCGCCTGGCCGCCGCCCGCCTGCGGTTCAGCAGTGCCCTGAACGCCCGCTTTATGAACATCCACGCATCGAGCGACGGGGATATCTCGCTTTTCTCACCGCGGTAGATGGTCCGGACGGGCACCTCGGAGATGGTGAACGACCTCTGCGCCGCGCCTATCAGCAGCTCCGGCTCCGCGTCGAACCGGGGGCTCTCCGGCCCGACGCTCTGCCACACCTTTGTCCTCACCAGCCGGTATCCCGAATGACAGTCCGTGATCCGCGCGCCAGTTATCCTGGAGATCGCGAAAGAGCTGGACCGGTTGACGAGCCGCCGAAGCCACGGCATGCTTCCGGCGTGCCTCATCCTGGTACCGACCACCACGTCCGTCCCGTTGCTCCGGAATTCCTCCAGAAATCTGCCGATTTCAGACGGGTCGTGCTGGCCGTCGGCGTCGAGCGTGACCACCGCCTCGTAGCCGTTCCTTCCGGCGTAGTCGAACCCGGTCGCCAGCGCCTTGCCCTTACCCATGTTATTTTCATGGGTTACGACAATCGCCCCCGCCCCCTCGGCCGTCTCCGCGGTAGCATCGGCCGACCCGTCGTTCACCACGATCACCGGGAACTCCCACTTCAGGCAGCCCTTCACGACGTCGGCGATGAATCCGGCCGCGTTGAACGCGGGGATGAGAATCATGATCCCGGATTCCCCGGCCGCATCATTCATCGGCGGTGTCCGCCTGCGTGTTCGGGTTCCAGAAATCATAGAATATGGACCACTGGCACGGGTGCCACCGGATGATATTCTCGATCGTCGGGACGTATTTTTCCATCAGCGAGCGGACCGCGTCATCCTGGTCGATTTCCGTGTCCGGGAATATCGGATCGGAGACGATGCAGTGCCAGCTGTCGTTCGGCCGTCGGAGGAGCGCTCCTGCGATGATAGGCGCCCCGGTGCGCACGCTCAGCCGCGCGGGCCCCTGCGGAAGCGACACCGGCTTGCCGAAGAAATCGATCTTGACCCCGCCGCCGGTGACGTCGCGGTCAGCAAGCAGCGCGACGATCCTTCCGCTTCTCAGCGCGCGGTAGCAGCCCCTGAGGAAGCCGCCGGCGGGGAGAATCTCGACCCCTCTCTGCGCCCGGTGATGGTTCAGCAGCGCGCTGACCCTCTCGTTCTTCTCGAAGAGCGCCACCGACGTCACGTCGTAGCCCAACTCGCTGAGGATCAGCGAACCGAGTTCCCAGTTGCCCACGTGCCCGGTAACGAGAATGACCCCCTTGCCCGCTTCGACCGCCTTCGCGACGCCTTCCATGCCTTCCATCAGCACGTGTTTCTTCACGAATTCCGACCCCAGCCGGTTGAACCTGAAGAACTCGGCCAGGAACTTGCTGAAGTGCCGGAATGTCCATCGGGCCTCGTACCGGATCATGGTCTCGTCAGCGTCGCCCAGGACCCGCCTTAGGTTGCTCTTTACCGCCTCCCGCCCTCTGCGATCGAACACATAGTGCAGCTCGGCAATACGCGAGCTCACCCAGTAGGCGAACCTGAGAGGGGTATACAGGCTGAGCGTCATCGCCATGCGGTATATCAGGTACTCGAGCACCGGCCGTCCTCTCCATCGAAGAAAAAACCCACGAACTCTTGAAATCCCAAGATCTTACCATGAAGAAAACCGCCTTCGCAAGGGCGCGGGCGGGCCCGCAGGCCTTGACATTCGCGTACACGCCCGTAGAATTCCATAGGGACTGCAGTCAAGTCCCCCTTCTGGTCGAAATAAGTAGAAGGGCTTGGGTTTAGGAGCACAATCGGAACATGGCCACCGAGCAACCGGAGATGAATCAGTCCAACCCGGGGCGGCCGACGCTGCCGCCGCACCCGACGGAGCAGACGTCTTCCCTGCCGGTTCCGCCCACGGCCCCGCCACCGCCTTCTCCGCCGACGACCTCGGTACGTCCGCCGGCCCCGCCGGGGGCACCCGCGGTCCCATCGGCACCGCCCGCAGCGTCTCCCGCTCCGTCGCCACCGCACCCGGTCCCGCCTCCGGCCGCGCCCGCCGCGCCTTCCACTCCGGCTCCCGTTTTTACGCCGTCTCCTGCAGCCGCGCCCGCGGTGCCCCCCGCACCGTCGGCACCGCCCGCAGCGACGCCGCCCCTCGCGGCGAAGCCTGCTGTCTCACCGCCTCCCGCAGCTACATCAGCGGATACCGCCGCGGCCGAGATCGAGACGATCCACAAGCTCGAGGCGCAGGTGCGTCTCGAGAAAGCACTGAGAGACCTGACGAACCGCATCCATTCGATGTCCCTCGACGAGCTGCTGCTGAAGGTGAAGGACGACATCCAGGGACTGGTAATGGCGGACCGCGTGACGGTATACGCGGTGGACGCCAATCAGAACGAGATATATTCGAAGGTGATGGACGGGGAAGAGGTAAAAGAGATCCGCGTCCCGATAACCAGGAAGAGCATCGCCGGATACGCCGCCGCTACGAAGTCGTTCGTGAAGGTCAGCGACGCGTATGACGACGACGGCCTCGCCAAGATCGACCCGGACCTGAAGTTCGATTCCTCCTGGGACGGCAGGACCGGCTACCGCACCAGACAGGTGATGGCCTGCGCCATCGTCCGCAACGCCGCCCTGCAGGGGGTACTCCAGGTTGTGAACAAGAAGAACCGGGAGGACTTCACCACCTGGGACGCGTCCGTCATCAAGGAGCTGGCGAACACGATAGGCATTGCCTTCACCAACCAGCGCAAGATCACCGGGCGGCGGTCCAAGTTCGATCACCTGCTCCTGAATCAGATGATAACGGACGAGGACCTGGACAAGGCCCACGCGATCGCCCAGGACGAGCACTCGTGCATAGAAACGGTGCTGATGGAAAAGTTCAAGGTGTCCAAGGACGACATAGGGGCGTCGCTTTCCCAGTTCTACCGGTGCGAGTTCGTCCCGTTCTCCGAAGACGCGGTGATACCGGAAGACCTGCTCATGAATCTTGACCTGGCGCTCCTCAAGAACCACTCGTGGGTGCCTCTGGAGCACGACGGGGACGCCGTCAAGGTCGTGATGGCCGACCCCAAGAATATATTCTTCCGTGACGAGGTCAAGGAGGCCTTCAGCGGGAAGCGGGTATCCTACACCGTCTCCACTCGCGACGAGATCGTCGCGTTCATAGACCACTTCTTCGGCACCGCGATGGGGGGAGCAGGCAGCGACGAGTCGCTCGGCGAGCTGCTCGGGGAGCTTGACCTGGAGAGCCCGCTCCAGGAGAAGCCGGACGAAGGAGGCGAGGAGGTCACCGAAGACGACAGCGCCATCGTGCGGCTCGTCAACAAGATCATTGTGGACGCCTACAACCAGGACGCCTCGGACATCCACCTGGAGCCGTACCCGGAAGGCAACATGGAGGTAAGGTACCGCGTGGACGGCGTCTGCGCGAAGGTCGCGGAGGTCCCCAGGACGTACTCCAAGGCCATCCTGTCCCGGCTCAAGATCATGAGCGATCTGGACATCGCCGAGAAGCGGCTCCCACAGGATGGAAAGATAAAGTTCAAGAACTTCGGCCCGCTCGATATCGAGCTTCGCGTCGCGACGCTGCCTACAACCCAGGGCCAGGAAGACTGCGTGATGAGAATTCTCGCCGCCTCCAAGCCGCTTCCCCTGGATCAGATGGGCTTCTCAGAACACAACTACGACCGTTTCGTGGAGGTAGTGAGCCAGCCGTACGGGATCTGCCTGGTGGTGGGCCCGACCGGCTCCGGAAAGACGACCACGCTGCACTCCGCGCTCGGCTATATCAATAAGCCGGACAGGAAGATATGGACCGCCGAGGATCCCGTCGAGATCACCCAGAAAGGACTGCGTCAGGTCCAGGTGAAGGCGAAGATCGGATACACGTTCTCCCACGCCCTGCGGGCGTTCCTGCGCGCGGACCCGGACGTGATTATGGTCGGCGAGATGAGAGACACCGAAACCGCCTCAGCCGGTATCGAGGCGTCCCTGACCGGCCACCTAGTGTTCAGCACGCTTCACACCAACAGCGCCTCGGAAACGATCACCCGACTGCTGGACATGGACATCGATCCGTTTTCCTTCGGCGACTCCCTGCTCGGCATCCTGGCCCAGCGGCTGATACGTACCCTCTGCAAGAAATGCAAGGAGCCCCGCAAGGCCACACAGGAAGAAGTGGACGACCTTGTCGCCGAGTACGGCGGAAAGGATGAGATCGACCGGCACAAGCTGGACCTGTCCAACGTCGAGATAATGGAAGCCCCGGGCTGCAGCAAGTGCTCCAACGGCTACAAGGGCCGGATGGGCATTCACGAGCTCCTGGTTAAGTCCGACGAGGTCAAGGCCTGCATATACAGGAAAGCGCCGGTCCAGGAGATCAAGGAAATCAGCATGAAGCAGGGCATGGTGCTCCTGAAGCAGGACGGCATCCAGAAGGTGCTGAAAGGGCACGCCGATATCAAGGAAATCAGAAGAGTCTGCATATCGTAAGGTGCATCTGTGGCTGACTCCCCCCGCAAGAACAAGATCCAGACGCCCCCGGGAATGAAGGACATCCTTCCCGATGAGGTCGCTCTGTACCGTCTCATGGAAGACACCGCCCGTTCGATATTCGAACGCTGCGGGTACGCGGAGATACGCACCCCGGTGCTCGAGCAGACGGAGCTGTTCGCCAGGGGCATCGGAGAGACCACGGACATCGTCGAGAAGGAGATGTTCACGCTGGTGGACGAAGGTCTGACCCTCCGGCCGGAGGGCACCGCCTCGGTGGTGCGCTCGTACGTGGAGCACTCACTGCACAAGGAGAAGTCATTCCGGAAGCTCTTCTACGCCGGTCCGTTCTTCCGTAGGGAGCGGCCGCAGAAGGGCCGGCTCCGTCAGTTCCACCAGATAGGCCTCGAGGCGATAGGGGCGGACGACCCGCTGCTGGACGCGGAGTGCATCATCGCCGCCGTGTCCTTCCTGGAAGCGCTCGGGGTGAGCGGATGGAAGCTGAAGCTGAATTCGATCGGCTGTGAGGAATGCCGGGGCGGGTATCGCGACGTGCTGAAGGAAGCCCTCGCCGACAAGATGGCGGCGTTGTGCGAAAACTGCAGAAACCGCTTCGACAGGAACGTGTTCAGGATACTCGACTGCAAGAAGGAGAGCTGCCGGGCGGTGGCCGCCGGCGCCCCGACGTTCCGCGACCGGCTGTGCGAGCCGTGCGCGGACCACATGACGCAGGTCGAGTCAGCCCTGGAGGGCGCCGGCATCGAGTTCGTCTCCGATCCGCACCTGGTCCGCGGCTTCGATTACTACACCCGCACCGTGTTCGAGGTGTCCCACGACGGCCTTGGCGCGCAGGACGCGATACTGGCCGGCGGGCGATACGACGGGCTGGTGGAGGAGCTGGGAGGGCCCGCGATGCCGGGCGTTGGCTTCTCGGCCGGATGCGAGAGGATCGCGCTGCTGCTGCAGAAGACGGACGCCGTGCCCGCCGAGGACGGCGGGCCCCGCGTGTACGTCGTATTCGTCAGGAAGGAACAGAGGCCGGACGCGTTCCTGCTGGTCTCCACGCTGCGCCGGGACGGCGTCGCCGCCGACATGAACTACGAGGGCAGAAGCGTGAAGGCGCAGATGAGGGCGGCGGAAAGGAGCGGCTGCACCCACGTCGCCATCCTGGGCCCGGACGAGGTCGAGAAGGGCATCGTCAAGCTCAAGAACATGCAGACGGGCAACGAATCCGAGGTCGCCCCGGCCGACATCGCAAACCACCTCACGAACTAGAGCGCCCGGCAGGTTCATCGTCGAGCGGATTCTAGTACTACAACGCTACAACACATGGAAACACTTCGGTAGAGAT
>CAYMFW010000217.1:0-7672 GCA_964389785.1 uncultured Planctomycetota bacterium
CAGAACGGCAATACGATCATCATCCCGAGGGGCCGTTATCTGCTGAGCAAGCCCCTCTCGCTGAAGAACAAACGGGACATCGACCTACGGTGCGAGCCCGGTGTGGAGTTGGTCTCCGCCCGACGGGACATCCCGATCATCTCCATCACTGCCTGCCGCGACATCCAACTCGACGGTCTCCACTGTAGCTACGCGGAACCCTCCGCAGACGAGGATGCGAAGGGCGCGGCGCTTTCAATCTCAGGCTCACAGAACATCCTGATTCTGAACTCGGAATTCTCGAAGGCGCCCCTCGGCCTTTCAGCTCAATCGAGCACCCGCATTACCGTGCGCGACTGCAGGTTCCATCTCAACAGGAAGGCCGGTGCACGTTTCTCAGAGTGCTCGGACTGCCTGGTTACGAAGTGCGTCTTTGAGCGGAACTTCACCGCGCTCGAGATTCTTGATTGCGGCGATATGAACGTATTCAGCCACAGTGTCTTTCTGGACAATGGTCCCAGCCCCGAGGATCTGGCGAAGACGGCGGCACGGTACCGGTATGTCCCCTTCGACGAAGACGCTCTCCTGAAGGAGATTGGTGTTCTGCTGGAGAGGAAACCAGCACGAGAGGATGAAGCTGTGGATCGCACAGTCACCTTCCTTCGACGCATTATGCCGCGGCATCCTCCTCCCAAGGAGGGGCTCTCACCATTCGGTCCGCACGAGGCGCTGTGGACGTACCATGCCTGTGGGGGGCGTTCCCCCTTAGAGATGCCGGGAGATTGGACTACACCCTCTCGTCGAGCGCTCTATCGTTTGTGGAAGATTCTTGCCGAGAACAACGCACTGTCGGTGTACTACGCGGCGCTCGTGTGGGCAGTGGACCACAAGGACTCCTTCGCCGAGGACGCCTACGAGGGCTTCTCGAAGAACTACTTCATCGATCCTGCGTGGGCGGCGTACGGTGGGGCAAGCATTCTTGCTGACAAACAACTCCGCGAATCACTGAAGGCGTCGCGCGCGTACTCGAAGCAGAAGTCGTTCTACCATGATGAAATCCAGAAGATGAAGAAGCGCTCCCGCAAGGCGGCTGCCGCCTTCGTTGCGCGAAAGGGAGGGACGCTTTCCGAATCCGGCGGCGCAGAGCCGCTGCTGAGGATCGTTCTGGAAGACTGCGGTGCGAGCAAGCTTCTGGATCCCCACGGTGCGGCGGGCCTTTCTGTGGCCGACGCACAGGCCGAGGGGTCCACCTGGAAGAAGGGGGATACCCTTGCCGAGATTCTCGATACCGTTCTGTCATCCGCGGATCTTCGTTGGATAGTGATGGAGGAGGTGCTCGTCTTGTACGCGCCGCTGGGGCTGTACCGGGGAAAGCGGCAGGTGCTTCGACATGCCGATTTCTTCCTTGCCTCCAGACTGCACCGCACGCGGAGCATGAAGCTTCAGGCGCTTGTCGGTGCCATGGTGGATGGGATCATCGGCCCTGAGACCAGGGGGAAGGTTGAGGTCTACCTCGAGAAGAACGGGCACGGGCAGTACACCGAGGAGAGTGGTGGAGGAACGTTCTCGGAACGAATGATGAAGTTCCAGGAGAAGCACGGCTTTCCCGGAGTGGGTCCCATCGATTTCACCGAACCGGCGAAATACGATCGTTAGGCTCGGTGATTGACTGGGCCCACGCCCGCGTATACCATGCCTTCCCTCGACAATTGAGATAGAGGAGACACAATATGAAGTTCCGCATGAAACTCCGCTGGTTCCTGATAATCCTCCTGCTTGTGGGAGGGGCCCCGGGCGGCGTAAACCCGCCCCTTCAGGCCGCCGCCCCGGCCCTCGCGCCCCCCGACGAAGTCACCGCCCGCGTCGCCGACGTCTCCGAGCGCGACTACTATCCCGCCGTCATGCGCGAGATCGAAGGCGCGAAGGAATTCATCGTCGTCGTCATGTACATGTTTCGCGTCTACGAAGACGCCTACCCCGGCAGTCACACGCTGAAGCTGCTGCAGGCACTCATCGCCGCCCGGAAAAGGGGAGTACGGGTGCGGGTGATACTCGGCAGTCCGGCCTTCCAGCGGTCCGGCCTGGCATCCGCACAGGGCCGGACGAACGAAACGGCCCGGAGAATGCTCTTGGCGGGCGGCGTGGATGTCCGGTACGCGGTGCGGGACCCCATAATGCACGGCAAGCTGATAATCGTCGACGGCGCCGTCACTATCACGGGAAGCCCCAACCTGACCGACACGGCGCTGAACATGAGCTACGAATACTCCAATCTGGTCAGATCCAAGGCACACGCCGCGAAGCTGCTGAAGCGGGTGGGGGAGATCAAGTTGAAGGGGGAGGGGTCTGTCCCTACTTCTGTGGCGAAGAAGGTGGTGGCGGTGCCGATGCGATTCCTGAACGACCGAAAGCTGATGGCGGAGATGTTCAGCAGGCAGGACCACAAAGGGTTCGACCTGTTCCTGTTTCTATGGCGGCAGTACATGGAGAGCGGGACCCCGAACCGCCGCGGATTCACGCTCGACATGGACGTGATCGCGGAGGAGCTCCGGCTGAAAGGCGACAAGAAGGCCTATGTCTACCGGGACCACGTCAAGATCGTGCTGCAGCGGCTCCGCGACCGATACGGCCTGATAGAATTCAGCGTCCCGCGCGCGGCCAACGGCACGTTCCGCATGGCACGCGGCGGGCTGAAGCGCCCCCGGAAGGGCACCGGTCTGGAGATCCCGACCACCTACTGGGACTACGGCTGGAGCCGCACGCTGAGCATGAGGGCGAAGGTAATGTACCTGATATGCCTGGCGGAGGAGAAAACGAGTCCGCTGGCACCGTGGTGGACCCTCAATCAGGAAACGATTGCCAGGAAATACACGAACTCGACGCGCCAGAGTACCGTCAGCCCGGCGATACTCGAGCTGGAGGAGAAGGACATCCTGGTGGTCAGCCGGCACATCCAGGACCGGGGCGCGCCCTACTCCGAGAAGGCGCCCAACATCTACCGCCGAAAGGAGCTGATGTCCGGGGAGCAGATCAGGAAGCTATGGGAGCTGATGGAGAAGGCGCACGGCAAGAAGAAGATGAAGGACGCCCGGCGGCTCGCCGCCATGCTCGACCGGCCGAACAGCCGGGAGACCGCAAGCAGCTTCATCTACTGCATCGATACGTGGGGCCTCGAGGCGACGGAGGTCGAAACGAAGGAAGTGGCCAAGCTCGCCCGGCAGAACGCCTACCGCCACGTCGGGACGGTGATATACCGGTTGAAGAGGAAGTATGGGGAGAAGGGGGATTAGGGCATGTGTAGGGATGCTGCCTACGCGAAATTGACGTTGCCGGCTATTCCCTGCTCCTGAGCGCGTTCGATAAGCGGGCGATTTCGACGGGGACATCGTGATCGAGAAGGAATTGCACTAGTCGGATCCGGCAAGCTGCTTGGCGATAAGGAGGTCCTGTTCCTCTTTGTGGTCTTCGTAGTAGGCCATGCACTCATACACCTGCGCCCTTGTCAGAGAAGGAAGGCTCCTGACCACGTCATCGACGGAGCTTCCCTGCAGGACCATCCCCGCGACATCATGGACTCCGATCCGAGTCCCTTCGACGATCGGGTTGCCCGACCTAACCCCTTCTTCCTGGGTAATGTAGCAGTATGTTTGCTTCAGCACGGCTTCTACCTCCTATCTCCGATGGTATTATACGGCCTTTCGGGCTGTTGTCAACCCATTGTGTCTCCAATACTTAGCAGGCTTCAAAGCCGATCACCCATCACGTTTACGAGCCTTCTTCGTGCGAAGAATCCCAAACAGCAGGAGCATCGAACCGAGAAGGACCGATCCGGCAGCACAGAACGGAAGCATCGGCACAGGATTGGGTGCAGAGGAGGGCTGTTTCTTCATCTCACTTGTCTGATGTCGGCGCAGGAATCAGGCCCTTCTCATTCATTATGAAGGGTTCCTTCAGAGACGCTTCGCTGATGGTAATGTTGATGGCTCCCTCCTTTTTCATGCTGTAAGTGCCGAGACGGAACATCACGTTCTTCTTGTAGGGGAACAGGAAGACATCGTATTCTCCGGAGGAAAGTCGGACCGCCCACTCCGACAGTCTCTCCTTGTGGGCAAACAGTCGCGCGGTTGGCGGCACCTTCTGGCCCTTCTCGAACAGGTAAACGTCGGAATTCAAGATGCCTTGCTCGGAAACGGCATCACCCACCGAGACGGGAGGATCGGCGGATGAAACGCTGAACTTGAGAACGAAAGGCACCCCCTTGCCTATCCTTATCGTCGTGCTGTTGCCGGCCTTCTCCAAGTAGACGGTCTTCCCCGCGTACTCACCATCTTCCACCAGGAGCGAAACCCCGTTGTTCAGAGGGCAGGGCATTGGAATCTGGGCTTTACCATCCCTGTCCGTCTTCCCTCGCTTTGCGATTCTTGTCCCTGATGGTGTCGCTATCACGGTAGCGCCCTCCACAGGAACTGACTTCTCATTGACCACGATGACTTCGTAGGGAAAGGCCTTCTCCGCATCTTCTCCGGGGACATCCCCGTTCTTCTCCGCCTGCGAAGGGCCGGGAAGGACTGTCGCCTTGACGACCATTGGGCTCGCCGGGTCAGCCGGGACCGTGAACCCGACAGGGACTTCCAGCCGCCACTCATCTGCGGGCCAAGCAGGTTCCACGATGAGGTTGTAGTCCCCGGGCTTCAGCCAACGCGCCACTTGGATGGCCGGAGCATTCGCCATGTCTCCTCTGTAGTCCCAGTCGAATTCGCAGGAGAAGCGCACCAGGTCCTTCCGGGACTTGGTGTTCGTTGGCTGCGCGAAGAAGACGAGCCCTCGTAGCTCCTTGTTTCTCAGAAGGTTGAGTTTGCCCTCCGGACTTCTGCTTGACACGGCCAGACGGACAATCCCTCTTATCCTTTCAATTTCCAGGAGAACCCCGATTTGCGATAACTTCTTGCCGGTCATGTATTCTCTCGCTCGAACGGCTCCCGCGTAGAGCTGACTCTCCAACGACTCAATCCGGTACTCGCGATCCCCGAAAAGAAGAAGCTGCATCTTCCCTTTCTTATCGAAATCGCCCACCGACCATTTATCGCGAGGTTCCTTTCGTTGGACGGTCACGCGGCGGACTCCGCTGTTGGATGGATACGCCTTGGTGTCTTTCTCAACGAGCTGCACGTCTACCGTGAAGACGTCCTTGTCTTTGGCAAGGACATGCGCCTGCATGTCGACCTTCATCGGAGATTCCCCTTCAGTCACATGTACCTTGATACGGCCGCGCAGGAAGTAGGCCTCGTCGTTGGGGAATGCCATCATCCCGAGTTCGTCGGGCTCAAGTGTAAGCGTGTATTCTCCCGGAGGCACAGAACGGATAGAATAGACGTAGGGGCTCGTTTCCTTCCACGTGAATTCGGTCTTCCAGGTTTGCTTCTGTCCCTTCCGGATGGGAGTGAAAGTTGCGTCGGTCTGGGCTTTCACGGCTTTTCCATCCACGAGAACCCGGACGAGGATGTCTCTCCCGGCATCCGAACTCGCGGCAAGCTGTCTGCAGAGACAGATCATGCCCCCAGACACGACCAATGCTGCCACTGAGATCCGAATCAGGCCGCGGAGCGTCTTCATGGCACACTCTGCGAGGTCACTACTTTGCGACTTGCTCCAAGGGTACGCCTTTGGCGTTTTCGACCTCCAAGTCCAATCCAGACATTGGCTTTGTCACTGACACTTCACCCAGGGCGTAGTACTTCGCCCTGCCGTCTCTTGTTGCCACGAGTCCGACAGAATACGTGTTCGTGGAAAGGTCTACCTTGAAGTTCATCTTCGGATCTACCTTGCATGAAGCGCCGCTCTCGATAGGGAACGTCTTTGGGACAAAAACCAGGGTCCCTGCGCCTTTTGGATCGGCGAAGCCCTGAAGGCTTCCCTGAACCCTCACGCCTTCTGACATGGTCAGCGTAATCTGTGTACCGTCCTTCCGGGTCCATTCGTCGAAGAGTGGCGGCAACTGCTCCTTGCTCACGGCAATTCCATACGTCCTGTTTGGCGCTATGCGTGTGATTCTGAACGTCCCGTCCACTGCCGTTCTTGCCGATCGGACAGTCTTTCCGTCATGCACAAATCTAACCAAGGCACCAGAAACAGAGGTGCCCTTCGGGCCCTCCAGCCTGCCGGAGACGTCACAAGCTTTCGCTAGGGGGATATCGAGGTCCATATCGTTGGCGAGGCGAATCCGAAGCCCAGTATTCGAATACCCCGGTGCGGTGACACTGCATATGTAGTTCTGCCGGGGAAGCTTGACTTCGAATTTGCCTTCCTTGTCAAGGGAAACGCTGACAGGCTCAGAGACCTCCGTGTCCCCCAGACACGGGTTGAATGTGATCTGAACGCCAGGCACGACCGTCTCCGCGCCCAGCTCCGCTACCCGTCCCCTGCAGGTATACTGAGGAGGGGTGCCGATAGTAACGGACAGCTCCTCGGGCTTCATACTGTCGACGATGTTGAGAGCGGTCTTTCCAGACTGTACGAGGAGAATGGTCTCCTTCGTCTGGGTGAGCCCTTCACGTGCCGACCGGCGAATCAGAGCGATTCCTTCGATGTCATATTCTCCTTGCGGCAAGTTGTGATCGTAGAGCAGGACTTGATCTTCTTTGATGGTGAACCTGCAGGTATTGGAGAGCCCTGAAGAAGCACCGGGGGTGGAATACCACTGTCGCACCAGCAACACTGCTGACCTGCTTTGACGAACAGATTCGAGGACCTCCTTCTTGGCGTACGAGATATTCACCTTGGCTAGAAGGTTCCCCTTGCCGACGACCCAATCCCACCTGTTCTCGAGTGTCTTTGCGTCAGGAAGGTCGACGGTCATCATTCCTCCCGCTATGCCGTTAGAGCGGGCTCGCAAGAAATGCTTTGTTCCATCCATCACCCTGAAGGAAAAGGTACCATTTCGCTCAACCTCGGCAGTTCTGGAGCTTGATGACTTCCCGTGCTGAAACAGGAATATCTTCGCCGGATAGACGGGCTCTCCTGCTTCTGTAACGAGTCTTCCGTTCACCTCGAGAATACGGGCCTTCTTCAGGCGCAGCAGGACTTCCGTGTCCTTGCCTTTGACTTCGACTTCCTGCCTGCCCGCATACGGACAGGCAAGCGAAGATTCTACTTCCAGCACCCAGAGTCCAGGCTTCGGCAAAAAGATGGGGCCGGTACCGCCCTCTGGAATGAAGGCTCTCTTCCTTGTCCCTTCCTTTCCCGATTGATAGGCGAGTACTCCGATTCGGGCCTTAGTCTTCCTCATCGCTTTTCCGTCTTCCGTTACCAGCCGAACCTGCAGGCGGTGCTTCATCCTGCCTGCGCACGCCATTGGATTTGCCACAAGCAGGAACGATACTGAAAGCACCACGGCCAAGATTGGAGTCGTTGAGGCGATTCTTGACATTCTTTTCCTCCTTTTGCGGGCCGTGCTAGTCAGCCTCGAAGATCGACATAGAACGCACCTTGGGATCGAACTTCAGTCTGGCCTCTACATGGCGAGAACCCGGCCATGTAGCCCTTGTCTGGACCCACACCGACCCTGAATTATACAGGTAGACGGAGTGTCCGACACCCACGACCCGGTCCTTCACGAGGATCTGTGCTCCGTGAGGCCACTGAACAGGCTTTTTCCCCACTGAACTTAGGGGCCACCTGAAGACGTCATTATCGG
>CAYMFW010000218.1:0-7607 GCA_964389785.1 uncultured Planctomycetota bacterium
CCTCCGGACGTCAAAAGAGTAGATGGAATGCAGAACGAAAGAACAGCAGCGTTTGAGGCCTTTGTTCTGGGATATCAGAAGAAGGCGTTCTCTGTGGCGTACCGCATCACCGGGAGCGTGGATGACGCTCAGGACGCGGTCCAGGAGGCGTTCGTGAGGGCCTTCAGATCACGTGAGGACTTCCGGGGCGAGGCGGCGGTGACCACCTGGTTCCACCGGGTGGTGGTCAACGCGGCCCTGGACGTGATGCGGAAGCGAAAGGGCCTCCCCGCCGCGGTGGAGGAGCTTCCGGAGCCGGTGGGCGGATCGAGTGCCCGTCCGGAGGAGAGGGCCCGGAGCAACGAGATCAGGGAAAAGATACGGCAGGCGGTGTGCCGTCTTCCGGACCGGCAGAGAGATGTGTTTCTCTTGAAGCACTTCGAGAACATGAGCGTGAAGGAGGTCGGGGTCGCGCTGGGCCTGGCGGAGGGGACCGTGAAGGTCCACCTGTCGCGGGCGGTGAACACTCTGAAAGAGGATCTGTGTGAAGATGACCTGTAAGGAAGTGAACAAGCGTATCGCGCTGTGCTACTACGGTGAGCTGGACGCGCCGGAGTCGGACGCGATGCGGCGGCACCTGGAGTCGTGTGAGTCCTGCCGGGCGGAACTTGCCGCGGTGCAGAAGGCGCTGAGTGCCATCACGCCGCCCGAGGTGCCGCAGATGCCGGAGGTATTCTGGCACTCGAACGCGGAGCGCATCATGAAGAAGGTGGCGTCGCCGGGCGGGGCGAGATCTCGTCCGATGTGGATGTGGTACACCGCGGCGGCCGCGGCGGTGGTGCTGTGCCTGCTCGGACTGAGGATGGTGCTGAGAAGCGACAGGGAGCCGGACGACGGCGGGATGATCGTAATAGAAGGCAGGGAGCCGGTGTGGGAGCGGACGCCGCCGGAGACCCCGAAGCCGGTCCCGGTACCCGGGGTCGTCGACGGAGGGCCGGCGCTGGCGGAGGTGGAAACGGAACTGGAGATGGAGTCCGTCGAGACCGGACTGACCGGCTTCTGGGACGCGCCCGCCGAGACGGAAATGGAGATGGGAATGGAGAACGGGTTCAACGCCGAGTTCGAGAAGACGCTGAACTCGATAGAGAGCTCGATAGACGATCTGATTCTCGAGCTGGACCTTACGTGATCAGGAGGGAGGAACGATGAAGTGGAAGTGTGTGCTGACGGCGACGTGCGTTCTGACCGTCCTCGTGGTGGCGGGAACGGCGTTCTGTGCCGGCGAGGAGAAGAAGGAAGAGGAGCGTCCCGGCCGTCCCGCGAAGGGGGAGCGGGGATGGGCGTCTCCGGACGGTCGTCCGGGCATGCGCGGAGACAAGGGGATGGCCGGCCGCGGGCAGGGCCTTCAGCGGGTGATGGAACGGCTCAAAGAGAACAACCCGGAGAAGTACGAGGAGCTGATGAAGTTGAGGGAAGAGAATCCGGAACTTCTCCATCAGAGGCTGCGCGAGTTCGGCAAGAAGCTCGGCGAGCGGAGAATGGGCAAGGCAGCGGATCCCGAGCTGCGCGAGAAGATGAAGGAAACGATGGAGCTCGAAGAGAAGGCGCAGGAGCTCGGGTCACAGTACCGCCAGGCGGCCTCGGAGGAAGAGAAGGAGAAGGCCGTCGTACAGATAATGGCGACGGTCGTCAAGATATTTGACATCAAGCTTGCGGCCCAGGAGAAGGGGGTGAAAAACCTGGAGAAGAAGCTCAGGGAACTGAAGGAGCTTCTCGAGAAGAGAAAAGCGGCACGCGACGAGATCATTCAGAAGAGGGTCGACTGGCTCACCGGGAAGAACAAGCACCTGGAGTGGTAGGCAGGGTGACCGTAAAGCTGGAGCCGCGCCCCGGCTCGCTGAGCACACCCACGGACCCCCCGTGCTCTTCGATGATCCGCTTCGCGGTCGGCAGGCCCTGGCCGCTTCCCAGCTTCTTCGTGGAGAAATAGGGGTCCCATATTTTCTCGATCTTGTCCGGGGGGATGCCCGGTCCCGTGTCGGTGAAGCTGACGATGGCGCATTCGCCTTCGACCTTCGTGCGCACCATCAGCTCACCCCCTTCGTCCATGGCGTCCTTCGCGTTGATCACGATATTCAGCAGTGCCTGCTTGAGCAGGTTGCGGTCCATGTCGCACTCAGGGACGTCCGAAGCGAGCGAACGTACGACGGTCACGTTCCGCCGGTGCAGCTCGGGGTTCACAAAATCGAGGATCTCTTCGACCAGCTCGTTGATGCTGGTGGGGGAGGGCTCGAGCTCCAGCCCCTTGGTAAGCGACCGGAAGTCGTCCAGTATCTCCTTCAGCCGTTCCGTCTCCCGCCTGACGGTTTCCACCTTGCGGAGCGCCATGCCGCGATCCTCCGCGCCGGATTCCAGCTCCTCCTTGAGCAGATCCAGATTGACCATGATGGTGCTCAGCGGGTTGTTTATCTCGTGGATAAGGCCGCCCGCGACCTTGCCGAGATAGGCGAACCGGTCGGGGCCGTCAGCCATCGCTGCCTCCCGCCGCCGCGTGGGTCCGGAAGGCATCCGGAAGGAAGTCGAGTATGTCGCTCGCGGTGACGCAGTACTGGGTCATCGCGTCACCGGCCGTGTCGCCGGCCCGCCCGTGCAGGTACACTCCCAGCTGGGCGGCTTGAAACGCGCCCAGTCCCTGCGCCAGCAGTCCGGCTATGATGCCCGTGAGCACGTCGCCGGAGCCGGCCGTCGCCATTCCCGGATTACCCGTGCGGTTTGTGTATACCAGGTCTCCACCCGACACGATCGTCTCGTTTCCCTTCAGCACGACCAGGCACCCGTACTCGGACGCGAAGTCCGCCGCAGTATCGGCGCGGCGCGCCTGGACCCGCTCGGTGCTGGAGCTCGCCAAGCGGGCCATCTCTCCCGGATGAGGAGTGAGGATGCGGGGCCCCGCGGCCCCCTTGAGACAGGCCGGACTTCCGGCTATCGCGTTCAGTCCGTCCGCGTCGATGACCGCCGCCTGTTCGATGACCGCGGTCAGCTCGACGATCATCGCGGCCGTCTCCTCGTTGCGAGATACGCCGGGACCGAGCACGACCACGTCGTTTTCCGCCGCGAGACGCTGAATGATCGGCGCCGCCTTCTTCGAGAACGTGCCCTCTTTCGTCTGCGGCAGGACGTGATGGATGACACAGCGCGTATGCGACGCGACGATGGGATACACCTCCTCCGGCACGGCGAGATAGACGAGGCCGGCGCCGGATCGGAGCACCGCCTCCGCGCAGAGGCTGGCGGCGCCTGCCATGCCGCAGGAGCCGGCGACCACCAGCACCCGTCCGAAATCTCCCTTGTGAGCGTCCGCTCTCCTCTCGGGGAGGCGCGGGACTTCGGTGATCTCCTTCACGCGTATCTATCCTCCTGCACCTGATTTACTTGTAGCATACCCCCGGTCACCGTCCAAGTCAACGGCGGTACACGCTCGAGTGGACTGCGCGGTCCCGAATCAGCTCCAGGAAACCAGTCCCAGCTCCTGCTTGTACGCCAGGTGAGGATTGTGGGGGAGTATCCTGACACCGTACGTGTACCGGCCGGACAGGTCCGGCCGGAAGGTGCCGGCGAACAGGCATTTGCCGCTGCTGAGGACGGCTCCGAGTTCCAGCGGGACCTCCAGCGGTTGTTCTGCGGATGCCGACCCCTCCGCGTAGAACACGAGGGCCTCCACGAGCGCCTCATGCGGCGTGAGGTCGCCGAGCTCGACCACTGCCTTGATAGTGACGTCAGAAGCCGCTCTGCACACCCCGTCCTTCATCCCGGACACCTCGACGTGCTCAATGCGCGCGGAGGTGAAACGAGAAGCAATCGTCTTCTTCCAGCGAACCAGCTTCTTCGCGTTCGCGAACCCGTCGCGGGTAAGCCGCTCGACGCGTTCGGCCGCGGGCGCGTACATCATGCTGCAGTAGTCCCTGAGCATCCGATCCGAGCTGTAGGTGGCCGGTATGCTCTGGAGCGTCTGCTTGATGAGCTGGATCCATTCCCTCGGTATTCCGCTTCGTGCGCGCGTGTAATACGCCGGTATCACCTTCTTCTCGAGCAGCGTGTAGAGGGCTTCCGCATCCGCGTTGTCCTCCGGCACCCCCTCGGGGGCGTCGAGCTCGCCGATGGCCCAGCCGTTTCCGCCGTCGTAGGCCTCCTCCCACCATCCGTCCAGGATGCTCAGGTTGAGCCCGCCGTTGACGCTCGCCTTCTGTCCGCTGGTACCGCTTGCTTCCATCAGCCGGGTCGGAGTGTTCAGCCAGACGTCGGCGCCCTGCACCAGGTGCCGGGCGGTCCGCAGGTCGAAGTCCGGAAGGAAAACGATCCTGCCGGCGGCCCTGCCGTCCTGGCTGAAGCGGACGACCCGGCGCAGGAGCTCGCATCCCTCCCGGTCGTTCGAATGAGCCTTGCCGGCGAAGATCAGCTGTACCGGTCTCTTCGGGTCCGCCACCAGCCGGAGGAGTCTCTCCGGCTCGCTGAGTACGAGATCCGCCCTCTTGTAGGGCGCGAACCTCCTCGCCCAGACGATGGTGAGGGGCTGCGCTTCCAGAGAGTGCCCGGTTTTTCTCCTCACGAACTCGGCCAGGCGAGTCTTCTGCGCCGTTCGGGCGTCCATCAGCTCGGTGTCCGGGATCGTGATGGCGCGGCGCCAGACGTGTCGGGAGGTGCAGCATTCCCTCCAGTGTTCTCCCAGGTAGCGGTCCAGCAGGCCGGCGATTTCCGGACCGACCCAGGTGGGCAGATGGACCCCGTTCCGCACGTTGAGGATCGGGAGCTCAGCCGGGTGGAAGCCGCCCCAGACGCTCTTCCACATCTCCCGGGTCACCCCGGCGTGCATGCGGCTGACCCCGTTACTGGCGCCGGCGAGCTTCAGGCCGCAGACGGTCATGATGAAGGAACCGTCCGGCCCCGGCTCGTCGCGGCCCAGCTGCCAGAACGCATGCCACGGGATACCGATCTCCTCGACGTACTCGCGCAGGCACGGGGACAGCACCGGTTCGGTGAACCGTTCGTTGCCGGCGATGACGGTGGTATGGATCGTCAGCACGCTGCCCGCCCGGACGATCTCCTCCGACTCCGACAGTTCGAGTCCGTGGTCCCGCGTGAGCCGGCGGAGCCGCTCCAGAAGGTGGAACGATGTCTTGCCCTCGTTCATATGGTAGACCGATGGACTGAGGCCGAGACGCCTGAGGGCCCTGACACCACCGACTCCGAGAAGGATTTCCTGGAGTGCCCGCACCCTCCGATCGTCGTTGTACAGATGGTGGGTTATACTCCGGTCTTCGGGAG
Source organism: uncultured Planctomycetota bacterium (assembly GCA_964389785.1). Classification (GTDB taxonomy): domain Bacteria; phylum Planctomycetota; class CAYMFW01; order CAYMFW01; family CAYMFW01; genus CAYMFW01. The sequence continues at coordinate 5,302 of CAYMFW010000218.1, forward strand.
TGTTCTCCCTGGTATCCGTATCGAGCAGGTACACAGGAATGAGTCCCACCTGCAGCCGCCAGACGTGGGTGACGATGGTGCGGCCCTCCGCCCGCACCTCCACAGAGACTGGCCTTCCCTCCCCGTCTCTTGCGATCTCGATGGGAAGCCGCGAAACGTCACAGGCTGCGTCGCGCGACGCCTGCGTGCCATCTTCGAGGATCGACTGGCTCAGGTAGCCCTTCCGATAGAACAGCCCGACGGCGACAACGGGAAACCGCAGGTCGCTCGCCGACTTCAGGTAGTCTCCCGACAGCACCCCCAGCCCTCCGGCGTAGAGAGGGATGCCGGCATGCAGTCCGAACTCCATCGAGAGAAACGCAACCGGAGCTGAGACCGAGATGGCCTCCGGAAGCTCGATCCGGCAGCGACGGTCCTCCATGTAGGCGTCGAACGCCGACAGCGCTTCTTCACACCGGGCCAGATACTCGCGATCGCGGCACATGTCCTGGTAGCGCGCGGGTGGAACGGTGTCGAGAAGCTCCAGCGGATTCTCGCCGCACCGCTCCCACGCGGCCGGATCGAGCTCGGCGAATACCCGCCGGGCATTCGCGTGCCACGTCCAGTACAGGTTGAACGCCAGGTCGCCCAGCCGCTTCAGGGAAGGCGGAAGTTCCGTCACGGCGGCGAACGGGTGCAGGTGAGGCTCCGTGCTCGGCGGGGGCGGGGGAGGATCGAGTGGCTGCAGCTGAACGTCTCGTTCCGCACGGTCTGCGGCGGCGGCCGCCGCAAGCTCGAAGGCGCGGAGATAGTTCCTGTGGAAGCCGCTCCAGTCCGCGCGGGCGGCGATGTCACGGGCGGCCCGGCGGGAGGCCGCGGCCCTGAGGGGGTCCCTGCACACGAATTCCTCGAGCACGCGGGCCAGCTCGCGGGCGGTTTCGTCGGGGGTGCTGCCCGCGCGCGGGAGCACACGGACCGCATCGCACGGCGACGGGTCGGCAGCGAGCACCCACCGTCCGAAGCCGGTCAGGTCCGTCGTGACGGCCGGTACCGAATGGGCAAGACTCTCCAGCGCGGTGTACCCCCACGGCTCGTACTGGGACGGAAAGAGGCCGAGATCGCATCCGCAGAGCACGTCCGAATACGAAAGGTCGAACAGGCCGTCGCGGCCGTCGAGAAGCGCCGGACAGAATATAACGCTGACCGGGTCGTCGGGCGTGTTGCCCAGGGCCGCCTGGCGCGCTGCCTTCAGGAACGGATCGCTCTCCTCCTCGACGAGACGATGGGTCGATATCCCGAGAGGTCCCGCATCGGTTACCTCGTCCCGCATCGCGGCACTCACCTCGGGACGGATGCCGCCGTGCGACGCCATGGGGAACGCGAACACGACGCAGCGCCGTTCGGTCACGGCGTTGCGCAGCGTTTCGTTCAGCTGGCCAAGCGCGTCCAGCAGGAGGTCAAGTCCTTTGTTGTGAAACTCGTAGCGCCCGGACGCGATACACAGTGTGGTCGTTTCCGCGGGCAGCTCCCTGCCGAGGAACCGGGAGGCGAAATCCAGAAGGGTGCGGCGGACCTGCTCCGGGCGGGTGCGGTCCGCCGCGTAATCGGGCATCGTCGACATCCTGAGACCGCCGGGAACCAGCACCTGAGGCGTTCTTCGAAGGAAACGGCGGGCTTCCCGCGCGACGAGCGAGCTGACCGCCGCAAAACAATCGGCCTCCCGCGCGCACGCGGATTCCAGCGAGTGCTTCGGCCCTACCTCCAGGCGGGCCGCTTCGGCGGGCGGATCGAACGTATCGAACCCGGCGGACAGATCGCTTCCTGCAGCGGAAAGCGCCCGTCCCAGAACGGTGCCGTGCGCGACGAAGACGGTGCCCGCCTCCGGGACCTGTTTTCGGAGATACAGCAGCCCGCTCCCGGACAGCCACTCGTGAAAGCAGGCGACGGTGCGAACGTCTTCCGGCGCGGCTCGGCACAGTGCCTCGATGACCTCACCAGCCGCCCGGCCGAATAGCACCGCCTCCACGTAGTGCTTCCTGGCGGAGTGGGACTCGACCGCAAAATCCTCCCACAACTCGAACAGGAGAGAGGAGTCATCGTAGTCGGGGATCGTCACCAGTATCGTCCGGGGGCGGCCGTCAGTGCTCCATCGCCCGAAACGGCAGCGGAAGGTCAGTCCCGCGAGCGCCTTGCGCATCTCCGCCCAGCATTCCTCGTCGGTTTGCTCGAATTCGGACGACGTGCGGAGATCGGGTCCGATCAGGCAGTAGTCGTCGCCGAACGAGGCAGCTGCAGACGGGACCTTGCTGCGAAGAACGGTGTGTATC
>CAYMFW010000219.1:0-7551 GCA_964389785.1 uncultured Planctomycetota bacterium
CTCATCCACCGTTATTCACAGCGAAAAGGTCCGGGGTATGAGAAATGCGGGCTAGCCGGTTCCGACGAGCACCAGCCCGACCAGCATGACGGCCGCGCCCACGAACCTGGGCAGATAACGGGGCTCCCCGAGGACGAACACGCCGAGAGCCGTTCCGATCGGTATGCTGAGCTGCCGGAACGCCACGACGTAGCTCACGTTCCTCACGTACGCCATGGATATCAGCACTAGTATGTAGGTGACGTAGATGGCCGCGCCGGTCACCGCGGCGCGGGCCTTGCCCGACCGAAGCACCTCGCGCAGGGCGGCCCGCTCGCCCGGCACCAGCAGAACGTAGGTCCCCAGCCACACCGCGCAACTCACGGCCTCCGCGAACGCGAATAATATCGTCATCCGGGTGATGCCGATATCCATCGCGGGCGAGGCCCTCAGCAGCCGCAGCGCCTCGTCGTCCATCATGGAGTATCCCGCCGTACCGAACGCGGCGGCCAGCGCCAGCAGGCAGGTGAGATTCAGGTAGTTCCTGAGACTGAAGCCGGAGAACCGCTTCATCGGCACCAGGAAGCATCCCCCCACCACCAGCATTATGCCGACGATGCACCGCGAGGTCACCTGGTCTCCGCGTCCCAGAACCAGCGTCACGAAGGTAACGACTATCACCGGAGACGAACGCGCCAGGGGATAGGCGACAGACATGTCGCCGGCCCTGTACGCCCCGGCGAGTGACGCGTAGTACACCACGAAGAAGAAGCCGGTGATGCCCACGAAGGCCCACACGCGCGCGGGGAAGGCAAGAAGCGCGCTCCCGCAGATTATCACGACCGGCAGAAGGATGAGGGACCCCAGGATATCCGCCAGAAGGAAGAACGAGGCGGAGGGGTGCTCCTTCTTCCCCAGCAGGTTCCATCCCGCGTGGAGGCCCACCGACAGGACGAGCAGGATCAGCGCGGTGACAGTCACACCAGGAACGGCCCCTGCTTGCTTTCGGTGGTGTACCCGTGCAGCTCTATCCGGTTGCCGTCCGGGTCCTCCAGCCACGCCTGGTAGGTGCCGTCGCTTCCGAGCGAGATGTCCCCCACCTCCACACCCTTCTTCCGGAGCGCCTCGACGGCGGCCTCGATGTCGTGCACCTCCAGGCAGATGTGCCGGAAGGACGGTTTCCCGGCCGACGGATCGACGTCACCCTGGAACAGCTCGATGAACGAGCGCCCGCCCGCGTGGATGTACACCCCGAAGCGTTCGCCGGTGTCGCGTACGAAATCGAACGCCAGCTGAAGGCCGAGCTTCTCGCAGTAGAACCTCTCCGACGCCTCGAGATTCGACACCGTGAAACATACGTGAGCAAGTCCCGAAATCATCGTCGTTCCTCCTCTAGAATTCCTTCAATAGATCCAGCAGTTTCCTGTCCAGCTTGTGGCCGTGCCAGTCGGCGTAGTCCACGTCCTCCCGCTCGGTGTCGAGGATGCCGAAGCTGCCCCGGAAGTTCCACAGCGCGTAGCCGATACCGTGGCTGGTGAGTATCTCCAGGCAGTCGCGGAACCAGGCGAGGAATACCTCGTGCGGCGTCTTGCACCAGGAGCCGCCCTCGCCGCAGTGGACGCCGATGCCCTGCTCGATGAGCGCGGCCCACCGGCCGTACATCTCCTCGAGCTTCGCCCGGTCCCAGCTCACCCCGTGCTCGGGCGATCCGGGCCACGTCGGCACCGGGTATTCCTCGCCGCCCGCCCAGGGGGCAAGGTAGTGGCTCAGCCCCGCCGGTTTGTACGCCCGGCAGCTCTGTGCGATGCCGAGGTCCGTCAGCTCCGGCACCGGCACGGTGGCCCACGCGGTGCCGTCGGCGATGATCAGCCGGTCCGGGTCGATCGCCCGTATCTTTTCCGTGGCGGTCCGCATCACGTGCGCGTGTCTTTCCGCCGTCATCTTCTCGTCGCTCACGGCGGGCGGCTCGTTGAGCAGGTTGAAGCTCACCTCCTCGAACGAGATTCCCTTATAGCGGGTCGCGAACATCTCCCAGTGCGCGCAGAACGCGTCGAGCGCATCGTCGTCCTTCCACAGATCGAACGGCTCCGGCTCCCGCCAGTTCACGCAGTAGCCGGGCCCGCGGTGCAGGTTGACGTTCATATGTATGCCGTGCTTCCTGCCCAGCTCGACGGCCAGGTCCACCTTCTCCAGGACGTCTTCCTTCATCGCACAGGGATCGTTCTCCTCCGTCCACAGCCGGTAGCTCATCGGAAGCCGGACGAAGTCGAAGCCCCAGTCGGCGATCCAGCGAAAGTCGTCCTCCCGCGGGTCCTCGGTCCGACCCGCGGAGAAGAAGTACAGCAGGTTGAAGCCCCGCCAGCGGGGAAGCGGATTCTTCGAAGACATCTGTCACCCTCCCATGGTTTCGGTAACGCTATCGTACCGGCCGGGCGGCGGAATCTCAACGAATCCGGGATGCTCGTCAGCTACCGCGTTGGTCGGGATGGAGGGGGACGGTGTCGGCCGTCTCGACGAAGAAGCGGAGCACCCGTTCCCGAAACCATGCCAGGATATCCGCCAGGGCGGGGTCTCCGGCCCGATTCGTCGTCTCCAGCGGGTCCTCCCTCAGGTCGTACAGCTCGTCCTGCTCGTACAGCCGGTAGACGTATTTGTGGTCCGCGGTGCGGCACATCACCGCCTTGCCGTGCTCCGGGCCGTCGCCGGCCTGCAGGCTCAGCCGGGGCCAATACACGTCGGCGGGGTCCTGTCCCGGAAGGTATTCCAGCTCCTTGCAGTGCTCCTCGTCCCGTAGTCGCCCGCCTTCGCAGAAGACCGCGTCCCGGTGCTCGTTCGCCGCGCCGCCGACGAGCGGGAGCAGGGAGCGGCCGAAGTGATGGTACCCCGGCGCGATGCCGGTGAGGTCGAACACGGTGGCGGGAATATCGATGAGCTCGACGAGCGCGTCCCGGATGCCGGGCTTCACGTTCGTCCGGGCGGGGGGCTTGATCAGCAGGGGCACCCGGGTGAGGACGTCCTCGAAGGTGTTCTGGTTCACGCTCACCGCGCCGAAGTCGCCCGCGTAACATCCGTGATCGCTGAAGAAGAGGACGGCGGTGCCGTCGTACCGACCGGATTCCCGGAGCGCGTCCGTCACGAGCCCGAACTGGTGATCGACCCGGCTGCACATGTCATAGAACGTCGCATGCACCTCGTCCAGCCGCTCCTTCGACCAGCCCGCCAGCCGGGAGCGCTCCACGATGCCGCGCAGCATGGCCGGCTTGCCGCCGCCTTCTTCCGGAACGGGCGCGCGGGCCGGCAGGCGCGACCGGTCGGTGACGCCGTACCACGGCTCCTCCACTGCGAAGGGAAGGTGCGGATACGTAATGGCCAGGTACAGGCAGTACGGCTCCCGGGGCGGATTCTTCACGAAATCGACCGCGGCTATGACGTCGGCCCAGTCCTGGTCCGGGTAGAACGGGCGGTCGCCTTTGTCCAGCTTCCCGATATAGAAGGAATAGAACCGGTCGCTGTCCGGCCCGCCCCGCCATGGCGCGTCGGGCGCGCACGATCGGTCCGCGGGCGCGTTGAGGCCGGGAATGGTCCCGCGGCAGCGAACGTCGCAGTACCGGTCGAGCGGCACGCCGTCGGCAACCAGATCGTTCTTCCCGCCCCACCACACGAAGTACCCGGCCTCCTTGAGGCCGCGCAGAAGGACGGGCTCGTCCTCCTTCATCAGGTGGCCGATGGTGCGGTGGCCGCCCACGTGCGGATACAGACCGCTCATGAAACTGCACCGGCTGGGCGTGCAGACCGGGTTCTGGCAGAACGCGTTGCGGAACGACACCCCCTCCGCCGCCAGGCGGTCCAGGTTCGGGGTGACGGCGGCCGGGTTGCCCAGATGGGCCAGCGTCTCGGCGCGGAAGTGATCGGCAACGAAGATGATGATGTTGTCCGGCATCGCTCAGTCCTCCTCGAGCGAGAGCCGGTGAGCGGTGCACAGCTCGTCGATAAGCGGCTCTGCGACCGCGAGGTCGCCCACCAGCGGGTGGTTCAGCAGCGCCTGCAGGACGGGCCGCTTCCTGCGAGTGACCGCCCCCTCCACCGTGAGCGTTTCGTACGCCTTCACCGCCTGGACCAGGCCGCGGAAGGCCGGGGGGATGGGACCTACCGGCAGAGGATGCGCACCCTGACGATCGACCCGGCACACGATCTCGACGGCGGCGCGGTCGTCTATGCCGTCGACGGCGCCCCGGTTGAGCGTGCTGCAGACGAGCTCGTCGCCTTTATCGAAATGGATCGCCTTCATGAAACTGAACGTGATATCGGAGTACCCGCCGCCGCCCCGTTTCTTGAGCCCCGCGGGCTTTTCCGCGGAGCCCTCGTCCGCGGCCTCCGCCAGGACCTGCGCCTCGATCTCCATCACCTGCTCCGCCCGGGTCTTCGGCGCGGAGCGGGCGTGCTCCAGCCTGTTCTTCCGGTCGAAGTAGTACTGCACGTAGCCGATGGGCACCGCGCCCAGCACCGCAGCGAGCCGCAGGTCGGCCCGCGCGGCGTTGTCGGCGGATTCCGCGCGCCCCTGTTCTAACAGGAAGCGGATCGCCTCGCCCGTGACGTCCCGTTCGCCGGAAAGGATCCGATGGATGAACCCGAGGTGGTTCAGCCCGACGCAGTACATGCGAAGGTCCGGATACCGGCCGGCCAGCTTCGCCGCGAGCCGTTTCCGGATCGCCGGGATGCCGGAACACAGCCCGATGAAGCGGGCGCCCGTATGGTTCTCCACCGCCTCCGTAACGATGCCGCTGGGGTTCGTGTAATTCAGGATGAACGCGTCCGGCGTCACCCGCTCGACGGCGCGGGCGACCTCGATCATAGCCGGGACGGTGCGCAGTGCCTTGAACATGCCGCCGGGCCCGGTGGTCTCCTGGCCGATCACCCCGTACTTCAGCGGAATCGTCTCGTCGAGGAGCCGGGCCTGCATGCCCCCCACCCGTATCTGGGTGATGACGAAACCCGCGCCGTCCAGCATCGCTTCCAGGTCCGTCCCGTCGGAGATCTCGATATCCCTGCCGGCGGCCGCCACCGCCCGCCGGGACCACCCGCTCATGACGCCGAGCCGGCCGGGATCGATATCCGTCAGCGCAATACGGTGTACCGGAAGCTCGTCCGGGGAATGATTCAGTATCCCGGTGATCAGCTCGGGCGTGTAGGAACTGCCCGCCCCGACGATACACAGCGCGATGGAATCGCTCATGACGTTCCTCCCTGACGAAATGGGGTCTCGTTGACGCACAGGCCTTCGGCGGCCGCCCTGTCCAGGAACAGGCCGATCGCCGGGCCTTCGTATATCAGTGTCGCAGGCCAGGCCGCGTCATAGCTCCGGCGGGAGGCCAGCTCCCGGACGGCATCTTTCTTGTGCGGCCCGTGGATAACGCACGCGATCTCCCGCGAGCGGGAGAGGATGGTGCCGACGCCGACACTGACGCCGTACGCCGGGACGTCGTCGATCGATTCGAACCCGGGAAACGTGCCGAGATTGTCCCGGCGGGTGGTCGGGGCCAGCTCGACGATGCGCGTGACGCCGGCGACGTCGCTGCCCGGGGGGTTGAACGCGACGTGCCCGTCGCTCGCGCCCGAGGCCACGATGAAGAGGTCGATGTCCCCGGCGGACCGGATGCGCCGATCGTAGCCGGGCGGATCGTCGGGATCGGGGAGCCAGATGTTCCCGTCCGGGATCCGACGCTCCCCCGTCAGGCGTTCGTTGACGACCGCCCGGATATGCTCCCGCGCGAATCTCTCACAGCTGTAGTGCGCGTTCCGGGGGCAGTGCCTGAACGACCCGTCTCGCCGCTCGACGTAGTTGTCCATCATCACGATCACCGTCCCGCTCATGTTCGTGCCGGCGGCGGCCGCGAGGCGCCCGAGCGCGCGGTACGTGCTCGCCACGCTCCTGCCGCCGGGACATCCGAGCAGGTAGCGAGCGCCTCCCCGGGAGGACGCCGCGATGCCGGCCAGTATCTTCTCCGCCAACGCCCCGCCGAGGGCATCCTCGTCGGGAAACACGTATACCGGGACCGGACCCCGGCCGCATTCCAGCGTGGCGTCAGGCCCGTCGACGGTCATGGCTCTCCTTCGTCCGGCCGTACAGGGCCGGGTACTCCTCGCCCCCCGGAAACGCGGCCATCAGGGCCGCCCCGTATTCCGGCGGCAGCAGGGACGGGTGCACGCGGGCGTCCGGAAACGAGGCCGTCACCCGCTCTTCGAGCGCCCGCCGGAACTCGCCGGGCGCCTGCTGCATCACCCCCCCGCCGAACACCATGTCCGCCGGGCCGGCGCCGAGGCGCCGCAGCATGCCCGCGGCGGCGAGGGCGTAATCCTCGACGGCCCGGTCGCCGATCGCGCGCGCCGCGGGATCACCCTCCCTCCAGGCCGCAAACACCAGCGCGGCCGAGTCGGCGATCCGCTCCGGCGGTATCGTTCCCCGGAACAGCCGGTCGGCGTACTCCTCCTCCGATTCGATCCCGAAGTGCGTCAGCGCGGCGTCCAGCAGCGGGGTGCGATCCAGCCGCCCGTCGATCATCCGCGCGACGGCGACGGTGAGCTCGCGCCTGATATCCAGCGTCCGTCCCACATTCAGGTGGTCGAACAGCGTCTCGCCGCCGAACGCGCACCTGAACGCCGAGGTAAATCCGGACCCCACTTGCAGAACGGCGGCCCGCTCCGCCGGCGACGCCCCCCACAGCGCGACGATGCCGTCGTTGACGAGGGACGTGCGCTCCTTCGACAGGCCGAGGCGCGCGGTGAGAACGTCGAGCTGACGCTCCCGCTCGTCCTCGAAGTCGACGCCGTTCAGCCCGATGGAACAGCGCGCGACGTCCCCGCGGGATACCCCCGCCTCATCCAGCGCCCCGCCAGCGGCCGCGGCCAGCACGACGCACGCCTCATCCGACGGCGTACCGCTCACCGCACTGCCCGGTCCCCCGCCCGTTCCTCGGACGGCGCCGGTTCCGTCCATGAGCACGGCCGCCGTCTTCGAGGCGCCGCCGTCGATTCCCAGGTAGAGAGCGTCTTTCATATGCCTACAGCTGCCTTTCCGACGCCGCCTTGAAGGTCTTCTTCAGGCGCGCGCGGGCGTCCCGCCTGTGCGCGCGAACCCGGTCGAAGAGCGCGTCCAGCACGAAGTCCGCCGCCGCCTTCGGGGCCACCTCCGCGGACAGCGGGTCGCGATGAACGGCGGTGGCCAGCGTGAGATGCGCCAGCTCCGCGAGTGGGGACCGTTCGAAATTCGTCAGGCAGACGATCTTCGCCCCGGCCTTTCGCGCCACCTCCGCCGCCGCCAGGACGTCCCGGGTGCTCCCCGAGAACGATACGAAGAACGCGACGTCGCGGGACGTGAGGGAGACCGCCCGCACCAGCTGCATGTGGTTGTCCGCCACGGCGACGGCGTTGATGCCCAGGCGGGCGAGCTGGTACTCGATCTCCCGCGCGGTCACGGCCGACGCCGCCGATCCGGCGGCCAGCACGCTGCGGGCGCGAGCCAGGAGCTTCGCCGCGCCTTCGAGATCGCGCCGGGAAAGCTCCCGCGCGGTGGCA
>CAYMFW010000220.1:0-7543 GCA_964389785.1 uncultured Planctomycetota bacterium
GAAACGCGGTGTCTTCGACCTGCACAGCCCTAACCGCCCGAACCCCATAGGAATCAGTATCGTTCGCATAAGAAAGATTGTCGATAATGAAATATTTACATCAGGATTGGATGTGTTTGACGGCACTCCTTTGTTGGATATCAAACCGTATGTGAAGGATTTGGACTCCAAAGATGATGCAAATTATGGATGGATTGATGATTTGGACAGCAATAAGGATCACCTGCTTCTGCATATTAAAGGTGTCCCCCATGAATATTGATAAGGAGAAATTATGTGCCTTTCAATTCAGAGCTCCTGCCTCCACAAAGTCTCCGGAATCGTCCTCAGCAAGGGAATTCGTAGTGCGAGATCGAGAGCAATCGGGATAACGAACACATACGCCGGACCAACGTGCCGCCAGACCAGGCCGGCAATCAAAGGCGCCGGGATTGTCACCAAGCCTGCGAACAGCCCGAGCACGCCGCTCCACCGGCCCATACATTGCAACGGCACAAGCTCGAGGGTCATAGAACTCGTAACAATGCTCATGATCGGATAGAAGCCCCACAGCGTTCCGGCCAGTATGAGACCGACAGGCCCACGCGCCGTGATGAGCATGATGCCGGATAGATACCAGAGTGGTGTCAGCATGTAGATGACTCTCTTGCGTCCCAAGCGGTCGGCCAGCCGTCCCAGTGGGATCCCGAACAGTATGTGAGCCGCAACCATCGCCACGCTCATCATGCTCAACGTATATTGTCCCGCGCCTTTTACCTCGTTTGCAAACACATGCATGAACGGCAGCGCCATGGCTAAGGGCAGGCGAGAGAGACAGGCGACGGCGATCCACCGTTTCAGATGAGGCGCATCCCGGAAAATCCGGCGGAAATCGCCAAGAACCCCGACGCGATCCCGCTCTTCAACGAGTTTAGGTCGGACCGGCTCCCGCAATCGCATTGCCACATAGAGCAAAATTAGGCCGTAGCCGACGAACTGCATGTAATAGAGCGGCCGCAGGCCCTGGGCGTTCAGTCCGCCGAACCTTGTGACAAGTACGGCTCCGATCATGGGGGAGACAGCGAGAAAAAGAGAAGCGATCGCATTGCACAAATTCTGTCCCGTCGCCCGGTCGTCGTTCTTGAGCTGATCCGCGCAAAGCACGCTGCATCCCGTGCCCGTTAACCGCATTGAGAGTGAGATCAGGATCACTGCCGCGAGAAGTACGCGCCAATCCGGTGCAATCCCGTATATCGCCGCGCCAAGGGCTATCAGACCGATCCCTATCACGTAGAAACGCTTGATGCCATATCGGTCCCCTAGCCACCCGGCGGGAAGAGACATAACGGCGCTTACGCCCCCCTTGACACTGTTCAGTGCCCCGAGTTGGACCGGGCTTGCTCCCAGTGCCACCGCGTAGATGGAGTCGTACTGGGTTGTCAAGCCGGCCAAGAAACTGCTGAACGCAGCACGCGTTACCGTGACGCGGTAGCTTGGCTTCTGCCGGAGGATGAATCGCCTTGCCCGGCTTACCGGTGCCACAAGTGTATTGGAACCATCCGGGATCCTATGCAATATGAAGTTTGCACATGGTCATACTATTTTCTTGTTTGAACTCATAGTTTATTTTCGTCGTACTGCGGACTACCGCCGGCGCCGAACATTTGGCGTTTCAGCTTGAGATAGTATTTGTAATTTTCCAGCGAGACATCGGCCGGCACACGATGATCAACTCCCGGAACAAATCCGCCATATTTCACCAATGGCAACAATCGTTCCAGTTCGGCGCGAATTTCCTGTTTGCCTTTGGCAAGCTTGATTTTATCCACTCCGCCCTGCATCAGGATGTCCGGCCATTTCTGCCGCATAAGCACGGGATCGCTGCCGCCGTGAACCTCAACCGGAAACATGCAGTTAATGCCGCCATTAAGAAAACAGTCAATAACCGGCACAATATTCCCGTCGCAGTCAGTCCAGGCAACATGACAGCCATGTTTCTTGAGAAGATCCGTAATGCGTTTGTAGCGCGGCGTTACAACATTGCGCATGAACTCATAGCCGACAATTGGACCGGAATTGAAGCAGATGTCTTCCCATCCCGCGCCAAAGTCGAATTCCACATCCGGTAATACGCGCTCCAATGTGTCGCATACCAAACAACATAAGGTTTCAATAATTTCCTCGAGAAGTTCAGGATCGTCATATATCATAAGCGCGATATTTTTGAACCCAATCCAGTTACGCGGGGAGCCTATCATTGAGCCAATCCCAACCGCTAAAGGATAGTCGCGCTTATTGTACTTCTTTACCAATTCTTCCCAGTTGGATGGCACTCGGTCTTCAGAGGCCTGAAGCCGTTCTTTGTAATCCTCCCATGTCTTCCGATCTTTAAGGTAGAAATCAATATAGTGTGGAATAGACTTGTCGCCCTTCTTGTTGATTTCCGCGGTACAAGCGCTTTGATCGCGATAGATCAGCCGTTCGTCTGTTTCCTTTATCACCCTGTAATCAAACGGCGGCAGTAACCCCATGACGTTGATCCATGCCGTATGCCAGTTCTCAATCCCAAAATATGTATAGGCGCTGGCTTCATTATTCACCTCTGGCGGCAATCCCTGCTCGTGCCACTTTGGCAGAGTTGAATCCCAATATCCAAATTCGAAATTGGGAATAGAATCCACCTTCTGAAAGAACATGGTTCTGCGCCAGCGTTCGCGCAAACTTATCCCGTCAGATTCTGAAGCAGTGGTTAAAGTATTTGCGTCAACTCCAGCGTCAACTTGTGCCTGAATTTCTTCTGCTTCCATTTTTCTCCATTCGCGTTTTCTTTGTTAACGAATTCGTCCAAAGAAGAATAGTGGTCACCTGTCCTTCTCGACAGTCTCATAGCCAAGAAGGGTGGCCATGTCCTTGAACTCCTCCCTGTAATCAGTCATTTGATTCCTCATAGGCAAGGCACACCTTTCGTCTTATTGACTTTCGACCATTCGAACATTATACTGGCGCTCGAACTAGCTGCAAGTCTTTCTGCTTGTGTGGTAAGTATTGCGGGAAACGGACCGGGCCCGCTGCCCGGCAGATATGGTGTTGAGTATGGCCAGAACTCGGCCTTTTGACGAACACTACGAGGAATACGAAGAGTGGTTTCGGAAAAATCACTATGCCTACCTCTCCGAACTGAGGGCGCTCAAACATATGACTCCTCCGCAAGAAAGAGCGGTTGAAATAGGGATCGGCACAGGGAGATTCGCCGCCCCGCTGGGAATCAAGCTGGGAGTGGAACCCTCTGCGCCGATGCGTTGCCTGGCTCGCAAGAAGGGCTTGCGAGTACTCGATGGAATAGCCGAGCGCCTTCCGTTCAGAAACGATACGTTCGAATACGCTCTCATGGTAACAACAATTTGTTTCGTCGACGATTTGAAGACGTCGTTTCTCGAGACGCACCGCATACTCAAGGAAGGTGGACTTCTGGTCGTCGGGTTTGTGGATCGGTCCAGTTTCCTGGGAAGACAGTATGAGGATCGGAAGAGTGAGAACGTTTTCTATCGCGATGCCGTATTCTACTCCGCACGGGACGTTGTCTCTGTTCTGATTGACAGCGGCTTTTGCCTACAGAGCGTAATTCAAACTCTCTTCGGCAACCTTCCGGAAATCAAGAGCATCCAGAAGTTCCAGACTGGCCACGGAGAAGGAGGGTTTGTCGCAATCCAAGCGAAGAAACCTCTTGCTGAACATGAACGTCGAAGCAAGGAGATGCAATGCGACTGAATCTCGAGAAGACGGCGATTGTGGCCTGCGGCACGCTCAGACCCGAGCTGACCAAGCTGGCAGAGGAAGGTTTCGTAGATGAGAAGAGGCTTTTCTTCACCGCCCCCGGCCTTCACGAGCGCATGCCATTGTTGGAGGAACAGTTGAAGAGACGGCTGGAGACGATGAGGGGCGAGGGGCTTCGCTCAATCGTCGTCTACGGCAAGCTCTGCTACGTTGACATGAGCAATCCCTACCGCGCCGTTGACGCTCTCTGCGAAGAGGTCGGAGGCCATATCTCAAGGGTCCTGGCGCAGAACTGCGTGGATATGATTGCGGACTCGGACACGAGAGAACGGATAGCGGGAGATTCCAAGGTCTACTGGCTGACGCCCGGCTGGATACTCTACTGGAACAGCGTGTTCCACGAATGGGACAAGGGGAAATACAACGAGACATTCGGAAGATTCGACAAGGCTGTTCTTTTGGATACTGTGGGTCTTTATGATAAGCTTTGTGCGACGGAACCGGAGAAAATCCTCGAGATCTCCGATCTCATGGGGATACCGTTGGAAGCCAGACCGGTAGGCGTGGAACGCCTGAAATCTCTTCTTGCAGAGGCGGAACTTGGAGAGGGGGGTGAATGAGCCTGGAACTGAGTCCCACACTGGAAGACTACCTGCTGAGTATCTACCGCATTGAAGGTGAGAAGAAGGTTGCGCGGCCGAAGGATATCTCAAAGGAACAGAACGTGGCCAAGTCCACGGTGACTGCCGCCCTCCAGAGCCTTGCCGAGAAGGGCCTGATAAATTACGAACCCTACGAGGTCATTACATTAACCAACGAGGGAAAAAGCAAGGCGGAGAACATAGCGGTAAGGCACGTGATCATCAGGCGCTTTCTCGAAGACGTGCTTCGGCTGGACGCCGAACATGCCGAAGAGACTGCCTGCAGAATGGAACACGCTATTGACCAGGAGGGTCTGGAACGCTTCGTGTGTTTCCTGGCATTCATGCAGCGTCATTCGCGGCGCGGTGCAAGGTGGCTGAATGACTTTCAGGACTTCCTCGCTGGCGGCGCAGGGGGACAGTCCTGCAGGAAGTGCATCGCGGCATACATGGACGATGTGAAAAAGGGGGGTGAGTCGTGACGGTGAAGACCCGTGTCGACAAATCCATCAGGAATCTCACGCTATTGAGCCTGCTGATTCTGCCAGTTGCCTTGGCGGCCGCTTTTGCGGAGAATGCCGCGGAAGCCGTCGCCTGGAAGTCCTCCTGGCATGAAACAGCAGGAGCGGCCAAGAAGAGATCGAGGAACATCCTCCTTCTTTTCACCAACCCCGAACGTTGCCCGCCCTGCCGCATGATGGAACAGCAGACATGGCCGGATGCGGGTGTCGCGAAATTCGTCAACGCGAACCTTGTTCCCCTGATGATACACACGGGACGGTCGGAAGAACGCTCGCTCGGCAGGGAATTCGAAATCCGGGGCATACCGACAACGCTGGTTTTGGATACGAAGAGGAATATCATCGCCAGAAAGGTCGGATTCTCGCCCCCCGAGGATTTCCTGAGATTCCTGCGTGCCGCCGTCTCTCTGGATGGTCTCAAGAAAAAGGTTGAGAGGGACGCCGAAAATGCCGCCCATGCACTTGACCTTGCGAGAGCTTACGTCGAGCTGGAGCGCAGGAGCGAGGCGGTCCCACTCCTCGAGAAGGTCTGCAGGCTCGACAGGGACAATTCCAAGGAGAAAAAGGTCCACGCCCTCTACCTGCTGGGCACCATTGCGTTCGAGAATGGTAAGACCGAAGACGCGAAGAGGAAATTCGGAGAGGTGATGGGAATCGATCCGAAAGGCAAGGCCGGCTACGCGGACGATATCGCATTCCATCTGGCAATCGTGCTTGCGAACGAACGTAAGTTCTCCTCTGCCGCGGAGAGGTTCGAGAAGCTGATGGCCGACTTCCCGAAAAGCGAGCGACTGCCGGAGGCGCTCATGTACCTCGGCAGGTGCAGATTGCTGACCGAGGACAGCGACGGCGCCGCCAAGGCCTTCGAGAAGCTCATCAAGGAGCATCCGGACGGCCCGTATGCCCGGCACGCAAAGCACTTTCTCCAGGAGATCAAACAAAACAAGGGGAAACCCAGATAGCGTGGATACAAGACATTGAGGGGGGAGAATGATGTTTGAGTTCACGACCAGAACCGCCTGGCGCGCTAGGAAGGAATGCAGCATTCACGCCAGGAACAATCCCGCGGTGATCGTCGCAACACCTCCGGAGTTCGATGGCCCACAGGATACATGGTCGCCTGAAGAGCTTTTCGTGGCCTCCGTCGGAAGCTGTCTCATGAGCACGTTCCTCTACTTCGCGGAAACGGGTGGTGTTGAATTTCAGCTCTATCAGAGCACCTCCAGAGGCTTAATGGAAAAGACCCCCGAAGGTCTTCGATTCACGAAGATCGAGGTAGATATTGAGATAGACGTGGACGACCCTCAGGAGGCGCGGAAGGTGATGAAGCTTGAGAAATAGTGCCCGATATCAACCAGCGTGAGCTGTCCGGCCACACTCAGTCTGAAAGCCGTCGTTTGAAACGGGGATTGGCCCTGAGCTTCCCTGTTTTCATCCCACTATTCTGTCTGGAGCGATAGGGCAAACACCAACCCGAGCACTGCGCCGAAAACGGCCCCCGACCAGGGGCTGGCTGTCATGCCTCAGGTACTGCCCGAGCATTTCCCGAAGTATCCGACAACCCCTCCAATAACGCCCCCGATAAGAACTCCAACGATGCAGCGAATCGTGATCATAATCATATTCCCCCGAGTGCCGCGGCGCGAACTGTGCCATTGTCAACGCTTTCAGGATGAACTTGTGCAGGTCGGCACGGCCCTGCGAGCTCGTTTGCGGGCATCTGCCGCCATATGACATTTTTTGTATTTCTTCCCGCTGTCGCACCAGCAGGGATCATTCCTGCTCAGTTCGGTTGTGTCTTTCGGCCTTCGCTTCCACCACCAATCCATCAATCTTCTCCTTGGAGTCGGGCCCCGAACCTTGCTCTTCGATATATCGAACATTATACTGGCCATGAAACGCATCTCAAGTTATTCCAGGGTAGCCCACACGAATATCAGCGGTTGGATCGTCTTGCGACAGAACTGGAAGGAGGGGCCATGTGTCTCTCAACGGTGCGTTCGGCAGTGTGAAAGACGTATGACGGGAAGTGATGGATAATCTCCGAAGCCGGGCCATACCGGACGATTTCTACGATCGAATCAAGCCTCGTCTGTATGAGCGAATCGGGCGGGAGGTGAGGCTTGCCTACAGAGTTCTCGATATCGGCTGCGGCAGTTGTGAACTGGGCGGGTTTCTAGAGAAGCGCTACCGCCAGCAGGTTACGGGTGTGGATATCTCGACCAAGAGGTTTCCAGATCGGCGACACAGGTCCCGGAAAGCCGGCTATCTGCGGTGCGTCCGGGGAGATGCCTCGAAGCTCGATTTCCTGGGGAACGGCTCGATAGATGCAGCTGTATCCATGTGGGCCCTGCATGAGATGAGAGGACCCAGGGGAGTGCTCAAGGAGGCCCGCCGCAAGCTCCGGCCGGGCGGGAAGATCTTGATCGTGGATTTCCCCCGCCGTTCTCTCGCGCAACGGCTGTGGGACGAGAATTACTACTCGGCGTCCGAGATCGGACAAATGCTGGTGAAGGCCGGCTTTCAGGAAGTGAAGGTCCGGACGATGGAACGAAGACAGATTATATGGGCAGAGGGACGGCGTGGTGCAACCGAGCGAGCAATGCGACGACGGAAGCACCGCGTCTG
>CAYMFW010000221.1:0-7469 GCA_964389785.1 uncultured Planctomycetota bacterium
TGGTTGCGCACTCCATAGAATATAGCAGTCTTTCCCGATCCCTTTCGACCAATAACCAATCGAGCATGTCCCTGCCGCGCCTGCTGAAACTGTGGCGTTTTCACAAAGTAAGTGCGCAGCGACTGTATTTCGTTTTCCGCGGCAATATCTCCAAGGTCAATACGCTCCAACAAGCCTGTTGGCAATGGCTTGTCCTTCGACTCGAGCGACTGAAATGTGTCAGCCGTTGCCCTCACGATGTTCTCGATATGATTTGGGATGACGTTAAGATCAGTATAGGGCATGACTATGTCACGATAGTCGATAGGCTGTGTTTCCATCCCTTCTTGAAGCATCAAGACATGTTTCCCCGCTGCCATCGCCATCCCACACACAAATGCTGCCCGCGCATTGTGTGCGGTAGCTCCCGTGCGCTCCGATGCCAGCAGGTGAGCTATGATGGTGAGAGAGCTAAGTGTTTGTTTGTATGCTTCATGTAACGAAAGACGAGACACTTCCCGAGAGTCAAATGTTCTAAGATTGAAGAAGTAGCACTTCTTGAGGCAGGAGAATATCTTGACGCTTCCATCGGTCTCTATGGGAGCCCGTACGTAATATATGGGCTGTCGAGCGTTGATGGCCGGAGTAACATTTATCGGCGGGGATTTTGGGGTGTTGCCCCTGACGAGGCCCACTAGGTCGTTGCTGTTTGTGAACGTTTCGTAGCCCAAAGTGTCAAAGATGCCAATTTCGTCAAAAAGTTTCTTGTCTCTTTCATAGCTGCTGTCGCGAATTGGCAAGACGGGCTTCCCAAGACCAACGGCATACCCGAGTTCGAAAAGTACGTTGAAGTTCATAGTGGTGATATGAGCGACTATGAGTTCTGCAGACCGGATTGCCTTGCATATCTCACAGAATATGATCTGTCCACCGGATGCTAGGTCTTGCCAAGACAGCCAAGATTCCACTCCACCGTACTTCTGCAGTTGTCTAACAGCCTCAGAAACTGTCATTGCCAGAAGAGATGGTTGCGATGGGAAGATGAAGAATGCCTTGCGGGGACTGATGTCTTGCATGCTCTGGTCGCAAGGACCGGAAGCGTACGGACAGTAAGGGGGCGGCGCGAGAAACTCCGAATCTGCTCTCACTGGCATTGTCCTCTCCCTAAGATTCGAGCAAGTTTTCAACCCCTCGGTAATCACCTATTGTATACGTGACTGGGACATTGTGCTACCGTAGAAGGACTATTGTGAAGGAGGGGCTTCTCTGCCTCTTTGTACACTTTCCCCAAGTACAGTCATCCCAACGAATTCCAGGTCAAAGCGCCCTCTTCGCTTCCCCGCCGAGCTCTACAGCATGATTCCACATTCCCCCTGACCAGGGACGGGGTAAGCTGGTAGAATGCCCCCACTATGAAAAGTGGACGCGTATTCATTGTCCTTCTGCTTATCGCCGGGCTGGCCGCTTCAATCCCTGCCGCTTCCGCGCCGGAATCGGTCGGGGCCGCGCCGGAATTCAAGGCCCGCGTCACCGACATCTCCAACCGTGACTACTTCCCCGCGGTGCGCAGGGAGATCCGGGCGGCGGAAAAGGAGATCATCGTTGCCATGTACCTGTTCCGGGTGTATCCGCACTCCAGCCCAGGGAGCCCGACGTTCATCCTTCTTCGGGAGCTTCTCGACGCGCACCGCCGCGGGGTGAAGGTGCGCGTGATACTGGAGCGGTCGAACTGGGGGAACGAAACCGCGCGGGAGATGCTGGCCGCGGGGGGCGTGGACGCGCGGTACGCCAAAGGGCCGGCCCTTCTGCACGGGAAGCTGGTGGTGATCGACGACGACACCGTCATCTGCGGAAGCGCCAACTGGTCGGACAGCGCGATGAAGTACAACTTCGAGGCGTCTGTGCTGGTGCGGTCGAAGGAGTTCGCGGCGCGGATGCGGGAGCGCATCGCGAAGATTCCGCTGCGCGCGCCGGGGGAGGCGGCGTCCGGCGGGTCCGTACGGGTGCCGAGCCGCTTCGTGACGGACCCGGACCTGGTCGCGGCCATGGTGAACGATCACGACAACCGCTCGTTCGAGCTGTTCCTGCAGCTGTGGCGGGAGCACGTCGGGCGGCCGAAGGGCAAACGGGGCGAGATGAAGGTGGATTTCAAGGCGTACGCCGAACGGCTCGGGCTGGACAAGGCGATGACGGACACGCAGCATCGAGCGGCGATCCTGAGGGTGCTGCGCAAGCTGGACAGGGAATACGGTCTCCTCTCGCTCGTTCCCAAGCATGGCGGGACTCGCACGGTGAAGATGAAGCTTCGCCGCGCGCGCGAGGAGAGCGGCATCGCGGTGCCGGTGGAGTTCTGGGAGTACGGATGGATTAACACGCTCGGGCTGTCGGAGAAAGTGCTGTACCTGGTGGCGCTGGTGGAGACGGAGGAGAGCAGGAACAAACCGTGGTGGTCACTCAGCCAGGAGAGGATCGCGAGGAAGTACTCCATCCACCACTGGACAGTGAATAAGGCCCTGGACGGGCTGGAGCAGGAGGAGATACTGGAGGTGCGCCGGTCGTCAGTGGTGGACGGAAGGTTCGATCTGCGCCGGCCGAACGACTACCGGCTGAAGCCGCTGATGTCTCCCGAGGATATCCGGGCGGAGTGGGGGCATCTGGAGAGTACGTACGGAGAGAAGAAGCTCGAGAAGGCGCGCGAGTTAGCCGGGAGACTGGACCGGCCGAACAGCCGGGACGTGGCGGAGACGTATCTGACGCTGATGGGGAAGTATGAGCTGCCGCAGATCGAGGCGGCCACCGACTACGTCGCCCAGCTCGCTCCGGACAACCCCTACCGGCACGTCGGCACCGTCATCAACCACCTCAAACAAATAGAGTGACAGGTTACTCTATTTCACTAATTCGGGGACAGGTAACTTGATCCCCTTTGCCTAGCAGGGGGCTACGGCTTTGCGGAGGGCGCCGGAGAGAGCTTTTTCCCCTGCTTCTTCCACCATTCCTCCCATGGCTTCTTGTCCGGACCGAGATCCTTACCCGTTATCTTCTTGAGCGCTTTCGCAATGTTCTCTCTGAACATCTTTGGGTCGAGGGCCCGCTTCCAATCGCTCTTGCCCTCGAAGTTTGCGTCGAAACACCTGATAAGACCAGTCACCGCATCCTTGTGCCTGAAGTGGCCCAGCGCGTAGATGGACTGGTTCACTACCACCCCGCTTGGATCGGTTTCGGCGGCCTTGATGAGAGGGGGAATCGCGCGCGGGTCGGCCCTGTCTATGAGCTCCCACACTGCCGCTCTTCTCTTGAACATGCCCAGGCTTCGGTCGCCAACCAGCCTGCAAAGAGCGGGAATAGGGTCCTCGTTCTCCAGAATAGCTAGAGCGACCCTCGCTTCGTCCAGGCGGTCCTTCTTCCTGTCGGGCTTGTTGAACTTCGCTTCCTTATTGCTGCCGAAGACACCTTCAGCTTCCACCAGCCGCTTCAGTGGGCCTACGGCGCGCCGGTCTCCGATGTGTCGAAGCGCTTCTATCACGTATGTATCGTTGAGATGCTTCAGCAGGATGGGAACCATTTCTCTTGCCTTGAGATTGGACATGGATCCTACCAGGTCTCTCGGCAATATCTGTCCCTTCTCGGGAGAGACCGCTTCCGATCTCTTCTTGAGC
Organism: uncultured Planctomycetota bacterium; assembly: GCA_964389785.1. Lineage (GTDB taxonomy): Bacteria > Planctomycetota > CAYMFW01 > CAYMFW01 > CAYMFW01 > CAYMFW01. Next base: position 3,639 of record CAYMFW010000221.1, read on the forward strand.
TCTTCGAATAGGAACTTCCTCGCCTCTTTGCCTCCGATCACGCCGAGCGACCACACCGCGCTGCCGCTGCGACGGTCCTTCTTTGCCACCTCAATCAGAGCTGGTACCGCCTTCTCGCACTTGAGATCGCCAAGCTTATGGGAGAGATACATGGAACCGTCGGCGACTTCCGCGATCGTCGGAATGATGTAGGGAGAGTTGGATGGCCCCGGCAGGTCCGGGTCCCTAACCCATACAAGGCGCTCGTCCCGTAGGGCGGCGATCATCTCATCGATTACCCATTCGGGCGGCGAGTCCGCTTCGTCTACCACAATTCTCAGTGCCCAAAGCGTATTATCCACCATCTTCTCATCAGTATTCTTGCGGCCCTGCAGTATCAGTTCCTTACCTTTCTCGCTTCCGCGCGACGCCGCCACTGCGGCGAGGAACAGCTTGTAGTAGAAGTCGAACTCCTCGTCGGCCATGAGGCGTTCCAATTCCTCGCGGGCTTCTCGAGGAGGAATGGACTTCCACTTCTCCAGCAGGTCATGGTTAGTGACGTGTATTCTGTGGACGTCCGGCTCGCCTCCTTTCATGTTGGCCCATACCCAGCGGAATGACGACAGCCCCGGGAATTTACGGGAAGACGTGGTCTCCGATTCCCGATTCACCTTGAAAGCGAAAACGATGTCGTCCTTGTCTCCCCAGTTTCCCCAATTCGCGGGCCGCTCCCAGGTCGGCCCTTCCCCGCCGTTGTCCTTCATGTTAACGCCTACCGAATAGGCCCTGAACTCGGTGCCTGTATTGACGATCTTCAACGGGTTGTTGGTGAACGGATCCAGCGGCACCGAATCGATGTATTTCGGCGCGAGTTCTTCCAGTGCAGAAGGAGGCCTGCCGTGTCTCCAGACGAAACGCTTCGCCGCTGCGCCCAGCCGTAGAACCTGCAGTCGAGCATACTCGCCGGTGAGCGCGTCGTACCACCCCCAATGCCAGGGGTAAGACCGACTCGCGAACGTCGCGGAGCCGACATCCAGAGGGGACCGGATGGTCTTCAGGTGCTCCGAGATCCGATCCCCCCGCCAGGTCATCCTGTGGAATCGTCGATCCCATGCCGACTTGGGCTCCACAGGGCCGGGAGTCAGGAATTCTTCTGCGATCTCAACGGCTCTGTTCTTGGAGATGAATAAATGGGGCATGTGTTTGAGCGGCCCTCTCCGGACATCAGATCCGGGAGAAAGAGCCATGACAGACGGGATGATTTCCTTGCGCTCCCACTTCCACCAGCAGTCCTTGTTCAGCATCGCGTCCGCCCAGTCCGCGAGGCCCTGTTCCACTTTCTCGATGTCGTGGTACGTCAGGTCACGTGACGCGAGTATGTCCCGCGTGGCCCTGATGACGTTGCTGCGCAGGCCCATGCCTCTCCAGACAACAACCGACTTCTGCAGATCGGTTCCGAGCCGGAAACACGCGTCGAGGTTCTCCATGGCTTCACTCACATCATCTTCGCCCGCACACAAACGAGCGCGACCGACCATGAGCGCGCCGAGCTGGCGCAGTTGGGATGAGAGCGATTCATCCAGAAAGAGAAAATGTCCGTATCTTGTCCGGCCGATCGAATCAATCCGGAAGAAGGTTGCCGGCTTCCGCGCTGCGTCCAGCGCCAGCGACAATGCGTGGTAATTATCGTCCAGCATGGCGGTTTGACTCGGGTGCGTTTCGCGCGTCCAGAGACCATCCTCCTCAAACTCCCTCCAATCCGGCGGCACGCGCAGCCTTTCCAGGGCCTTCTTGTAGACAACAGCACCGTTGTCCTGGTCGGGGACCTGATACGTATTATTGATTTCCTCGACAAGAGCATTCAGCGGGGCCATATCCGGGAGGTTCTCGTAGTACCTTGAGCGGGTCCCCCAGGAATATGCGAGCGTCCATGCGCACAGTAAGCTGACAGCCACGGGACGCAGATGGCCCTTGCGAATGCCTCGAACGACCAGCGATACCAGAAGCGCGAATCCGAGCACGACACTGACCCATGTGACAATGAGAGCCGGTCGCAGGAGATACCCGTGGGTGAGCACAAGAAGAAGGGTGACCGAAGCAATGAGCATCAGGAAAAGGAACAACGAGGCGTGCAGCCAAATGCCCTTTATCACCTTGCCGGACCAGCGCGTGTTCTGGCCCCGGTTTCTGCGAAACTGCCAGAACGCCCCTGCCATTGGGAAGAGAGCCGCACACGCAAGGGCAATCCATCCAACCGCACTGCCGATCCTGATTTCATCAGGAACGGTCTCCGTCATCAGGCTGCAGGGGGGACACAGCGCGAACAGCCAGAATCTTTGGGGGATTCGGCTGAAGCTGTCACAGCACCACGACGGCACCAGAGCCGCGAGAGCAAGGCCCAGCCCGGAGAAGGATCCCGCGACTACCCTCTGTGCACCACTGCACACGTTGCTTCTGGTAGCCGCCTCGGCCGCGTGGTAGCCGACGAAGACCGATATGGCCGCGCCGAACGCCAGGATGATCCACGCCCAATGACTGGCTGGGACAGGGTCCAGCCAGTCGTGGTTGCCTAACAGAGCCGGGCACAATCCTCCGTGGACAACGCGGAGCAAGGAAGGTGAGATGACTCCCAGCGAGAGAGTGATCGTGGCTGAAATCAGTATCAGAAGGGCGAAAAGGGGGACCCCCGTCCAGATTCCGCGGGCCATGCCGATGAAAAGCTGCCGCGTCGTGGCCCATCTCCGCTGCACTCGTTCATGCTGTTGCGCCGCCTGACTGGCCAGATATTCCCGGACGGTGTCCTTTACGTCAACAAACGTACTGTTTCTGATGTCCTCGTCCCGCACTCACCCTCCCTGCCTAAGTATACGGCGGAAAGGCGGTTTGGCAAGGGGGGTGGGGGCGGAGACGCTATCCTTCTACTCCACCCAGAAGGCATGCACAGAGATCAGCCCTCTCCTAGTGAAGCTCATATTCTTCCTTATTCATGATGAACGGAGCCCCACCTCGACCCGGGACCTCTACGTGTGACCGCCACTTCTGGTATCGGCCGTTGTGATATCGATACGTGGCAATCAAGTACTCCTCTTCTCCCCGCCGCCATGTGCCCACGATATCCGAATACCCCGAGGGGGTGTCCGCCCGCAGAACCTGATACTCCCTTCCCAATACGAACCCGGCCTTTCGCCACTCCGCGTTCTCCCTGACGAGCACATAGAACGTGGTGTTGTCGCTCGGCGACTGGTTGAGATGGACCTGCATGATGGTCTCCAAGGACCCGTCTCTGTTCAGGTCGGTCTTCCTGAAGATGCATTCTCTCATTACCTCTCGCAGGAAATCGTCGGTAACGTGCGGGGGATACGGGGGGCCCGCACCCGCGGGAAGCCACCACTCTCCCTCGGTTCGTGGGTCGGTCTCGACGATCCGGCGCATCAAAGACAGGGGGATGTCACCGGGCTCTGCCATGGGGTGAGAATGGTCGCGACGGTAATATCCCGGCGGCAAGAGACGCTCGATTTCCGAGAAGACCCCCAAGGCGACGAAATCGCAGGGGGTGGTATCGAATCCTAGCCTCAGGATTTCTTCGCGCGGTTGCTCTAGCATACAGGTCGCGTCAATGCTCAAGCGTTCGCGAGTCACGCGAGATGATGTGTTGCGTTCATCCATATGGCGACGCGTGTGCATGCCGCGAATCCAGACCGTGAACGTCGGGCTCTTGTCCATCTTGCTCACCGCAATCTGGAAGACACCAACCACATAACCGTCATCCAGATGATAACCATCATCTCGGTCGACACCGGAGCTGACGGAATACCGTCCCGCAAAGCGCTTCTCGAGAGCTACCCCAGCCCG
>CAYMFW010000222.1:0-7467 GCA_964389785.1 uncultured Planctomycetota bacterium
TCCGTGCTGATGAGCTCCAGATCGATCATGTACGCGCCGTGTTCGGCGATACACTTCTTCGCCCAGGCAACCGGATCCTCCAGAACGTCCTGGAAGGGCTCCTGTGCGGCGGCGGGCCAGGTCTCCGGCTTCACGTCGGTCACCTCGAACGCGATCTTCGGAGGATTTGGCGTGTTCCCCTCGAACAGGTGGAACGGATAGCAGTCCTCGCCGCCGATGGTGACGGCCTTGTCACCCGTACCGAGAGTCATTTGCCTGATCGCCCCGGTATACGTTTCCTTTGGAATCTCAAAGGGCATGCGTGCCTCCTTTCATGTATCGCTCGTCAGGCGGGGTTCTTCCGCTTCTCGCTTCCGAATCCCTCGTCACCGTACCAGTACCTCTCACAGCCGCGAAGATATGAAATCATCTCCGCCCTGCTCTTGATCTTATCGCGCCAGGTTCCGACGCCCTCGCCCACCGGCTCTCCGGCCTCGTAGGTCTCACCGAGGATCTTCACGTTCTCGCCGGTGAAGGACTTCTTCTCCTCCTGCTCGTACTCCATGGGACCCTCCTCATCAACTCAGAGAAAATCTTCCCGCTGAAAAAGGCTTGATTTTAGCACGCCGAGACCCCGAATACAAGCGCTGACGACCACTCCCCTCACTCATTCTCGGCGGCATCAGTGCGGATATGCCGCCTCCGAGGGCGCGGCTCGCCCGACCAAGGAAGGACCTTCGTCCCGTCGGTCTCGCCACGAACCCGCTCGGGAAGTGCCCGTCAGCGCTGCGGTTACTTCGCGGTCTTCAGCTTCCAGCAGGCATACTGCAGGATGTGGCCGTAGCGAAGCCGCTTGGCGCTCTCCTTCGTCCAGGCCCCGCCGCCCCCGTAACAGGCCGGGTCGTCGCCCTGGACCGCGGTCGCGAAGTGCGCCTTGGCCTTCTTGAGGTATTCGTCATTCTTCGTGAGGTACCCGACGTACCCGAACAGGTTGGTCAGGTGGTTTATCTCGATCCGGTTCGTCTTGTCCACTCCGTCCGTCGCCGCACCCAGCTTGAGACACTCGAGTATCTCGTCGTTCCCGCTCCTGTCGTGCAGAACGCACAGCGGATAGAGACAGTACAGGTACTGTATGTTGCTGCCGCAGCCCAACGTCGCGTCCTTCTCCTTCCACTTCAGCTTCAGGTTGTTGTTCCACAGGATCATCGCCTTCTCCAGGTACTGCGTGTCGCCCGTCATGTCGTACACCGAGCACAGCAGCAGAATCGCCCACCCGCTGCTCCGCGGCTGGTCCCCGGAATTCGGTTTCTCCTTGAAACGATTCACCTGGCGAAGCTCGACGCCCATCGCGCTTCTCAGGGCGCATTCCTTCGCTTTCTCCTCGCCCGTGAGCATGTAATAGAGCACCGGTCCGCACCCCCAGTGGTGGCTCGTGATGGGCTTGTAGTAGCCGTCCTTCTTGCCGCCGTGGATGTCGGCATAGGCCTTCTCGTAGCGGGTGAGTCCCCTGAACGCCGGGTTGACCCGGTCCGACCATATCTGGTCGACGTCGATGCGGTGCCGGGCCATCTCGGTCCCCATATCGAAGAACCGGCGGTCCGCCGTTCGCAGGTAGTTGAGAAGCATGATCCAGGTCCAGTCGTAGTGAAGGCTGCATGCGCCGGGCTGCCAGCACAGGTCGCCGAAGTCCATCCACCCGTACCAGAAGCCGCGCTTGTCGCCCCCACCGTTTCGCGCCCCGATAAGGCTCCCCTTACCCTTGGGGTCCACCCCGTTCAGCGCCATCTTGTTCCACGCCTTCACCCTCCCGTCGTAGTCGGCATCGCCGGTGGTGAAGTCGGCGGGCGCGAACCACCCGGGGGCCGCTTCCGTCGTCGCGTAGTAGAGCGGCGTCGCGACGGCCATCAACGGACTGCTCAGTGTCGCCGACGCCGCCGCCGCGTTCCGTCCCGAGAAGTCCAGAATCGTCTCGTACCCCTTGTGCACCCCGCCGGGCAGCGCGTACATCCCGGCCTTCCTCTCCTTGCCGAACTCGCCGCAGGAGGCGCCGCGCTTCATGGAACGGGGCCACTGGCCGTCCGTCGGCCACAGCCACAGCTTCAGATTCGCGCCGTCCAGTTCGATCGCTTTCTCGTAGTTCTGCCAGAAGTGGCGGATCGCGACGGTGAGCTTGCCGCTGGAGCCGGCGAGCGCCACCATGCCGTCCGTCCTGGCGCCGCTCTTGAGCTCGTTGTCCCCCGACGTCACCTTGAAACCGAAACCGGAGTAACTGTGGTTCCCGCAGAGCTGTTCCACCTTCAGCTTCCCCTTGGCCTCCGTTCCCTCGCACGTCGCGGTCACCTCGCCTCCCAGGCCGAGCCCCAGGTCCACGTACATCCCGTCGAAGTTCAGCCACTCGGCCCGCTCCGCGTAGCCGTACCCACCCTGGTTCTCCAGCCACACATACATCTTGATGTATTTCTTTCCCGCATAAGCGGTTACGCGCACCGTGTACTGCAGCATCTCACGGTGAAGCGTGCCGTAGTTTCCCTTCACGCACACCACCGCCTTCATCGGCCCGGACTGTTCCACCTTCACCTCTTTCGGCGCGGCGGCGACCACCGTGTCTCCCTTCTCGGTGATGAACACCAGCCCCTTGCCTCCGGAGGTGATCAGCTCCTTGCCGTCCACCTTGACCGACTTCAGCAGGTTGAATTCCTTCTTGCTGATGACGAGAACAAGCGCGCCGGTCGCGATTGTCACCGCGTCCGCCCCGTCCTCGACCTTCACCCGGCTCTTCGGCTCGGGTCCGGCCCCGCCGTCCGCCACGAGGAGTTCCACCTTCCCTCCGGACGGCACGTCCACCTGCGTGTCCATCAGCGCCCAGCGCACCGACCCGTCCGGCCACGGCACCGTTTTCACGAACTGCGCCGGGATCTTCTTTCCACCCACGCTCACGCCGAGGGGCGACACGTCCTTCATCGCGCCCTTCGCGAACGGCACCCCGGTCGTCACCGGCTCGCCCTTCCGTTCCGTCTTCGCGAAGTCCTCCACCGTCAGCTTCACCTCTGCCGCCCCCGCGATCCCGCAGACCAGCACGAGCACAACGAGTATTCCGGTTATCCGCTTCGACATGGCTCCCCCCTACTTCCCCTGCTTCTTCTCCCCCTCTTCCACCATCACGTACCTCTTCGGAATGGGCACGAACGTCGCCGCCTCCTCTTTCACATCCTCCCCGGCCTTCTTCGACACCCAGAATATCTTCCCGTCCTCTATCTTCAGCTCCACCTTCTCCTTCTTCGGGATTTCGTACGTCCGGACGAACGTGTCCCTCGACACACACTTCAGGCACTCCCGGCTCGGCTTCACCGGGACGGAGCCGCCGTATTCCAGGCCGGGGTCGGCCGCTACCGGGATCGCGACCCGGCCGGTCATCTGCCCCTGCCCGACAAGCTCGATGCCGCGCTCCGCCGCGAAGTGCTCGAGCATCACCTGCAGGATCGGCCGTGCGTCCTTCTCGTTCTGCACGACCGCGTGAATCCAGACCACCTGAGGCGTCACGTTGAAGGTCAGCGACCCGCCCGCGATCTCGCGGACAATCGTTCGTCCCTGGCCGCCGAAGAGCACGGTAATGCCCGTCTCTCCCTCCTTCAGGTCCTTGTCGAGGGACTTCACGTCCACTTCTTTCTTCGTCCCCGCGCATGCGAAGGTATGCTTCGGTTTCTCCGGGTCCTCCGGCTTCTTCGCGTCCCCGCCGGGACACGGGGTCGTGAGCAAAAGGAATGCCGCGAGCATCATGTGAACACGCAAGGTCTGCCTCCCGAACGAATGAAGGAACACGGCATTATATCAGCCGCGCGGCTTCCACAACAGCATCAGGATGGCCGCGAGAAACGCCGTCGCCGCGCCGAACATGAACGGCGCCGGTGCACCCAGGCCGCTCCAGGAACCCATGCCCTGCCACAGTATGCCCGCGATGAGCGACGCGGGGAGGTCCAGTATGCCGACCACGGTGCTGTACGCCCCGTACGCGGTGCCTCGAAGCTCCTTGGGCACGATATCGGCCACCAGCGCCTTGGCCGTGCCGTACGCCAGACCGTAGTATACCCCGTAGAACGCGTAGAGCACCCACGCGTGCGCGCCGCTCTTAGCGAACGCGAACCCAAGATATATCGCCGCGTAGAACAGCCACCCGCCGACTATCAGCGGCTTCCTCCCGATCCGGTCGGACAGTCTCCCTCCCGGCGTGGAAATCATCGAGTACACCAGGTTGAACGTGAAGAGCATGCCGAGTATCCCGAGGATGCTCAGGCCGCAGTCCTGCGCGCGAAGCACCAGGAACGCCTCGGAGGAATTGCCCAGCTCGAAGACGCCGACGATCACCAGGAACATCATGAACGGCCTGCCCAGCGCGCGGAACGACGGCCTCGCCCGCTCCTCCTTCCCCTCTGACGGTTTGTCCTTCGCGAGGAACATCAGGGACAGTACCGCGAGCGCCGCCGGCACGATGCTCACCAGAACCACCACCTCGAACGTCCGGCGGGTGAGCACCCCGTCCCACGACTGCAGCAGCCACACCAGGAGTATCGCAATGCCTATCCCGACCGCCGCCCCGCCGGTATCGGCGGCCCGATGGAAGCCGAAGGCCAGGCCGCGCTGGCTCTCGCCTACGGAATCCGCCACCAGCGCGTCCCTCGGCGCGGTCCGGATGCCCTTGCCCACCCGGTCCGCCCACCGCGCGCCCGCGACGGTGGCCCAGACCCCGGCGAAGTAGAAGAAAGGTTTAGCGGCCGCCGACAGCGCGTACCCCGCCACCGCGAGCCACTTGCGCTTTCCCATTCTGTCGGACAGCCAGCCGAATGGAAGCTTCAGTACGCTGGCGATGCTCTCCGCCACGCCCTCTACCAGACCCACCACCGCCGTGCCGACGCCGAGCACGTTCGTCAGAAAGAGCGGCAGCAGGTTCATCACCATCTCGCTCGAGATGTCCATAAAGAAGCTGGTGAGGCTTACCGCCCAGACGTTTCTCGGGAGCGAGGAGAGCTTCCTCACGCTCATCCCTCCAGGCAGAGCTTGATCAGGTAGTCGACGTCCGTCACGGCGAGGCACTCGACGGTGTCGGCCGCGCCGTAGTAGATCTTCACCTCGCCCGAGTCCTCCAGGATCATGCCGCCGGGAAATATCACGTTGTTGCGAAAGCCGCCGTCCGTCTCGTACGGCGCCTCCGGCTCCAGGATCGGCTTCGTGCACAGTCCCTTGATCTTCCGCGGGTCGTCCGGGTCGAGCAGCATGATGCCCGCGGTGTACCGCTTCTTCCACGCCTTCTCCCACCCGTTCTTCCCGCGGCTCTCGTCGATGTCCACCGCGTGGAACGTAGTGAGCCACCCCGCCCCCGTCTTCACCGGGGGCGCGGCGGGGCCTATCTTGGCGTTGCAGAACGGCACGTTCTCGGTGCCCAGAAGCAGATGATGATTGCCCCAGTACTTCAGGTCGGGCGAGTCGGAGATCCACACGTCGAACTTCTCACCGCCGCCCCGGCCGTACACCGGAAACGGCCGCTCCAGGCGAATGTACATCCCGTCCAGCTTCTCCGGGAAGAGCACCATGTTCCGGTTGTCCGGCGTGCTGATGCTCAGCACCTCGAAGTCCTTGAAGTCGTCCGTCACCGCGATGCCGCCGCGCACCCCGTGCCTGGTGCCGACGGCGAAGCACATGTAACATCTTCCGTCTATTACGGTTAATCGCGGGTCGTACGCGTGCTGGATGTCGTCGCCGCGCATCTCGAAGCACGGCTCCGGCTCCACGCTCCACTTCACTCCGTCGTCGCTGTACGCCACGCCGAGGTTCGTGCCCTCCAGCTTCTTCTTCTCCTCGGAACCGTAGTCGTTCCGAAACACCATGACGTACCGGCCGTTGAACCTGGTGATGCCGGCGTTGAATATCAGCGTCGCGTGGTACGGCACGTCCTTCGCAGACAGTATCGGGTTGTCGGGATGGCGGGTGATCATCGCGTGTTTCCTACTTCATCTTTTCCTTGAGCTTTTCGTAGTACAGGTCGTCGTCGATGGGTAGGTCCACCGGCGAGTCCAGCCATTCGGACAGGACCATCGCGTTCGCCAGCTCCAGGCTGTTGATGCCCTCCAAGCCGGGCGCCAGAAGCGGCGTGCCGTTCTCGATGGCGCTCAGCCAGTTCCGGGTTATCTCCGCATGACCCTCGCCCTTGCCTTCCGTCTCGATGACGATTTTCTCGTTCTTCGGTCTGGCCCACATCTGATCCGTCTTCCTGGAGAACTTGATCGCGGACTCTTCGTTCTTCCAGAATGTGATCTTTCCGTCCTCGAGGACCAGCTTGCCGTTGTCCGCGGCTATCTCGAGGCGGTTCGTCCCCGGCGTTTCGCCCGTGCCGGCGATAAAGAGACCGGTCGCGCCGTTTTCGTACTCCACGTACGCGGTCACGTCGTCCTCCACCTCGATGTCGTGATACTTGCCGAAGTAGCAGAACGCCCGCACCCGCTTGGGCATGCCGCACATCCACTGCCACAGGTCGAGGTTGTGGGGACACTGGTTCATAAGCACACCGCCGCCCTCGCCGGACCAGGTGCCGCGCCAGTTGCCGGAGTCGTAGTACGCCTGCGTCCGATACCAGTTGGTGATCATCCAGGTGCATCTCTGCATCTCCCCCAGCTCGCCGCCCTCCACCATATCCTTCACCTTCCGGAAGGCGGGATTCGTCCTCTGGTTGAACATGATGCCGAACACCCTGCCGCTCCTCTTCGCGGCCTCGTTCATCTCCCGCACCTGCTTGGTGTACGAGCCCGCCGGCTTCTCGGTGAGCACGTGCAGCCCCTTGTCGAACGCCTTGATCGCGACCTCCGGATGGGCGAAGTGAGGCGTCGCGATAAGCACGCCGTCCACCGCGCCGGCCCCCAGCAGTTCGTCCACGTCGGAAAACGTCTGGATCTTCTCGTCCAGCTCACCAGTCGCGTACTTCTGGCGTTCCGGCCGCGGGTCGCAGATGGCCGCCAGCTCCATCCCCGGCACGTCCCCCCTTACGACGTACTTGGCGTGGGAGGCCCCCATCCCGCCGAAGCCGACTATTCCGAGTCTCATGCGCTGCTCCTTCCGTTCAGGAATATTCACAAAACCCGCATTCTGAAGCATACCAGAACCGGGTGAAAACGTCAACCGGCAGCTGCCTCCGGACCGGGCTCGAGCGGATTCGTGGCGAGACCGAAGAGCGGTCCGGAGGCAGCTACAGGATGGTGGCGATAAGTTCCTCCACCGCCTGCACGGAGGGAGCGTCGTCCGGAAGCTCCGTGAGCGGTTTCCGGTCCAGGTCGTACTGCACGATAAGCGGGTCGTCGGGTATCAGCGCGATGGGCGTCAGCCCCTCCGTCTCCAGCTCCCGCGCCACCGCCTCGTCCAGCGGCTCGGATGCCCTGCTCATCACCAGCCCCATCCGTCCGATGGTCAGTTCCAGCTCCTTCACCAGCCGGAATATCGTGCCGG
>CAYMFW010000223.1:0-7455 GCA_964389785.1 uncultured Planctomycetota bacterium
CGAGGTGGACAGCATCCTGATAGACGAGGCCAGGACGCCGCTCATCATCTCCGGACCGGCCGAGGACCAGGCGCAGAGGTACTTCGACGCGGACCGGGTGGCGCGCATGCTGAAAGAGGACCGCGACTACGAGACGAAGCTGAAGGAGAAGCTGGTGCTCCTCACCGAGGAGGGGATGGAGCGGGCGGAGCAGCTCGCCGGCGTCGGGAGCTTCTACACCAGCAAGAACATGGACTGGCCTCACCTCATCAACCAGGCGCTGCAGGCGCACACCTTCCAGAAGCGGGACGTGGACTACATCGTGAAGGAGGGCGAGGTGATCATCGTGGACGACTTCACCGGACGGCTGATGCCGGGAAGGCGGTGGAGCGACGGCCTGCACCAGGCGATCGAGGCGAAGGAAAAGCTCCGGATAAAGGAGGAGAACCAGACCCTCGCCACGATCACGCTGCAGAACTACTTCAAGCTGTACAAACGCCTGTCCGGCATGACCGGAACCGCCGCCACCGAGGCGGAGGAGTTCATGAAGATCTACGAGCTGGACGTGGTGGTGATGCCGACGAACAAGCCGCTGGCGCGCACCAACCATCCGGACGTCATCTACCGCACCGAGAAGGAGAAGTTCAACGCGACCGTGAACGAGATATGCTCCGTCCACCGCACCGGCCGGCCGATTCTGGTGGGCACCATCTCGATCGAGAACTCCGAGAAGCTGAGCGACGCCCTCGGGAAGCGCGGGGTGGACCACGAGGTGCTGAACGCGAAGCAGCACGAGCGGGAGGCGCAGATAGTGGCGAAGGCGGGCCAGCTGGGCAACGTCACCATCGCGACGAACATGGCCGGCCGCGGCACCGACATCATGCTCGGCAGATTCGAGCTTCCGGAGCTGTTCGAATTCTGGAAGCAGTTCGGCCTGGTGCCGGAGAAGATGGACCCGGCGTGGCCGGACGAGAAGATCGAGGAGGCGCTGTGGCGGCACTGGATCGAGAAAGAACTGCCGCCGGAGGAGCGTGACGGGATCGATTCGCTCGACAAGCTGAAGGAGAAGCTGGACGAGTACTGGTACTACACCCGTCAGGAGCCGCTGACGTTCGGCCGTTCGGTCGCGGAGCTGGGGGGACTGCATATCGTGGGCACGGAGCGGCACGAGGCGCGGCGGATCGACAATCAGCTTCGCGGGCGCTCCGGACGGCAGGGCGATCCGGGTTCGTCCCGCTTCTACCTGTCGCTGCAGGACGACCTGATGAAACGGTTCGCCTCGGAGTGGGTGAGCAGCATCCTGGAGCGGCTCGGCATGACGGAGGGCCAGGAGATAGAGCACGGTATGGTTACCAAGTCCATCGAGCGCGCACAGAAGCGGGTGGAGCAGTACAACTTCGACATACGAAAGCACCTGCTGGAATACGACGAGGTGATGAACGAGCAGAGGCAGATCATCTACGACCAGCGACAGCAGCTGTTGGAGGGGGAGGACCAGCGGGAGACGGTGCTCGGCATGGTGCACGACACGGTGGATGCCGCGCTCGACGTGTACGTGGGAAACGAGCTTCCTTCGGACGGGCACGACCACGGCGGACTGTGCGAATGGCTGAGGACCCGGATGGGGGTATCCATCGAGACGTCCGAGATCTCCTCCATGAAGTACGAACAGATCAAGGAGTGCATCGGGGAGAAGGTCGAGAAGGCGTACGAGAAGCGGGAGAAGGAGCAGGGCGAGGAGCAGATGCGCACGATAGAGCGATTCCTGCTCCTGCAGACGATAGACTCGAGATGGAAGGACCATCTCTATGGGATGGATTACTTGAAGTCCGGGATAGGGCTCCGCGGCTACGCGCAGGTGGACCCCAAGGTGGCCTACAAGAAAGAGGGCTACGAGATGTTCGCCAACATGCTCTCCGGGATAGGCACCGAGGTGACCGAGATGGTGTTCAGGGTCAGCCTGGAGCCGGAGGAGCAGACCAGGTCGGTCTTCCGAATCTCGGACGAGGGGCGCGAGGAAGTAACGCACGTGTTCGACGACGCCCACGACCCGTCCCCCGAGGTTCACGAGCCGATACGCCGGGAGGAGCCGAAGGTGGGACGCAACGAGCCGTGTCCCTGCGGCAGCGGTAAGAAGTACAAGAAGTGCTGCGGCAGAAAGTAGCGGCGTGAAAACCTACATAAGGATGCTGAAGTGGCTGTGGCCGCACAGCTTCGCGATGGCGGGGGCCGCCCTGGCGCTGGTAGTGACCACCGTCCTGAGCTTCGCCCAACTCGCCGCGTTCATGCCGCTGATAGACGCGAAGTTCTCCAGGGGCGGCGGCCTGGCGACGCTGGAGAGGATCGGGGTGTCAAGACTGCCGTACGGGCCGGAGGTGCTCGATTTCTTCTCGGGAATACTCGCGAAGGGGGAAGTGTCCGCGATATACACGATGATCGGGCTGATCCTGTGCGCGGTGTTCGTGAAGTGCCTCGCGGATTTCCTGCACAACTACCAGGTGCTCTACATCACGCACAGCGTCGGGGTAGACATATCCAGGGCGCTCTACGAGAAGACGCTGGACCACTCCCTGCCGTTCTTCATGGAAAGAGGGGTGGGGAACGTCATCTCTCACTTCACGAACGATGTCGACCACATGGTAAGAGGATCCGCGGTAGTGCTCGGGGATCTCTTCAAGGAGCCGCTGAGGATGGCCGTCCATCTCGTCCTGCTGCTGCTGCTCGACTTTCGTCTCGCCATTCTCGCTCTCGCCGTACTGCCGATCACCACGTTCGTCATCTACAAGATGGGGCGCGGCGTGAAGCAGAGATCCACCCGGGCCTGGGAGGAAAAGGCCAGCATGATGTCGGTCCTCCAGGAGACGCTGGCGGGGATACGTATCGTGAAGGCCTCCGCGACCGAGGAGCGGGAGGTGAATCACTTCTGGCGCGCGACGAAGGAAGTGCTGAAGCACCTGATGAAGATCGCGAAGTTCAGAGCGTCCCTGCCCTCCGTGGTGGAGGTGGTGTACACGATCGGGTTCGGCATGATACTGGCCGCCGCGCTGCTGAGCCCCAGAGGAACGTCGGAGCCGGGCGGCTTCCTCGCCTTCTTCGCGGCGCTCGCATCGCTCTACGCGCCGCTGAAGAGGCTGGCGAAGGTGCACAACGTCATCAACATGGGAATCGCGGGCGGTGAGCGGGTGTTCGCGCTGATGGACCTGGAGCCGGACGTGACGGACGCCCCCGGCGCCGCCGACCTGCCGCGTATGGAGACGGCGATCGTGTTCAAGGACGTCTCGTTCTCCTACGAGGGGCACGAGCTCGTCCTCGACAACGTCAGCTTCACGGTGCCGAAGGGGCAGGCGACGGCGATCGTGGGCTTGAGCGGCGAGGGCAAGACGACGATCGCGAATCTTCTCCTCCGGTTCTACGACCCCACGTCGGGAAGCGTCGAGATAGACGGCCGCGACATCAGCGGCGTTACGATGAAGTCGCTCCGAAGGCAGATAGGCATCGTCACCCAGGAGGTCATCCTCTTCAACGACACCATTCGGAACAACATCAAGTACGGCAGGGATGACGCGACGGAGGCCGAGGTGATGTCCGCGGCGAAGGCGGCCCAGGTGGGCCAGTTCGTCGGCTCTCTCAGGAACGGATACGAGACGGTCGTGGGGGAGGAGGCGGCGAGGCTGTCCCGGGGGCAGCGCCAGCGTATCGCGATCGCGAGAGCCATGGTCAGGAATCCCTCGATACTCATCCTGGACGAGGCGACGTCGTCGCTGGACGCGCATCACAGCTCGCTCCTCTTCGACGCGCTCTCCCGGTTCATGCACGAACGGGCTACCCTGCTGATATCCCACCAGCTCACGCATGTGAGATTCGCCGACGAAATAATCGTGTTGAAGAAGGGCAGGATCGAGGCGACGGGGACGCACGCCGAGCTGCTGAAGAGCTGCGAATTCTACCGCGACCTGTACCGGAAACAGGAGACCTCCGGTAATGGCGAATGAGAAGAACGGCGAGAACGGGATCGGCCCGTTGCGGGTGGTCTTCGTGAGCGACTGGCTCACCGCCCGCGGGTCCACCACGTACTCGCTCATGCTGGCGAACGAGCTGGTGAGGCGGGGACACGCGGTGAGGGTGATATGCCCCGGAGGGGAGATGGATGGCCTGTTCCGCGAACAGGAAGTGGACCTGGACGTGCACTGGGCGATGTCCATGCCTCTTCTGAACACGCTTTCGCTCAGGAGCGCCGCATGGTCGGTGAACCAGTACAAGGCGAACCTGATACATATCCAGTGCCGGGAGGTGTCTTCCTTCGGGCTCCGGCTGGCCAGGCTGTGCGGCCTGCCCGCGGTTATCACGGTGCATACGTTCGATTCCCCGAGGCGGCTGCGGGTGCCGGCCCGGGCCAGGATAGTGGCGGTGAGCGAGCCGCTTCGCCAGTTCCTCGTGAACGAATCCAAGGTGCCGAAGGAGAAGATCGACGTGGTGCCGAACGGGCTCGACCTGTCTGCGTACCGGGCGTCGAAGCCGTTCGCCAGGGAAGACCAGGTGCCGGTGGTCGGTTCCTTCGGCAGGCTGGAGCCGGTGCGGGGGTTCGAGTACTTCATCAAGGCCGCGAAGATCGTCGCGGACGCGGGCCACAAGGTGGAGTTCCTCATCGTCGGCGCGGGAAGCGACGAGGGCCGGCTGCGCGGCCTGGTGAGTCGGCTCGGCGTGTCCGGGTGCGTGACGTTCCGGTCCGAACCGTCCGACTACAGCAGGCGAATCGATTCGATGGACATCGTAGTGACCTGCCCGGTAAGAGAGGGATTCGGCATGGTCGCGCTGGAGGCGATGGGCTGTGGACGGCCGGTGATCGCCTCCGCGGTCGGCGGCATATACAACCTGATCAAGGACGGGGAAACCGGGCTGCTGGTGCCTCCCCGGGACCCCGACAGCATCGCCGAGAGGATCATCGCGCTGCTGCGGGACCGGGAGGAGGCGGAGCGGCTGGGAAGGCGGGCCCGGGCGCTGGTGGAGGAGAAATTCACGATGGAGTCGGTGGGCGAGAAGATGGAAACGATATACCGAAAGGTTCTGGAGGTCTGATGCGAATCATACTGGCGTGCGCGCTGCTGGCCGCGTGCGGGACCGTCGCGGCGGAGGAATCCCCTCTGAAGCCCTTCAAGTCGGAGGGCGAGGAGTTCAGGCTGAAGACCGGCGAGCAGCTCACCTACTCGATCTACTGGATCGGTCTCTCCGTCGGTACGGCGGTGATGCGCGTGAGGGAGACCACCAAGGAGAAGGGGAGGACCGCCTACCACCTTACGACCCAGGTAAGGTCGGGCCGGGCGATCCGATGGATCTACAAGGTTGAAGACGACGCGTCGAGCCTGGTGGAGGCGGACGGGTTCCGCCCGCTGCGGTTCGACAAGAATCTGCACGAGGGAAAGAGGAAGAAGACCGAGTTCATTGACTTCGACTGGGAGGCAGCGGAGGCGACCTTCTACAGGGTCAGGGAAGAGGAACAGCAGAAGCGCAGGGCATTTCCCGTCGAGAAGGGTGCGCAGGATTCCCTCTCCTGCCTGTATTTTCTCCGGTCCCTGCCGCTCGAGATCGGCAAGGAAGTCATCATGAAGGTCGCCACCGAGAAGAAATGCTGGAGCCTGAAAATCGTCCCGCTCCGGGAGGAGAAATTGGAGTTGGACAAGCTCGGGAGCTTCGACTGCCTGGTGATAGAGCCGATCGCGGAGTTCGAGGGGCTGTTCGTCCGCAGCGACAAGAAGCTGATCATATGGATGGACAAGGAATCCAGGATCGTGTTGAAGATGGTCGCCGAGGTCCCGATCGGTTCGGTGTCGGTGTACCTGACGGAGGTCGCGGATACGGAAGCGGATGAGGACAAGGCGATCGATTTTCCGCGTTCCGGCCCGATCGTCTCACGGAGGGAGCCGGAGAAGGAGGGAGAGGCCGGGAATATTCCATGGAAGGAAGTCGTGGAGGAGAAGGTGACCGGGCGGCGGAAGGACGAACGGGGGCGCCCGTGAGAATCATCGCTGTCATTCCCTGCAGGTATACCTCCACCCGGCTTCCGGGAAAGGCGCTCCTGGCGGAGACCGGCAAGCCGCTGGTACAGCACGTGTACGAGAACGTGCTGCGCTGCAGGGCCATCGACCGCGTGATCGTCGCCGCGGATGACGACCGGATCGTTGCCGCGGCGAGGGCCTTCGGGGCTGACGTGGAAAAGACCTCCTCCGCTCATCTGTGCGGGACGGACCGGATGGCGGAGGTGGCGGCGCATACAGAGGGCGATCTGTTCGTGAACGTGCAGGGCGACGAGCCGGAGATCGATCCGGCGTATATCGAAAGGGCGCTGGACCTTCTCCGGGAGCACGAGGGCTGCGACGTGTCCACCGTCTGCTCGCCCATCCGCGACTGGGTCGAGATGAATGATCCGCACACCGTCAAGTGCGTGGTCGACCGTGACGGGAGCGCGCTCTACTTTTCCCGGGCGCCGATACCGTATCCGCGGACCGAAGACAAGGTGAACGGCGCCTCGCAGGTGATGCTGAAGCATCACGGCATCTACTGCTTCCGGAAGGAGAACCTGCTGGAGTTCCCGCGT
The DNA here is from genome assembly GCA_964389785.1 of uncultured Planctomycetota bacterium. GTDB lineage: Bacteria > Planctomycetota > CAYMFW01 > CAYMFW01 > CAYMFW01 > CAYMFW01. The sequence goes on from CAYMFW010000223.1 coordinate 6,572, forward strand.
CTGGAGCCGCCCGAGATCGAGGCGCTCGAGGGGCTGGAACAGCTCCGGCTGTTGTGGCACGGGTACCGTATCGAGGTCTCTCTCGCCGGGGACGTTCCGAAGGGAATAGACACTCGGGAAGACTACGATTCTTTTGTGGCGCGAATGAAGAACGCGTGACGCCGGACCGGGAGGATACACGATGGCAGACGCAGATAAACTGAGAGTGGCGGTCGGCAGGGACATCTACGACACCTCCGTGGCGACTCGCGAGGGCGTCACGTGTTTCCTGGCCCGGGACGGTGTCGAGAAGTACGTCTGTTTGCTGGCGGACAGGAAGGGGAAGGCGCTCCCCAACACGTTCATGGGCGAGACGAGCATGGTGAAGGTGGACGGCGAGGACCGCCTGCTGCTGATGGGAAGCGCATCGCACGAAAACGCGGTGGCCCTCCGGAAGCTGCTTCCGTTCACCGCGCCCTCGGTGCAGGGCATCCGGATCGCCGCCGGGCTTGGGGACCGGCTCGGTATCGCCACCCCCGGGCACATCCGGGCGATTGCCGGCAGTCCGATGGTTCCGTTCCTCGCCCAGCAGTCGATACGGGAGATGAACCGGACGGGCAGGACGCCGCACGAGGTGCTCGACAGCGCGACGTTCGGGGTGTTCCAGGAGGGATACAAGGACGGCTTCGGCTCCGACGCCGATCATCTGAAGACGATCGAAGACGCAGTGTACTGTCTGGTCGCCGGGTTCACCATGTTCACGGTCGACCCGGGTGACCACGTGGACGACGGGGCGGACGAGTACGCCCCGTCCGAGCTCTCCGAGAAGCTGGACGCGTTGCCGTGGGAGGAACTGGAGATATCCCTCTCCGACTGCAGGGACGCGTACCTGGCGGGCAGCATCG
>CAYMFW010000224.1:0-7443 GCA_964389785.1 uncultured Planctomycetota bacterium
GAAGGCGAACCCAAAGGCTTTCTCAGACCAGATTGACAAGCTTGTTGCGTTGGTCGGCCTGAAGAACAGGCGAATTTCAACTGGCGCGGCTTTTGAACTCTCGTGGTTGTCGAAGAAGATCGAGAGTATCACTGAGATATCTCCAAAGATTGGGGGCACCGACAAAAGGCTGTTTCGGGATTTTCTGACGGCAGAAGGCTTTCAGGAACTGAAGCACTATGCGACCGTCAGCAAGAAAAGAGGCGTCCAACGCATTAGAGATCAGATAGCAAACCATGTTTCCCGGATCGAGAAGGCCGGCAAGTCCCAAGAACTTCTCGCCACACCGATTACGTTTGTGTTCAAGAAGGGAAGAAATGAAGACTTCTACAAGAAGTGGATTGAGACGGCTCGGGAAACCTTCGCTAAGAAAGCAAAGGGGCTTCATACTGAATTCCCTAGCCGTGACGCGGCTAGGCAGTGGGCCGACCAGTGGATCAAGATCGATATAGTCGACATGTAGGAGCACCCGTGGCTGCAGGAAGAAGGCCTTCTGCCCCGTTGTGGAATGACGCCATTCGAGGTCCACTCAATGGGCAAAGATCTACGCTTGAGGCCGTAAATCCTCCCCTCAAGAAGCTGTGGGGGAAGCGTGTTCCCAGCGTCCTGCATGTTGTTGAGACTGAAGCGGGTATCTGCACCACTCGCCCCAAGGGGACCCTCGATAGTTGGGATCTGAAAACAGGAAAGAAGCTCTGGTCGTTCGACAGTGGTATCAAGGAACCTATCATCATCTCGACAGGCTGCTATGTCTTCGCAACGGATTTCGACCAAAACGCACAAACTAGTGTGGTTGCCGCTAACACGGGAGAACGGATCGCAGAATGGCATACGCAGGTGTTTCCCCGGTACTCTGACGCGGAGAAGATAGTCGCAGTATCCACGAAGGAGAGCCTCGTCCTAGATGCACTGCGCTTGGAGATAGTTGACCGTTTCGATCGCACGGGCCTCTCGAGGATTTGCGACGACCAATTCATGGCCATGTCAGATCTCGAGGGCTTCTGCATATATGACTACCGGAGAGGCGTTGAGGTCTTCAGGGAACCGATAGGACCAGGCGACTCAGAGTGGCCACGCACATTGTGGAATGACTGCCTTGTCCTCCAAGGCCGCCATCGTGCCATGGAAGACAGAGAACAATACGAAGTGACTCACAGCCTGAAGGCAAGAAACCGGAAGACAGGAAAGCTACTGTGGTCCGTTCCTTGGAAGCATTTGAGCGATAGCTCCATTGCGGTGGCGAATGACGAAGGAATTGCGGTTATTCCCGAGACACGTGGCGAGATCAAGAGTTGTTCCGGATTCCGTGCCATAGACCTAGAGACCGGCAGGGATATTTGGAACCCTTCGGAGGGAAGAGGGAGTATTGACGTTGGCCCAGTCTGCACGGGCGACCTTGTCTGGCATTCGGACTTCGACATCGGCGAGACGTACGAGTACTGTCTCGTATGCCGTCGGGTCAACAGCGGGAAGGAGATCTATCGACAGCAGGTGGACGCGCACGACTACATCTGGCTGCAGGCAGCCATCAAAGGGCACCTGCTCGTAAGGCAAGGCAAAGAACTGGTCTGTTATGAAGGAGCAGGATGATGGAGAAAATCACAAACAAGATCAGGGCCAAGGTGGATGAGCGCATTCGTGCGTCTCTGATAGAAGGTGAAGAGGTTCTAGACTGGACCGTCGGGCAAACGTCTCCGCCGGAGATATTCGGAATCATACCGATTCTCTCAAGCTATCACAGAATGAAAACCCGCTTTTGGCTTCTGGTGTTGACGGACCAGAGGTTGCTGATGCTCAAGTTCAAGGGTATCTTGGGAACGAAGATCGGCGAGGAGCAGTCCATCCCTCTCAGCAGGATACGCAGCATGAGAATGAAGAAGGGCGTGTTCTTCGTTGCTCTCGTCATCAGCACCCGTGACGGGGAACTCAAGTTCAAAGAGATGGAGAAAGAGGACGCGATCGAGTTCATGCGGTTGTTCGAGCAGATGAAGCGTCCCGCCGCAGCTGGCGCGAAGTCTCGCTAGCCAATATCGAGGAAGATCCGGCAATCCAATTCCACTGCCTTCTCCACGCTCTCGCGAAGATCCTTCAGGTCTTCCAGAACACCTTCCTTGCCGAATTCGAATTGGTCTTCTTCGAGCGCTTCGCACACACTCTGGGCCTTGTCGACTTCGACGAGGACCACCTTCGGATCGAACGTGGCCGGCGCGTCTCCCTCTTCCTCATCCACAACGAATGAAAAAAGCTTGCAGCCTTCCTCCTCCAGGAGTTCCGGGAGGTCCGGTTCACTGGCCAGATTCCTGCAAACAGCTGTGAGCTGGCTGCAGCATTCCTCAGAATCACTCATTACGTAAAGGTCTATCCCCATAACAACCTCCTTCACGGACGTTCCCGGTTGATGCATCTTCCCTCTATATCTACAGTATCCGCATTATACTACTTGCTCTCTCGATTGTTATCCTGCAGAGGACCTTTTTCGCAGGGGCCTTCTCACTCCCCACCTCTTGTGCGATAATGCCCTCATGAAAAGCGGACGCGTATCCCTCGCGCATGGGCGACGAAAAGATACACGCAAAGACCATCAAGAAATACGAAGGCGGTGCGACCGTCTGGCGAGAAGACGGCATGAGGTCCCCGGGGCAACCGCCGGTTCGGTTGTTTTCGTTGTCTGCGCCGTCTTTCTTGCGGCGACCGCCGCCGGAGCGGCGCAGGGACCACGATTGACCGAGGACAAGACGATTCTTTCCCACCTGCACGCCGCGGTGAAGCCCCTCCCCGGCGGCAGGTACGAACTCACGTATACATTTGACGAAGCGAACCAGCTTTCCGACTGGCTGGTAATGAACCCCGCCGGGATTTGGGAAGTGGCAGGCGGTGAGCTCGTGCAACGGTCGAATGTCTCCGGCATTACACCGATGGGAACACAACTGGTGACGAAAGCTTGTTTCATCGGGGATGTCGAGATTGAGGTCGAATTCGTTCCTGTCGACAACGATCGGTGCGGATTCCATATCTGCCAGTCGGATGCCTGGCAGACCTACACGTTCGAGATGAATGCGGATTGGGGAAAGACATGGCAGTGTACGGCGCCGTTGGGAATGAATGACAGGCCTCGCTCGGCGACGCTGTGGAGTTTCACCCGGGACTATGATCCGCAGAAGATGTACCGGCTCCGATTCGGAAGGAAAGGAGCCGATCTGTACGGGTTCGTGGACGGCCTGCTCATGTTCACCGTCCGGGATACGCGTCGCACCAGCGGCGCCGTGGCACTGGGATGCAAGGGCCAAGCGGGCATCAGGTATGCCTCGGTCGTCATCAGGGGCCGCTTCGACGGACGATGGATCGAAGATAACCCGCCGTATCCTCCTCCGAAGGAAACACGAATGAGCCACGACATCGAGCTTCTGACGGCTTCACTTCGAAGCAGCGTTCCCGCGGTGCGATGGGCATCCGCAGCGGAACTTGCCCACGTGCGAGAAGACACCGTGCTCGTACCCCTGATTGGCGCATTGCACGCCGAGGACAATGCCTACGTCAGACGGCAGATGATGTGGTCGATAGCCGGGCATGGTGCGGACAGCGTGCGGGCGGCGTTTGCAGCGCCGGCCGCGGCCGGCGGCCTCGCAGCCACGGAGGTCGCCGGGGAGCTCTTCGCCATGGCGAACCGGATCGGAAGGGTGCCTGACGAGCCGGTTCCGGCGCTGAAGGCGAACCCAAGACCGAAACCCGACCCTGCGCCCGCCGTGAAGCCTGCGAGTGCCCCTCCGGTGTCGCCCCAGCCGTTCGACAAGGTGCTTCGAACGGTTGCGGACACCGAGTGCCCCGGTGTGGAGTGGCTGGTGTACGAGAGTAGATTCGTGGCACGCAAGGACAACAAGACCATCAGGAACTTCGAGGAATTCATCAACATGCGCCAGCTCGCCCCCATTCGGGTTTCCGCTCTCGCATTCATGAAGGACAGCGTATGGGTAGCGACCGACAAGGGCGCATTCTGCTTCGAGAGAGCATTTCGGGGATGGGTCGAGTACGCGATCAACAGAGAGCACGTAGGTGTCCCCGTGAAATCGGTAAAGGCCCTCAGCTCCCAAAGGGTGGAATTCATCTTGGAGGTGGAAGGAAGTATCAAGACCTACGTTCTTGATACAAAGGAATTCCGATGGGAATGAGGGATGTCGGACCCATGCTTGCCCTTATCGCGGCCGCGCTCGGAATGCCTGCGGCTGCCGGCGGGGACGCCGATGAGGAATACGTCACGCGTTTCGAGCACACCGTGCGGTCCGCGGACGTACTATGCGTCGGAACACTCGCAGGCACGTACGAAGAAGAAATTCCCATCGACGGCGACACGCCGCAAGGGCAGGAACTCGTCGATATCACGGCAAAGGACCTCACTTCCGGCACTGCATGCACGCAGATGAATGCCCGCATCACGGTCATGCAAGCGTTGGCGGGACCTGTTGCCATCGGTTCGACCCTCAAGGTGCGTATGGCGCTTGCGGGTCTGACGACTCACCCCGCAGCTGCCGACTCGCCGCTCGAAAAGGAACGGGCCCTGCTGCTTTCCCGGTTCGGATTTCCTATTGGCCCCGACCAGGGCTCCCTGTTCGCGCTCCGCCTGCACCCCGACGGTATCAGCTTCACCCCGCTGTTCCTGGACCCTCCGCCTGTGCAGGAAGCAGCGCGCATCCGCGACCGGCTTCTCAAGAGCGTTGCCGCACTATGCAAGAAAGACGCAGAGACACTCATTCCCCGCGCACTGGATGACGAAGAGATCCTAGCGCGGCTTCACGCCAAGGTGAAGACCGTCGGGCCCCGGCGATATGAGCTGACTTATGATTTCTCGTCGCCGGACCAGCTCAAAGACTGGCGTGTGGTGAATGAAGGGGGCAAGTGGCTGATCAACCGAGGGAAGCTGGTGCAGGAGTCGGATATCCACACCAGTGAGGAATACATGGCTACACTGTTGGTCACACGCGTGGGATTCAAGGGAGACGTAGAAGCGGAAGTGAAGGTGCAACCGGTAGATGTCGACAGCTTCAGCGTGCACATCGCCTACTACTGCCGCAAGCAAAGCTACATGTTCCTTATGAATGGTAGCGATGGCTTCTGGATGGTGCGCAGAGTGATCGGCGGCCGGCTTCCCTGGGGCCCCAGCTACGGTCCCGGCGACTGGCTCTGGAAAGGCTTCAGCATGCAGTACGATCCGAACGCGATTTACACGATTGACATGGGAAGAAAACAAAACGCCCTCTTCGTCTACCTGAACGGAAAGCGCATCGTCGAACGGGAGGACACCGCCCTCCTCGATGGCGCCGTGGCGCTCGGCTGCGATGCCCAGAAGGGCATCACTTATGGAAGCGTGAAGATCACCGGGTCCTTCAACGGGCAATGGTCCCTCCAGGACCCTCCGGAGCCAATCGCGAAACATCCCCCCGTGCGGAGAAGAAGACCGGAAAAGAGGTGAGGCAAGGAGAAGAGCTGTGAATAATCGTCTGGCAACTCTTAGACTTTTTGATCGATTCCTTGATTCTTCTCTTCTCGTGATGGTGCTGGCAATCTTCTTCGGGGGATGCGGCGTAAATGCTCCTGCGACTGAGGAGTCTCGTCGCAAAGTATGCAGAAGCAATCTCAATTCAATTGCCATGATGTGTAAGATCTATTCGGAAGAGAACTCCGGGAAATACCCGGATGCTCTATCTGATCTCTATCCGGACTATGTTTCGTCTTTGATGACGTTTACATGCCCAAACGATCCCACGACGATTTCGAGCGGGAAGATGATCGACTCGTGCGCGTCATACGTGTTAGTACCCGGATTGACTGACCAGACCGATAAGAATGCGGTGTTATTGCGAGAAAAGCCGGGACTTCATGAAGGTGGCATCCACGTTGTCGACATTGGGGGAAGTATCCGTTGGGTTGAGCATTCCATTGGAACGGAATAAGGTGGACAGGTGAGAGCGAAGATCATCCCGAATAGGTCCGGAGAGAACATGATTGGCAAGAACGTCCGGTTTCCGATTTCCATACGTTTCGATGACGGCACTTTGGATGACCCATGGTAGCAGCTGAAAACAACGAGCCGGAACTCGAAAGGGAAGAGAATCTGCAGATTCCTGCTACTCTGCGAGAGAAGATAAACTTGCTTTGGCGACTACAGGGTGGTGCATGACCAAGATCCGAATGCAGTTGCTCATGGACTGGGCCATGGGACCTGGAGTTTCACGCACCCAGATCAGGCAACTCCTCCGGTCAATGATACTGATACCGGCCTCAAAGACGACGGCCCCGCCAACGAGAGCCGCTGGATGGGCTGCTCACGCTTTGTCAGGAATCGTCGAAGGGTTTCCTTTGAAAAAGCAGTACCCTGGCTGGTATTCTGAGAAAGACATTGAGGTGTGTGCAGCTGGATGAAGGCCCAGAAGAACAACTGGAAGATCATGGGAATGATTGCGCCGGGCAAAGGGAAGTGAGCATGAGCTCGCATAGAAAACACCCGGATATCTTGAAGACCATGACAACGCTTTTTCTCGTTGCAGGAACTGTCTCCGCAGGGTTCGCCGACGAACTGACGGACTTGGAGGCCGACTACAAAGACGTAGAACAGAAGGTAGTGGCGATCTTGCACATGATCGAGAACTCGGAAGAGGTCCAGCGACTCAAAACCGACCTGGAGGCCACCCGGAAAGCGCAGCGCGCCGCCGGCGAGAAACTCCCCAAGGCGCAGGAAACCATCAGGCAGCGGAAGGAGATGGAGAAGGAGCGAAAGACCCTTCTTGAGAAGAGGAACAGCCTCTCGGAGAAACACGGGGGAGAACTGGGGAAAACCGCTCTCGCACTGAAGGAAACGGAGAAAGCATTGTCTGCAGCGTTGAAGGCAAGACGGGCCAGCGACTCGAACGCCGATGTGGATGCGGCACTCAAGGCCCAGAAGCAGGCCGCTTCCGCGCACGCGGAGGCCGAATCCGGCATTCCTGAAATCAGGGAGGTCGACGAAAAGGTCAAGTCGCTCGACGGGAAGATATGGAAGGCCATCAAAGACGCCGAAAAGCTCATGGTCGAACATCCCGACATGCAGGAATTCAACAAGAAGAGACTACGACTCGAGACGGAACTCAAGACCGCGCGGCGAGCCGAGACACCCGAGCTCAAGGAGCTTCGAGCGAGGCAGGACGCCCTGAAAAGCCGGATTGCTGAACTGCGCGCGGAGCAGGCTCGCGAAAAGGGGACAAATAACTAGACTCTCCGCCCTCCCCACGTAACAAACCTCGTGTAGCGGCCCAGCGGACTCTGCACGGGCCTCATGCTTTAAGCACGTGTATCATCTCGTGAAGCATGCACCAACGGCCGTCACACCAACGACTTAACCAGCTCGAACCGGATTGCTGCGCGGTGTCCCCATTG
>CAYMFW010000225.1:0-7405 GCA_964389785.1 uncultured Planctomycetota bacterium
TGTTCGCGCTCGCCTGCCCCGCTCGAAGCGCCGCGGCGATGGCCAAGTCGTTCACCCCGGTCGGGCCCCCGTGATACACGAACGCACCGCCCTCGTCCGTCCCGCCGCCGCCGTTGTAGGACGGCGCTCCGACGACGACGTCGGCGTAGCCGTCCCTGTTGACGTCACCGGCGTCCGACACGCTCGTTCCCTGCGCCGCGCCGGCCTGGTTTATCTGAAGTACCGCGTTCGCGGTGGCCGGGCTGCCGTCCGCCATACCGGTGGCACTCCCATGAAAGACGAACGCCGCGCCCTCGCCGGCCTGGCCGCTCGTGTAGGCCGGGGCGCCGATGATGATGTCGCCGTACCCGTCTCCGTTGACGTCGCCGGCATTCGATACGCTCGTTCCCATCGCGGCGCCGTCCTGGTTCGACTCGATGAGCGTGTCGGCGTCCGCCGGACCGGTGCCCGAAACGCCCGCGACGCTTCCCCGGAACACCAGCGCGACGCCCTCGTTGGTTCCCCCGCTGTCGTACCCGGGCACGCCCACAATCACGTCGGCGTACCCGTCCGCGTTTATGTCGCCCGCGCCGGAGACGCTGCTGCCGAGATTCCCGCTGTCCTCGTTTCCCACGATGGTCGCTGATGCGTCAGCCGGACCCGTTCCGGTAATCCCGCCCGCGCTCCCGTGGAACACGTACGCGGCTCCCCTGTCGGTGCCGACACCGTCGAAGAACGGCTGACCCACGATGATGTCGCCGTACCCGTCGCCGTTCACGTCACCGGCTCCGGAAACGCTGTAGCCGAGCTGAGCGTTGTCCTGATTCCCCTGGATCGTCGCGTCCGCCGCGCCGGGCCCTCCGCTCGTTATGCCGGAGTTGCTCCCCTCGAACACGAACACCGCGCCGCGGTCCGCGTTCCCGTTGTCGTATCCCGGAGTACCCACGATGATATCGCTGTACCCGTCGCCGTTGACGTCGATCGAGGACACGCTGAATCCCATGTTCCCGTCCGCCTCGTCGGACTCGACGGTCGCGTCCGCCCCCGCCGCGTTCGCGTCCGGTATCCCGGTGCCTCCCCCGTGCCAGATGAACACGGCTCCTTCGTTACCCGTCCCGTTGGTGTAGAACGGCGCCCCGGTCATTACATCGGCGTACCCGTCACCGTTTGTGTCCCCGGCCCCGGAGACGCTGTAGCCGGCGGTCGCGCCGTTCACGTCCGGCTCGAGTATCGCCAGGACCGTAACGGAGACCCCCGCCAACCCTCCGAGATAGACGTAGCCCGCGCCCTCGCCGGCGTGCCCGTTGGCGTACCCCGTCACCCCGACTATGACGTCCGCGTAGCCGTCCCCGTTGACGTCGCCCGCGCCGGACACCGAATTGCCCGCCTTTGCATTGTCTGCGTCAACCTGCAGGTTCGCGTCCGCGTCACCCGGCCCGGTGCCCGTTATTCCCGCGCCGCTCCCGTGGAACACGAGCGCAGCGCCCTCGTCCGCGTTGCCGTCATCGTATGACGGAACGCCGACGATGACGTCGCTGTAGCCGTCGCCGTTCACGTCGCCCGCGCCGGAAACGCTGTACCCCAACTCGGCCCCGTCCTGCGTCGTCGTGATAGAGGCGTCCGCGTCGCCCGGGCCGGTCCCTGTGACCCCGCCGACGCCTCCGTGAAACACGAACGCCGCCCCTTCCGCAGCGTCGTCGTTCAGGTAATCCGGCGCGCCCACGATCACGTCCCCGTACCCATCCCCATCCACGTCCCCCGCACCGGATACGCTCGTCCCCAACTTGGCGCTGTTCTGGTTCGCTTCGATCGTCGCGTCCGCCCCCGTCAGATTTCCGCTCGCGATTCCGCCGCCGCTCCCGTGAAACACGAATGCCGCTCCCTCATTTGCCTGTCCGTTCGTGTAGAGCGGCGCGCCGATGATGACATCGTCGTAACCGTCCCCGTTCACGTCACCGGCGCCCGAGACGCACGAGGCGAACTTCAAGTTTCCCACGTCTGATTCCAGCTCGGCATCCGCCGTCGCCGCGTCCCCGCTCGGCACGCCTCCCGACCCGCTGCTCAGGAAAATGAACGCGGATCCCTCGTCGACCTCCCCGCTGTCGTAGTCCGGCGCGCCGATGATCACGTCATCATAGCCGTCGCCGTCTATGTCGCCGGCCCCGGATACGCTGGCACCGAATCGCGCGTTGTTCTGCTCGGACTGGAACATGCTGTTCGCGGACGCGGCCGCCCCGTCGCCAATACCCAGCGCTCTTCCGTGGAAGACAAAGGCGGCTCCCGCATCCGTCCCTCCCGCATCGTAGTAGGGTGCGCCCAGTATCACGTCTCCGTATCCGTCTCCGTTCACGTCACCGGCGTTCGCCACGCTGAATCCCAGCGATGCCGCGTCGCTTTCGCCCTCGATGGTCGTGTCCGCGGCCCCTGTCAGGATCGGATCGATCCCGATCGGATAGCGCGCCCCGATGTCGTCGAGCGCGATCACCACTCTTCCCGCATCTCCTTGTTCGAACCACGCCGGAACCGGAATGCCCGCCGTGTCGGCCGCGACCAGCTTCGTCAGCTCCAGCTTCCGTCCAGTCCGCGTACTGATACCGACTCGGTCCGGACCCACCGACACGCTCGCCGCAGACACGTTGAGCACCAGCTCCACATGCCCCTCCCCGGCTGGCCGAACCGGCAGGTCGAATCCCTGCTCGAGACCGGAAGGCCGATTGACGTACCACTCCGTGAACCGGTCCCGCCGGAACTCCACGCGGTTACCGGCATGCGCGACGGAAGCGCGACCCACCGCCTCGATATCGCCTCTTCGCCCGAATGCCGCAACGCACATCCTCATCATCTCCGGGCTGTCCGCCGCCGTCCGATCCACGACCGTGATCCCGCCATCCTCGAAATACGTCCGAAGGTTGTGTCTGCGGTTGGGGGCCTGAAGCCCGCGTCGGTTGCGGCTGGCGCGGTACTCACTCTCACGAATGCACTCGGTCATCACGAGAAACGTATCGGTATCCGGTTCCTCGGTGAGAATCCCGGCTCGCCGGGGCGCACGCCCCGGCACCTCGAGCCGCTTCCGCGCAGTCTCGTGCACGCCGGCAGACACCAGAACTGCCGCCGCCACGAGCAGACAGAGCTCGGCAATCCATGTCCGTCCGAGGGGTTTCTCCATAATCTATGCCTGTGCACTCCAGGAGAAGAAAGACTTAAACCACTTACACGAGACCACTTATCTATTTCTCGTCGGTCCGCTTACCCTCGTAATATACCCAGAAAATGGGGTATTGTCAAGTCCTCGCGCCCAAGTAATCATCACATGTGCCGCTCGGCACACGTACCTTATAGAAATCGCCATTTTCGCCCGGCAGACTTTAATCCGTTCACCGCCCCTTCGACGACGGGGACGAGCTGTTCCTTCGCTCATTCTCGGCGCTCGTTGCGGAATTGAGCGCCTCCGAGGCAAGATTCGACCGGCATGAGGAAAGGTCCGCCTGGCGGCGGACAGCCGGTCGAACCCATAACCCGTTCAGGAACAGCCCGTCCTCGCCCTCTTCCGCTCAATTCTTTCTCCAATCCTGACGATAACTACTAATGCCATGAGGACATTAACCGTGTTTCTGCTTGCAGTGATTCTGGCGGCCGCCACGTCGGCGTTCGCAACGGACCGCGGGGAACGGGAAGAACGTTCCGCCGTCCGGGACGCCCCGCCGGCCGCGGCAGACCCCTACCCCACCCGTGTCCGCGAGGCACCTGAGGAGGAGCGCGAGCAGACGGACAGGAGCCTGCTGGGACGGATTCTGCCGACGAAGGACACGATGTGGAACTACCTGGTAACGGCGGCGCTTATTACCGTGATCGCGGTCATCTGGTGGATATTCTTCTCCATGAGCCTGAAGGGCGCGTGCTGGTTCTCCCTCGTGGACGCGTCACTCTTCCGATGCGGCGTCCTCTCGATCGCCATCACCGGGCTCGGCCTCATCTGCTTCGGCACCGCGGCATATTTCCAGGGCACCGGCGCCAACATGTGGGCCCCCAGCCTTCCGGGCGGGCTCTCGCTGCTTGCCGCCTCCCTGCTCTATCTGGCTATCGCGATAACCCTTACCAAGCTGCTCCTCAAGTGCAAGTGGCGCAGCGTTATCACCGTCTGGATCATGAGCACGTTCGTCGCCGCGGCGATCGTCTCCTGCACGTACATCGGCATCGTCGCCGCGCTGCCCGCGGAGGCGGCCCCGATAGTGATCCCGTAGCGCCTGCCCGCTCGCCCTTTCTCATCACGCGTTTTTCCGGTATCCTTGCCGTAGAGGCTCTAAGAACGGAGAGACCCGGATGAAGACGATTCGATTCACCGCCTGCATACTGCTCATGCTCTGCGCCGTCTCTCCCGCCGGAGAGACTAAGACGGAGAAACCGGCCCCGGTCGTCCCGAGCACGTTCATCAGAAACGGCACACTCGACCTGGACGCCGCGGTGAAGCACTTCGAGAACATGTACCGCTCCAGAAGCAGCATCTCCACCGCGGAGATCGTCATCACCCGCCCGCGCCGGACCAAGACGATGAAGATGGACATCTGGACCAAGGGGGAAGAGAAAGCGCTCATCGTCGTCACCGCACCGGCCCGCGAGAAGGGCACCGCGTCACTCAAGGTGGAAAAGAACCTGTGGAACTACCTCCCCCGGATAAAGCGCACGATCCGGATCCCGCCGTCCCTGATGATGGGCTCCTGGATGGGAAGCGACTTCACCAACGACGACCTGGTGAAGGAATCGTCGTACAAGGAAGACTACACATACAAGACCGCCGGCCGCTCCGACGACCCGAAGGGCTGGGTAATACGCTTCGAGGCGAAGCCGGACACGGTGGGCCTGTGGAAGCGGTTCGAGGTGGTGCTTTCGGAGGACGGAACCCTCCCGCTGCTCGGCAGATACTACGACCGGAAGGACCGGCTATCCCGGACCATCCAGTGGAGCGACGTGAAGAACTTCGACGGCAGGCGCGTCCCGGCGAAGATGACGCTGATCCCGACCGACGAGGAGAAGAAGGGCCACAGGACCGAGATGATCTACCACGCCATCCAGTTCGACGTGGACATCCCCGAGCGCACTTTCAGCCTCTCCGAGCTGGAAAAGAAGAGATGAAGTCCAGCACCTTCCGCATCGCGTGGCGGAACCTGGGGAGGAACCGGCGGCGCACCCTGCTCGCCGTCACCGCCATCATCCTGGGCCAGTTCATGCTGGTATTCGTCAACTGCATGATGGACGGGATGTATCACCAGATATTTCTCACCCTCACCGGCCCGCTCGTCGGCCACGTGCAGGTCCATCACCCGGAGTGGCGTGAAGAACGGGCGACCAACCTGTACATAGACCACATCGCGAAGGTGACGGCGGAACTGGAATCGGCGCCCGGCGTCGAGAACGTGTCCGCGCGGATTTTCTCCGGCGTGCTGGCGGCCTCCGGCGAGAAGACGGACCAGCCGGCCGAAGCGGAGCCGGGCATGGTGATCGGCGTGGACGTCGCCGCCGAGACCGGTGAGGGAGGACTGCTGAAGGGCCTCGCGGAGAACGAGCTCCCGGGCGCCGGCGGGGTGGCCGTCGGCAAGGTGCTCGCCAGGCGGCTTAAACTGAAGCCGGGAATGCTCGTCGCGGTGATAGGCCAGGACGCGGACGGCTTCCCGACAAGCGACCTCTTCACGGTGAAGGCGATCGTCTCCGGCACGGTGGACGTGGTGAAGACGATGGGCATCGTGTTGTCCGCCGAGGACGCCGGAAAGCTCATGGGGATGCCGGACCAGGCGCACGAGATAGTGATACACGGCCGTGACTCGGATGACGCCGAGGAACTCGCGGAACGGATCGCGGCGCTGCCTTCGCTCGCCGGCATGAAGGTATTGCCGTGGAAGAAGGCTGCGCCCCAGCTCTCCCGGATGATAGACATGCAGAAATGGTTCGATCTCATCTTCATCGCCATCGTCTTCGTCGCCGCGGCCGCCGGCATCGCCAACACCGCGATGATGTCCACGTTCGAGAGGACCCACGAGTTCGGAATGCTCCTCGCGGTCGGCGCCCGGCCCGGCCGGATAGTGAACATGGTGCTGATCGAATCGGTCGTGCTCGGACTGCTGGGCGTCACGCTCGGCTCTCTGCTCGGAACCGCGACGGTTCTCATCACGTCCCATACCGGGATAGACTACTCGTACCTGGCGACGAACGCCGCCGAGGACGTCGCCTTCAAGGGGCTGAGCTTCTCCTTCATTATCTATCCGATGTTCGAGATCCGCCACGTCATCTTCGGCGTGGTCGCCGTCACCATCACGTCGGTCGTCGCGTCCGTGTGGCCGGCGGGCGCCGCGGCCCGGCTGGAGCCGATGGAGGCACTGCGGTCATGATAGGCAAGGTCTCCGCCAAATACGCGCTGAGAAGCCTCCGCCGGCACCCGCGAAGGGCCGTCCTCTCGATGGTGGGCGCCGGCGTCGGCTGCGGCATCGCGCTCTTCTCCGCGTCGTGGATCCGCGGGGGCGCGGAGATGCAGATACGCGCCGCCTCGGAGGGGGGCGCCGGTCATATTCGCCTGGTGCCGCCCGGCTGGACGGACACGCGCGAGAACACGCTGCGGCTTGCCGTCTGGAAGAAGTCGCTGGCGACGGTCACCGGCTTTCCCGGCACCAGAGCCACGGCGGCGCGGGCGCGGGTGAAGGGACTGCTCGCCTTCGGCAACCGCTCGGCCGGCGTCGAGATCGTCGGGGTACAGCCGGACGAGGAGACCGTGTCGAACCGCGTGATACGCAGGAGCACGCGGGAGGGACGGTACCTCATGCCCGGCGACAGAGGAAAAGTGGTGATAGGAAAACAGCTGGCGCGCCGGCTCCGCGTCGAGATCGACGACGACCTGTACGTCACCCTGGTGGGCGGCGGCGAGATGAAGAGCGCGATGCTCACCATCGTCGGCACGCTGGATACCGGCTCGAAGGAAATGGACACCATCATCTGCCACGTCACGCTCGACAACCTGATGGAGCTCACCGGCATCGAGGGTGCGGGCGAGATCGCGGTGATGCTGGACAGCTACAAGAAGATCGACGCGGCACGCGCGGCGCTCGCCGCGAAGCTTCCGGACGACGACGTCATCACCTGGAAGGAGGTGATGCCCCAGATCGCCGCCGGCGTGGAGGGAGACGCCGCATTCACCACCATCATCATCGGCATCATCATCATCGTGGTGTCGCTGGGCATCGCCGCGGCGCAGATCACCGCGGTGCTGGAACGGCGGCGCGAGTTCGCCATCCTCTCGGCGCTCGGCATGAAGGACCTCCAGCTGGTCGGCCTCATCATGCTGGAGGCGGTCGCCGTCGGGATCGGCGGCGCGGCCGTCGCGCTTGCGTCCGGCGGCTACCTGGCCTACCGGCTCGCCACCAGGGGGGTGAGTCTCGCCAAG
>CAYMFW010000226.1:0-7368 GCA_964389785.1 uncultured Planctomycetota bacterium
CGATAGACGAGCGCTCCCTCGGCAGCCGGAAAGGACTGGCGGTCGTCAGGCCGTGCGGCTGATCTCCCTGCAGCCATTCCCAGCGGGCCATTCCCCAGTGTCCCTCGTCGATGCGCGAGACGAGTATCAGGAAGCACGTCCAGCGGCGATCGGCCTTCGACTCCTTCAGCCGTTTCGGGGTGGCGCCGAGACCGTGCAGCACCCCGCGGTCGTTCGTCAGTCCCCACATATACGGCATCACGCCCGGATTGCGGCCGAGCTTTCTGATGCGCACCTGTCCGGTAAGAACGGCATGCCGGAAGGGAATCTGCGGCAGCGCGGCGATGTGTATTTCCTTGATGTCCGTATCTTTCTGGAGGAGGGTATGAAACTGACGCTGGACATCCAGATCGAGCACGTCCTTCTGTACCTTCCACGCTTGTGCGGGCGTGAGCCGGATCGAGGCGAAGTCTATGGCTTCTTCCAGGTCACAGTTCCGGTTCGCCGCTTCCTTCATCGGGGCAAGGAGCGTGCGCCTGAAGTATTCCATTGCGGGAAAGGGCAGGCCTGCCGGAGTAATCATCTTCGAGATCGTCATCGAGAACTGCGGAAGGCCCCGCTCGTAGAACGTTACGTAATGATCTTCGAAGCAGAGCGCTTCGGTAAGGGCAGGACGGCGGCCCTTATTCTCTTTCATGAGGGGGGAAATGACAGCCATCCATTCGTCGTAGAACAGCTCCTCCGCGAGTTTCCGGGCCCTGTCATAGCGCTCCCGGACGACCTTGTGCTGAGCGGGGGTGATACCGGTGCCCGAAGGCTCGGAGGAAGAGCCGGCCGTCGCGGCGAGGCCGAGGACAAACTGCAGGTCCTTCGCCTGCCGGTCCTCCTTGGGGTTGCGCGTAATCGCCCGGGCGAGACCGAGATAGACCAGCCGGACAAGTTCGCATTTCTCGCCCCGCGCCAGCTCCGCTTCGTACGCCGCGCGCGCAAGCTCCTTCAGTTCCTTCATATCGGCGACGGTCCCGCCTCCCGACGCCTCCTGCACCAGCTGCTGCAGGAGGTTCTTTCCGGGGATCGGTGTGGCGACCAGTTCGATGCCTGCTCCCGCCACGGCATAGTGGCCCGTCGGCACATCTATCGATATGCGGTCGCTCGTTCTGGTGAGCTCAACCAGGCCCTCCGTAACGTCCAATCGTGTCGACGCCCTCTTGACGGAAAGGGCCAGCACGGTTCCTTTGATGAGTGCCTCGGCGTGGGGCGTATGGAACACAACCGGCTGTCCTTCCGGCTGCTTCGATACACGGGCATTCAGGTCTCCCGCTTTCAGACGTAATTGCCTGCCCCCACCCAAGGAACCCGTCAGAAACGTCAGCGCGGCGGCCTCTCCGAGCTCTACCTTCGTTTCCTCACCCGTGTATGCAATGGTAACGCGCTCACCGGCTCCGGTTTCGATCGTGTCCCCCGGTCCGAGCTGCATCTTCACCACGGCGACGGTGCTCGTTCCATTTCGGACGATAACCACGTTCGGACTCGTCTTCTGGACGTAGGCGACGATCTTCTCGGGAAGCCGTTCCGTCTGCCGATGGTTGTAGACGGTCGATCCGACGATGATGGCCAGGCATGCCGCGACCGATGCCCACAGCGGCCACCGGAAACGCTTCACCGTACGCATGGGAGTCCTCGTTCGGTCCGAGGCCTGTTCCAGCATCCGCACGAACGCCGTCACCTCGGCCTCTCCTGCCGACGAGCGGATACGTTCCACCGCCTCGGCGACCCGATCGCGTCCCTGGAAGCTTGTGGACAGAAGAGTCGAGAGATCGATCTGCCCCAGCAGGAATCTCTCCATCTCGGGATGCTCGCGAAGCATCTCGAGGAGTCTGTCCCGCTCCTCGGGGTTCAAAGACCCCTCGATGTAGCGCTCAACGAGAATGACGGCTTCCTTGTCGAGTCTCTTCATCATGCGTATTCCTTCAGCGGCAGGTACCGTTGGACACATGCTTTCAGCTGCTGGCGAAGCCGGCTCAGGGCGGTCCGAACCGCGTCCGCGGTCGATCCTATGTCAGTCGCGATTTCATCGGACTTGCGGTGGAGATTGTATCTGAGATTGAGAAGCGTCCGGCCTCGCTCGGGGATCTTGCCCAGACAGCGATCAAGCGCTTCGATGGCATCCTCCGTAAACAGCCCGCTGGGCTCTTCCGCGAGCTGTTCGGTGTACCGCGCAAGGGCATCCTTCTGCAGTGTGTTCTCGCGGATGGCCTTTTCCCATGCCTGTTTGCACAGGTTCCGCACGATGCCGGCGAGCCATGTTCGAATCTGCCGCTTCCTGTCGAAGGAACCCGCTTTCTTGACAGCGATCACGAACGCATCCTGCACGATATCGTCGGCCATGGAAGAATCGGGTGCGAGCTTGTTGGCTACGCCGCAGAGGTAGAGCCGGTGTTCGCGAACGAACTCCTCCAGAATCTCGTCAAAATCTCTGCTTGTTGTTTTACCGGCCATCGTCATCTCCTGCCCTCGTTTTTGCCTTCAGCCCCAATTCAGCCGCCGGCTCGGATTGTGACATGTTTTTTCGGGTGAAATCTCTCATTTTCCCCGAAGGAATGCAACCTTTTATGATACAAGCACTTGGAGGGGGTTCGGGCTTCGGTATCGGATGCACCTGATTATCGTGTCTCGTCGGGCGGGGAGCGCCCCGGCCGGACCCTTTCTCCCGGCGCAGGACGTTCTGCTCATCAGGGATTGCAGTCGAAGGCGCCGTCGAAGATCGGCTCGTCGACGATCCCGTCTTTCCAGGCCCCCGTCTTGTACCATTCGTACTTGTGCGGCCAGCCGTAGGGGCGTTCACGCCCTCCCGACCCGTCCGGCCGGATGAGGTGGTTTGCGGGCGACGTCTCGTCCTGCGGCATGTCCTTCCAGACCGTGTCGTCCACATGGCCGTCGCTTCTCCATAGCGGACCCCTCCAGCCGGCGCAAACTCACCTTCTCGGTCACAACATTCTTCGCATTCACCACCTTCATGGGCTCGCCGGTCGATTCCACTTCCACGTTCACAAAGCGAATGTCCTCGTACGGCATTTCCGGCAGGCCATGAATCAGAATACCCGGTCCGTTCTTGTTTACCGTCTTGATGTTCTCGAAGTGAATATTCCGCACCTGCGGCGTTCCTTCATCGACCGGAGCAACACGCTCGTAATCCGGCTCCTTGTCGCCATAGTAGGCATCCAGGCAAAGCGCAGATCGAAACCAACGCCCGTACCCGTGAGTGGTATTAACGTGAGTCATGTTCTCGAACCGGATATCCTCCACGATGCCCCCCCTGCCCCGCGGCGTCTTTATCTGCGCCACCTGTGCGCAGTCGACAAGCTCGCAATCCCGCACGCGGACGTCACGCACCCCTCCCGACATATCACTGCCGCAAGCCACCCCCAGACCCTCCCGGAAACGGCAATTCGTAATTCGAATATGTTCACTCGGCCGGCCGACCCGACGCCCGTCCTCGTTCATCCCCGACTTGATCGCAATGTTGTCATCCTGCGAGATGATCGTTGAATTGAAAATGTATACATCCGTGCACGAATCCGGGTTGCACCCGTCGCCGTTGTGGACCTTGTACCGCCTGCCTGTCTCAGGATCGAAACGACTGTTGACCGTGATCCCGTTGACCGTGACACCCCGACAATAGACCAGGTGTGTGCACCAAGCCGGCGAATGGCCGATGGTTACCCCCGTCAGATAGATGTCACGCCCGTGATGAATGCAAAGCGTTCGTCCCCGCGAATGCGATCCCGATGCCGACTCTTCAAGCGGGCCGAGAATCTCGCCGGAGCCATCCAATCTTCCACGACCCGCGATAACCAGATCGTGGATTTCACCGCCATCAAGCGTAATGCCGTTCACGAGACTGGCAAACGCGGTTCCTTCCCTTCCCGCAAATCGTCCACGTACAACCGGATAATCATCGATGGATTCGCTGCCGCGAATGACAGCGCCTTCTTCGAGATACAACGTCATGGCACTCTTCAGAAACAGGGCACCGCTGATGAACACGCCGGCAGGAACACGGACTTCGCCATTCGCCGGACAGGCGTCGATGGCTTTCTGAATCGCCGCGGTGTTCTGCTTCTTGCCGTCGCCCACCGCACCGAATGACGTTACATCCAACCTGTCCCCCTCCGGTCCGGTTTTCACTCGAATCACATTACTCGCGTCAATTGTCCGTCCTGTCGTATCACGCGCACGCACCTGGAATGCGTGCTCTGTGTCGGCAGCGAGCTCTTCGACCGTGACATCGGTTGCCGTCACGTGCCCGCGCACAGACCCGTCGACCTCAACTTCGTAATCGGCTGGCCGAGGCACTCCTGCCGGCAGATCCCACCACAGGGCAACAGAATCTGATGTCCGGGCACCCGGGGGACAAAGAAGTTCAATCATCGAATCACCGCCCGTGATTTCCTTTTCCTTACCCATCGTTCTGTCCGCTACGACCACCAGGAAGTGGCTTTTCTGCCAAACCCACAAATCTCCTCCGCACCGCCCATATGGCGGGAATCACGACCGTGGTACCCCTGAGTTGATGGTGATCTTACGCGTTGCGATCCGCCGCTACTCGTTCTGCAGATCCGTTCCGCGCGCGGAAGCTCCTCCCGACCTGATCTTCTCCACCTCCAGAATCGCCTTGCCTCCCCTGAAAACCATGACGTTGCCTGTGGACTCGCTTACCGTCACGGCGGTGGCGCTGGTAACAGCAGTGATCCCTGCCGCGGCGTGATGTCGCGCGCCGAGACCTCGGGGCAACTCGAACGCTTCCTGACCGGCTGTCTTCAGAAACACGCCGCAGCTTTCGACGACCCCGTCGCCCCGCACGACGAACGCCCATTTCCACCTTTTCGACACCATCATGGTACCTCCGAAAAGAAGATCAGACAAGAATTCTCGTACCTCGCCTGAACCTGGAGAGCGGCACGTACGTCTTGTCGTCTCGAGCTTCCGGTGTTAACCTTTCTCGTACCGGTGCGGATTCGTAGAGGTGACTATGAGCAAGGGCGTGAGAGGGATTGTATTGAATGAAGGGAACGGATGATGAGAAGTGATACGTATGGTGAAGATAACGGGACGATTTCGATTGAGACGAAGAGCAGGGACATCCTCGTGGGCGGAAAGTATCGGATGATCGTGACGTATACGGCCGGCCCGAAAGGCGTGGAGAAGGGAGGTGTCCTCCGGTTCAAGCAGCCGGGTCTTCTGGTCAAGAATTTTCGCGAATGGGCGCCGGTCACCTGTTCCGATCCCGAGGTCACGCTGGCATTCTCCAACACCGTACCCGTGGTTAACGGCAAGCAGGGCGCGGAATTCTTCACGATCGATTACCTGTACGTCACGATTCAGGACAAGAAGCTGGCACCGGGCGAAACCGTGGCGGTTTCATACGGTCGCGGGCTTCAGCACAAGTATTCCTGGGCCCTCGAGTCGGCCATGCCCTGGAAAGTCGAGGTGGCCACGGACCTGGATGGGACGCGGAGCGCGCCGCACAGCGGGTTTGCCCTCGTGAAAGATGCCCCGGTCCTGAACTTCGTCAGCGCCCGGGCGGTACGGCTGGAAGTCACGATTCCCTCAAGCATCGTGGCGGGAGAGCCGTTCGAGACGGTGGTGCGGGCCCGTGACAGGTTTCAGAATATTGCGGCGGGTTACCGGGGGACGGTTGAACTGCAGATCGGTTCGGAAGCAAACGACCGGGTGATCGAGATCTACACATTTAAAGCCGAAGACGAAGGCATTCATGTCTTTGGTGACACCGTCTTCGACAGCACGGGCGTCTACCGCGTTGAGGTCAAGGATACGGGATGCGGGTTCTGGGCTCGAAGCAATCCGGGCAGGGTTACGGTGGAGAAGCCGACGGTTCAGCTGTTCTGGGGAGACACACACACGCACTCCAGAATATCGGCCGACACGGCTGCGATGAACGACCTGATCGCGACGCCGGAGCAGGACTACGACTATGCGCGGTACAAGGCGGACCTGGACTTCTGCATGGTGACGGATCACAGCCAGGATATGAGTGACGAGGACTGGCAGGAGACGCAGGCTGCTGCTGCCGGGTGTTACGAGCCGGGTGCGTTTGTAACCTTTACGGCTATTGAATCCACGCACCGCCCGATGCGTAAGGAAGGGGGCGACAAGAACCTCTACTATTTCAGGGATGATGATCCATACACGAACAAGGGTGGAATAGAAGACGTCTACGCGTTTCTCAAGACGTGTAAGGGCAAGACCATGTCGATTCAGCATATGCATGCGGGCACGAGCTGGGGCAAGCATGATCCGGACCTGGAACGTGTGGTTGAGGTCTACGCCCATTGGGGATGCGGCGTATCGCCGGACAGTCAGCCGCCCATGCTGGATGGGCAGGGATCGCCCGAGAAGTACTACAACTATGCTCTCGAAAACGGGATCAAGGTGGGTGCCATTGCGAGTGCGGATCATTCGTGTGGGCATCCGGGTGATGACTTCTGGTGGAAGTTGGGGCCGTATCAAGGCGGCCTGGCTGCCGTGTACGGCGCCGAATTGACGAGAGAAGGCATCTGGGACGGGTTGTGGAATCGGCACTGCTATGGGACAACGCGGGCACGCATTCTTCTGGAATTCGAGATCAATGGTCACGTGATGGGCGAGGAGTTCGAATGCGATGCGGATGAGCGAAAGCTGAAAATCGGGGCCTATGGCACCGTGGCCATAGAAAAGGTCGATATCATCAAGAACGACACGGTTCTGCATTCGGTTGCCGGTGACAGCGCTTTGGATGTCACGTTCGATTTAACCGACAACGAGACCGGGCGTGATACGGATTACTATTATGTTCACGTGCTGCAGGTTGACGGCGAACAGGCATGGTCGAGCCCGGTGTGGGTGATAAACGCCTTGCCGCCCAGCGTGGTGTAGTGGAAATACGATTACAGCGGTGGAAATGAAGGCCTCGTCATCCCCTCAGATCGAGCGAGGCTTCTGGAACGTCCTTCAGCATCTAAGGTATTGAAGTGGAGCGAAAGGTGATTACGTTCCGCCGCCGGTGCCCGCAGCTGGTCCACCAGCGACCAATAGGCGTTTGCTTTTTTCTCCTCTGCCACGAACCCCTCCAGAAGACCCATTTCCGGCACTCGCATATTATTATCGTACCGGCACGAACAGAGGAAGGCAACGATTCCAACTCGGTGAAGAGGAATCGCTATGTGAAGGGATCAGTCAGCGCGAATTCAGCGTGACTGAGGCATGGACCCATT
The DNA here is from genome assembly GCA_964389785.1 of uncultured Planctomycetota bacterium. Taxonomy (GTDB): domain Bacteria; phylum Planctomycetota; class CAYMFW01; order CAYMFW01; family CAYMFW01; genus CAYMFW01. The sequence continues at coordinate 7,254 of CAYMFW010000226.1, forward strand.
GTCCGCGGAGCGACGCGAATCAGTTTCTCCCGACATCCCCTGCCGCCAGCATCATCTCCTCCGCCTCGCCCGGCTCCAGATCATCATAGAACGGCTCGCAGACAATCTCCGCACC
>CAYMFW010000227.1:0-5017 GCA_964389785.1 uncultured Planctomycetota bacterium
GTTCCACGTCCAGATAGCCCTCGCCCGTCGTGAGCACGGCGGTGCCGAGCTTGACGACCACACGGCTCGCCTCCCGCACCGCCCGCCTTCCCGCGTCCCCCGTGCTGTTCGCTTCCTTCATCATGAAGACATGCTACAGCCGCCCCGCACAGCTGTCAATCACGCCAGCACCGCGGTTGACGGCCGTGCGCCGCTCCGGTACCATGCAGACTGGCTTCATGTAATTCGCGTTGTCGAGGAGGTGTTGAATGGGACCGAGCATATTGGATCAGCAAAACCCCGCGCCTTCCGAGGAGCCAGCGGCCGGAGCCCCCGAGCCCGACGCCCCCCCGGGGGCCCCGCAGCAGTCGAAGAAGCACGGATGTTTCTTCTGGGGATGTATCACCGCACTCATCCTGGCCGTGCTGGTGGGCGCCGGCGCGGCGATCGCGGTCTATTCCGGACTCAAGTATCTGCGAAGCTTCACATCGGAGACCCCCGCAGAACTGCCGTCCTACACACCTGTGGAGGGTGAATACGACGGGATAAAGCAGAGGATCGACACGTTCAAGAAGGCGGTTGACGAGGGTAAGTCCGGAGTCGAGCTGGCGCTTACCGGCAACGATATCAACGCGATCATCGCTTCGGACGAGGAACTCAAGAAGATCCGCAACTGCATCCACGTGAAGATCGAAGGGGATCAGATCTCAGGGGAAGCGTCCGTGCCCCTGGATGAGATCCCCGGCTTCTCGGGACTGTATCTGAACGGCAGCGCGTCCCTCAAAGCGGCCATGGCCAATGGTGTCCTGGTGGTGACCCTGGAAGACATGACGGTCAAGGGCGAGCCGCTGCCGAAAGAACTGATGGACGCACTCAGGGGTCAGAACCTCGCCAAGAACATCAAGGATAATCCCGAGAACGCCGAGCTTCTCTCCAAGGTCCAGGACCTGAGGGTGGAAGACGGCAAGCTTATCCTGATTAGCAGGTAGCACGGTAAGGGCGCGCACATTGGAAGGAAACGACTCCGTCACGGTGGTCGGTTCTATCGGAATCGACGACATAGAGACCCCCCGGGGCAAGCACGAGAGCGTTCTCGGGGGATCCGCCACCCACTTCGCGTGCGCCGCACGCTTCTTCTCGCCGGTCACGGTCGTCGGCTGTGTGGGCGAGGACATGCCGCCGGATCTCCTGAAGGCCCTCGAACACAACGGCATCGATCTCTCCGGCGTCAAGGAGCTTCCCGGCAACACCTTCCGCTGGGGCGGAAAGTACAACGAGGACATGAGCGTCGCCGACACCTACAAGCTGGAGCTCGGAGTGATGGCCGATTTCCAGCCGGAGATACCGGAGAGCCGAAAGGATTGCCGGTACGTATTCCTGGCAAATGCCGCGCCCGCGGTACAGATCAAGATGCTGGAATGCGCCTCGTCCGACGCGCTGGTGGTGTGTGATACGATACGGCACTGGATAGAGAGCGAGCGCGACGCCTTCGAGGAGGTCACGAAGAGATCCTCCGGGCTGATACTCAACGACGAGGAGATACGGCTGCTCACCGGAAAGACCGGCCTGGTGTCGGGCGCGGAAAGCGTACTCGATCTGGGCCCTGATTTCGTGGTCGTCAAGAAGGGGGAGCATGGCGCGGTGCTCGTCTGCGCCGAAGGCGCCTTCCCGGTTCCCGCCTTTCCGGTGAGAGACGTGATGGACCCCACCGGGGCCGGCGATTCCTTCGCGGGCGGCTTCATGGGAACGCTCTGCCGGATGGGAACCGCGGATACCGTTTCCCTGAGAAAGGCGGTCGACGCCGGCATCGTCATATCCTCAATCAACGTCGAGGGGATCGGACCCGAGGCGACGCTGGGAGCGAAGCAGGAGGACATCCGGACGAGACTGGCACGATTCCACGAGCTGCGCGGAATCCCCTAGGGTGCGGCATGAGACTCTTCGTCGCACATGAAATAGACGAGGCGATAAGGAACCGTCTCGCCGAGACGATAAAAGAGGCGGGTGCCCGCATCGACGGGATGAAATGGGTCGCCCCCGAAAACATACATATCACACTCAGGTTTCTCGGCGAGGTCGAGGACCCCTCCGTCGAGCGGATCGTGGACGCCCTCGAAGGAACGCTGTCCGACGCCGACGCATTTGCCGTGTCGGTCCGCGGGCTCGGGGCGTTCCCGCCCAGGGGCTCTCCCCAGGTACTCTGGGCAGGGGTGACCGACGGCGCGGAAAACCTGGTGTCCCTCAACGACGCGGTCGAGAGCGCGCTCGAGCCGGTCGGATTCGAACGAGAGAAGAGACGGTTCTCACCCCACGCAACGCTCGGGCGGGCGAGAAGGAAATCGCGGCCTCGCGGACTGAGAGAGCTGATCGCCGGGCAGGAGGCAACGGAGTTCGGGACCCAGGAAGCGGCGAAGATCACGCTGATGCAGAGCACTCTCACGCCCGCCGGCCCGATCTACGCGCCGGTACGTACGTGGACCCTGAAGTAGAAAGAAGGAGCTGACATGCCGTCCGGATCGAAATCCAAGAAGGAACGGGAAGCGCCCAAGGACCAGGGCAGGGAGAAGAAACAGGAGGCCCTCGGACGCGCGCTGTCTCAGATAGAGAAGGCGTACGGCAGGGGCTCCATCATGCGCCTCGGTTCCCACGCCAGGGTGGACGTGCCGACGATACCGACCGGCTCGATCGGACTGGACCACGCCCTCGGCATCGGCGGGCTCCCTCGCGGCAGGGTGATCGAGATCTTCGGTCCGGAGATGTCCGGCAAAACCACGATGTGTCTTCACGCGGTGGCGAATGCGCAGAAACAGGGCGGCGTCGCCGCCTTCGTGGACGCGGAGCACGCGATGGACCCCGCGTACGCCGCCAACCTCGGGGTGGACCTCGACAACCTTCTGGTCTCCCAGCCGGACACCGGCGAGCAGGCACTCGATATCGTGGAGCTTCTCGTCCGAAGCAACGCGGTGGACATCATCGCGGTGGACTCGGTCGCCGCGCTGACGCCGAGAGCGGAGATCGAGGGCGAGATGGGCGATCAGCAGATAGGGCTCCAGGCAAGGCTGATGTCGCAGGCGATGAGGAAGCTCGCGGGCGCCATCAGCAAATCGATGACGTGCGTCACCTTCGTCAACCAGATACGGATGAAGATCGGCGTGATGTTCGGAAACCCGGAAACGACACCCGGCGGCAGGGCGCTCAAGTTCTACTCCTCCGTCCGCCTGGACATACGCAGGATCGCCAACATAAAGGACGGTGACACTATCGTCGGCAGCCGCACCACCGCGCGTGTCGTAAAGAACAAGCTTGCCCCCCCGTTCAGGAAGGCGGAGTTCGACATCATCTACGGCCGGGGTATCTCTCTCGAAGGTGAGATGCTCGACCTGGGCCTGCAGATGGGCCTGGTGGAGAAGAGCGGGGCCTGGTACTCGTATGCCGGCGATCGAATCGGGCAGGGGAGAGAGAACTCCAAGCAGTTCCTGCTCGAGAACCCGGACGCCGCGAAGGACCTGGAATCGAAGATACGCGAGACTCTCGCCGCCACGTGATCGTGCGCGACCACCTTAAGATACTCGGCTCCGCGTTCGCGACCGGCTTCACCGGAGCGGTCGCCCCCGGACCGCTGCTCTTCGTATGCGCCTATCAAACGCTGACTGCCGGTTTTGTCGCCGGCATGATGACGGTGGCCGGCCACGCCGCCGCCGAGCTGATTCTCGTTGTTGCGCTTTCCGCCGGACTCGCCCGGTTTCTCACGACGAGCCCAACGGCCCTCCGCGCCGTCAGGATATCCGCGGCCCTGGTGCTGGCCGCGCTCGGCATCATGATGCTCCTGTACGTTCCTTCCGCGGAGCTACGGCCGGAACACACGGAGATGTCGCAAACCGCGCTCGCCCAGCCGCTGCTGATGGGCGCCGCGGTGAGCGTCGGCAACCCGTACTTCATCGTCTGGTGGGCCACGGTCGGACTCGGTCTGCTGGGCGGGGCCGCCGCGAAGGGCCGAACCGGTATCGCTGTCTTCTACATCGGCCACCAGTTGTCCGACGTAGTGTGGTACGCGTTCGTCGCCGGCTCGATCGCCCTCGGGCAATCGTCGATCCTCGGCCCGGCCTCCTACCGCATTCTCCTCGGCGCGAGCGGGCTCTTTATGATCGGCTTCGGAGTCTACTTCCTGCTCGCGGCGCTGAACCTCACCGCGAACCTGAAGCGGCGCGCCGGCAGCTGATACTCGGGCAGCGGCCCCGGCCCGCAGCTCGCGCTTCCCAGTCCCCGATGCGCGTGGTCGAGGTTCAGCGTGATGAACCGCCGCGGCGCCAGGTCGCACGTGTGCCTGGCCTTCTCCAGGTCCCGCGTCGTAAAGCGATGGGCACTGAAGTCAATGAGCGGCTCCCCCGTCGCGAGGAGCCCGGTTCCGCCGGGGCTTGCCAGGGACACCCAGCGGACCTCCGTCCGGTTGCCGTTCTCCTGCGGAAACACGTACGGAACGTACAGGTCGTCCACGGAACACGCGTAGACCCCGACCGGACACGCCTGCTTGCTGTCGTTGTAGCATTCGCCCGGGCCGCGGCCGTGCCAGGTGACCCGGTCGTACCTTCCCGGGAGCGTCATCTGCAACCCGATCCGGGGCAGTGTCGGCCACGCGCCCCGCGGGACGCCGGATACCTTAAGCAGGACGTCACCGTCGGCGGATATGTCGTACCGGTACCCGCAGTCGTATCGAAGTTTCCCGCCCGGCGGGGAGATGCTCGACCTCACCTCTATGCGCGCATTCCTGCCGTTCTTTGCCGCCGCGTGCCGCACATCCTCGACGCGTTCTCTCAGCCGGTCCATGCCTGCGGCGATCCATTCGGGGCCGGGCGCCCGCCGTATGTCGTTGTCCGTCTGAGCACGCCAGAAGTTGAGCCGGGGACCGGTTCTCAGCACCTCCACGCCCCGGTACGCGAGGGATGAGAGGGCCCCCTTCCCGCGGTCCAGGACGAGAGCGAAGTCCTCGCCCTTCACGAAGATGTCGCAGTTCGCAGCCTCGCAGCGTTCGCGGATCTCT
>CAYMFW010000227.1:5027-7356 GCA_964389785.1 uncultured Planctomycetota bacterium
CCGCACTTCAGCGGACCGTTACTCGAGATATTCCGTGCTGAAGGCCTCCTCCGTCTGAAAGGAAGCTGCAGCTGGGCCCAGGCTATCAGATGACCCCGAGGAGCCCAGGATGTATCGGCGGCCAGGGAGAATTCCATATTCAGCCGGTATTCGGCGCCCGCCTCGACGACCCTGGGCTTCCGGTACGGAATCCTCACCGTACTGCTCCTTCCGGCCGTGATCCGGGGCGTCGGGACGGTACCCGACTGCAGTATCTCGCCGTTCACCGATACGTTCCATGAGACCGCGAGGTGATCCAGCGACAGAAAATCGTACCTGTTGGTGATCTTCACCCTCCCGGCCCGCAGGTCGGCGGCCTCGACCTTGACCGGCTCGATAACTTTCTTGTATTCGATCAGTCCGGGCGACGGCTTCCGATCGGGAAAGATCAGCCCGTCGATCACGAAGTTGCCGTCGTGCGGCCGGTCGCCAAAGTCCCCGCCGTACGCGAAGTACTCCGTCCCGTCCCTGGTCCGCTTCGGAATGCCGTGGTCTATCCATTCCCACACGCATCCGCCCTGGAGTCGCTTGTATCGGTAGAACGCGTCCCAGTACTCCTTGAACCCGCCCGGCCCGTTCCCCATCGCGTGCGCGTATTCACAGAGTACGATCGGCTTCTTCGCGTTCTTCTCTCCCGCGAGTTTCACCAGTTGGTCGACCGGCTTGTACATGAAGCTGACGACATCCGACACCACCTGCTCCCTGTCCTGCTCGTAATGCAGCGGGCGGGTCGGGTCCAGTTCCCGTATCCGGTCCGCCATCGCGACGTGGTTCCGGCCGAATCCGGCTTCGTTTCCGAGGGACCACAAAATGATGCAGGGATGGTTCTTGTCGCGCTCGACCATCCGGATCGCGCGGTCCACGTACGCGTCGCGCCACACCGGATCGTCGCTCAGCGCGCTGATGTTGCCCGTAAACGCCATGCCGTGACACTCCAGGTCCGCCTCATCGATGACGTACAGCCCGTAGCGGTCGCACAGGTCGTAGAAGCGCGGGTCGTCCGGATAGTGGGACGTACGGACGGTGTTGATATTATGCCTCTTCATCAGCAGGATGTCATCGATCATGGTCTCGACCGTGACCGCCCTGCCGAGGACCGGATGATGCTCGTGCCGGTTGACTCCCTTTATCATGATCGGCACGTTGTTGACGCACAGGTTCCCTCCCTTTATCTCGACCGTCCTGAACCCGACGTTCGAGCTGATCGTTTCGAGCGTTTTTTCCTTCCGGTCCTTCAGCGTGATGACCGCGGTGTAGAGGCACGGATCCTCGGCCGTCCACTTTCCGGGATTCGTCACGCGCGCCTTCAGATCCACGAACGTCTCATCTCCCGCTCCGACATCGACTCGTGTCCGGAGGGGACGGGACAGAGCCGGTCTGGAGCTGGCGTCCAGAATCGTCACTTCGATTCGGTTCCCTTCGGACGATCTTCGGCCCATGTTTCTGAGGTGCACCCGCACGTCGAATTCGGCATTGCGGCACTTCGAATCAAGAGGGGTCCGTATCCGGAAATCGGACACGTGGACCGGGGGCCGCGCGAGCAGGTGCACGTCGCGGAAGATGCCGCTCAGCCACCACATGTCCTGATCTTCTATATACGTGGCATCCGACCATTGATAGACCCTCACCGCGACCGTGTTCACGCCGGGCTTCACGAACCGGGTAATGTCGAATTCAGCCGGAATCCGGCTTCCCTGACTGTAGCCGACCTCCTTCCCGTTTACCCAGACGTAGAACGCGGAGTCCACCCCCTCAAAACGGAGGAAGACGTGTCTTCCCCGCCACTCCCCGGGCACGATGAAATCCCGCCGGTACGAACCGACCGGGTTCTCCGCAGGCACCCGCGGCGGGTCCGGGGGAAATGGGTATTGAACGTTCGTGTAGTGCGGCCGGCCGTACCCCAGCATCTGCCAGCAGGAAGGGACCTCGATCTTATCCCACAGTCCGGCGTCGTACGACTTCCTGTAGAACGCCTTGGGCGCCTTGCCGGGATTCTTCGCGTAGTGGAACCTCCACGCACCGTTGAGCGTTCTGACGAAGCGGGGGCCGCGAGGGATGAAGTCCGTCCGCGCGGGCTGCCGGTTCCGGTCGAATACGGTGGGGTCCTCCCAGTCCCTGAGCTTCCGCTTCATCGCTCTATATGAACCGGCTCGCCCCTCTCGGCGCTCTCGTAGATGGAATCCAGGATTTCCATAACGATCACGCCCTCCTCCCCAGTCGCTATGTGCGGCGTGTCGTTCACGATGCTGTTCACAAAGTGATGCATCGGGCGCTCCGCGGCCGGAACCGG
>CAYMFW010000228.1:0-7297 GCA_964389785.1 uncultured Planctomycetota bacterium
GCGTCGTTGGCGAAATCCAGCGTTTTTCCCGCGAGATAGTTGAGGTTATCCGGATTGTCCTCGGCCTGTGGTATCACCGGGGAGCGTTTCGACGCGGTCACCTTCAGGAACGTTTCGAAGATGATGCGCGGCCCCTCCTGGATCCACTGCCCGAGGGAATGGAGATCGGTGGTGTCCACGACGGATATCGGGAGCAGTCCTTTTCCGTCCTTTCCTTCGCTCTCGCCCGCGAGCTGTTTCCACCACTCGCAGACGGTGGTGAGCTTGCTGTTGAACGCGGCCAGCACCTCGACCGACTTGCCGGCGGCGTGGAGCGCGTTGCGCGCCGCGGCGTAGAGCAGGCACGGGTTGTCCCTGCCCTTCGTGGTGTCGGCGGTCGTCTTCATCCGCCGGGCGCCCTCCATCATCGCCTTCACGTCCACGCCGGAGGCGGCTATCGGAAGCAGGCCTGCCGGAGTGAATATGGAGAAGCGCCCGCCGACGTCCGGCGGGATGTCGAACGCGACGTAGCCCTTTTCCTTCGACAGCTTCCGGAGCACCCCGCCTGCCGGGTCGGTGGTGGCGACGATGCGGTCACGCGCACCGTCGTCGCCGAACCGCTCCTCCAGCGCGTTGCGGAGTATGCGGAACGCGATGCTCGGCTCGAGCGTGGTGCCGGACTTCGATATCACGTTGATCGCGAAATCCTTTCCGCCGAGGTAGTCGAGAAGCTCCGCGAAGCGGTCACCTGTGAGGTCGCATCCGGCGAACACCACGTCCGTTCCGTTGCGGCCGAACGACGGCGTCAGCGCGTCGATGGCGGCGCGCGCGCCGAGGTACGAGCCACCGATGCCGATAACGACAAGGACCTCGCGGTCGCTGCGGATCCGGTGCGCCACCTCCACCAGTCCGTCCAGCTGCGCGCCGGTTATCGTGTCGGGGAGCGGAAGCCAGCCCAGGCTATGGGGGTCCGGTCCCCGGCCCGCCTGGAGCGCGCTGTCCGCCTCCTGAGCCCTGTCGAGCAGGAAGGAGAGCGTATCGTCCGGGACGGCCCCGGCGATACCTGAAACGTCAAGTTTGAGCGTGTTCACAGGGAATACCTTTGAGAGTACCTTGCCGATAGTATGTATATTATACACTTTGGGCGGTTATTGTCAAGGGGAATGGAAAGAATTTTGTTGCGGGCCGCCCGGACTGCCCATTCGCTCATTCTCGGCGCCCATCAATGAAATGGGGCGCCTCCGAGGGCGCGGTCCGAGCGACTAAGGAAGGGCTTTCGGCCCGTTGCTCGAACCACGAACCCGCTCATGATCAGCCCGGGCGGCCCGCAACAAAACCCGGAGGGAGGCGTAACGGGAGAAGCATTGCGGCGTGTTGGATGGTGAGGTTAAGATGCGGGTTATGACGATCGGCACTATGAGAAGAGCTATATGGGTGCTGAGCGCGTCGGCGCTGGCGGTGGCGGCGATGGTGCTGGTGTCCATGCGGGGAGACGGCGAACGAGCGTCCGCGCACACCCGCGTGGAGCCGCTTCGCTACGAGGGGCCGGCGCCGGTCCCGGCGCCGCGGGACGTGAGTGAGTACGTCGGTCCGATTACCCGGGACGAGCCGGTGGAGGAGCACGGGGACGTTCCGCCCCCTCCCGTCCCGGAGGACGATCCGAGCCGTATCTTCAGACTCGTCACCGTATTTCTGGTGCAGGGGGAAGCGGGAGAGAGGGGCTTCGCGGCGATCGTCTACCGCGAGCAGGAGACGCTGTACTCGCAGATGGCGGTGCTTCCGGAGAACTATGTGCTCGAGAAGATCCTCTCGGACTCGGTGGTGGTGGAGAAGGAAGGGAAGAGGTGGTCGCTCGACCGGAAGGGCCACGCGCGGGTGATGGAGCCGGCGGAGGAGCCGATCGAGGAGGCGAAGCCGTCGGAAACCGGGGTGACTCTCGAGATCGCCGGTTACAGGGTGGCGCCGCCGGAGCCGTTCGAGGATTCATCGGGCGCTTCCGGGGAGCGGTACCGGATACCGAAGAAGGCGATCGAGCACATCCTGAAGAACCTGCACAAGCTGATCCACGACGTCGAGATCAAGCTGGACGTGTCGAAGACGGACGGACAGATGACGGGCGTGCGGGTCTATCCCAAGGAGGGATCGATCCCGTACCAGGTCGGCCTGCGCGACGGCGACGTGATCCGCGCGGTGGACGGGAAACTGGTGAAGAGCATGATGGACGTGATGGACATCTTCCGGAGGTATCAGAAGGGTCCGCCCGAGAAGACCCGGCTTCTCGTCGAGCGGGACGGCGAGATTATCGTGAAGGAGCTGCTGACGCAGGACGCACGCTGACGTCCCTGATGTCGAGTTCCACCATTTCCCTTCCCGTCCATGTGTCTATCCTGAGCGCGAACGCGACGTCGAATTCGTCCGAGTCCCTCAGTTCCTTCAGCCGGTCCGCCGAGTTCCACCACACCGCTCTCAGGGACGCCCCCTCCTGCGCCAGGTGGAACGCCAGGTGGCGGCTCTTCGTCCCGATCCGCTTCAGCTGGCCCGCCACCTTCGCGCCCCGCAGGGCAAGCAGCGGCCGGCGGTTCTTCACCCCGAAAGGCGCGAGCCGCTCGATGCTGCGGGCGGCTTCCAGGTCCAGCTCCGCGAGGGTGACCTCGGCCTCGATCTCCAGGAACGGCTCCGGCTTCTTCGCGCCGTAGGATTCGCGGGCGATCGAGTCGAGCCGCTCCGCCAGCGCGTCCACCTTGGAGACCTCCACCGTCATCCCGGCGGCGAGCGCGTGACCTCCCCATTTGACCAGCAGGTCGTCGCACTTCTCCAGCGCCTCATACATGTTGAAATCGGGTATGGACCGGGCGGAGCCGCGCGCCACGTCGCCCTGCACGGCGAGCAGGACGGCCGGCACGTACCGGCTCTCGAGCACCTTGGACGCCGCCACGCCGACCACGCCGACGTGCCAGTTCGGGCTGGCCAGCACCACGGCCGCGGCGTCCGGGCGCTCCGCGGCCATCTGCAGCGCCTCATTCACCGTGCGCTCCTGCAGCTTCTGCCGGTCCGTGTTCAGGGTATCCAGCTTCTTCGCCAGCTCGCGTCCCTCCTCGGCGGAGGACGTGGTGAGCAGACGGAATCCCAGCATCGCGTCCTCCACCCTGCCCGCGGCGTTCAGGCGGGGCGCGACGCGGAACGCGAGGTCGCTCGCTTTTATCTTTCTTCCGCCGACGCCGGAGGCGCGCAGGAGCGCGACCATGCCGAGGTCCTTGGTGGATTCCAGCGCGCAGAGACCGAACGCGACGAGTATCCTGTTTTCGCCGACCATCGGCACCACGTCCGCCACCGTGCCGATGGCGACGAGCGCCATCGAGTCGAGCAGGAACTTTCGTACCTCCTGCGACACCTTCTTTTTCGGAGACAGTTCCTCCGCGGCGGCCCACGCGGTCTTGAACGCCACCCCGACGCCGGCGAGATCGCGGAACGGGTATTCGCTGTCCGGGCGCTTGGGGTTTACCACCAGCGCGTCGGGAAGCGTATCGCCGGCCTCGTGATGGTCTATCACCACCACGTCGGCGCCGGCGTCCCGCAGTATCGCGATGGCGGCGTTGTCGGACGTGCCGCAGTCCACCGTGACGACAATCCCCGGCTTCGTCGCCGCCAGCCGCTTCGCGGCCTCCACGTTCAGCCCGTAGCCCTCGGTGAGCCGCTTCGGGATATAAGCGTCCGTCTCCACGCCCAGCAGGCGGAACAGCTTCGCGAGGAGAGCGGTGCCGGTGATGCCGTCCGCGTCGTAATCGCCGTAGACCAGCACCTTCCTGCCCTCCCGCACCGCCGACGCCATCGCGGCCGCGGCCCCCTGGATGTCCGGGAGGGAGGAGGGATGGTGGAGGTCGTCGAGCTTCGGGGAGAGGAACGCCCTGCAGGCGGACGCGTCGCGGATGCCTCTGGCGAGAAGGACCCGGGCAACGACGGGGTGGATACCGGCGTCTCTGGCCAGGGAGCCGACCGCGGTCTCGTCAGCTTCCTTCAGGCGCCATTCCACGGCGGATCAGCCGGATCTATCTTCGTCGAGCAGGCGGAGGAACGATCCGAACTTCTCGGCGTTTTGCCTGTCCGCGGCGACGAGCGCCCTGTGGGCGATCTCGATTATCTCGATCTTCTTGGTCGAGCCGCAGCTGAAGGCGGTGAGGTCGATCGGAACGAACTCCGGCTGTCTGGTCAGCTCCATCTGGCGCATCGGTATCATCGTGGACACTCCCAGCATCTGCAGCGCGCGCTTGTTCTGATCACCCACGTTGATGAGGCAGAAGTCGCCTCTGTTCTTGGCGTATTTTTCGAACATGACGAGCAGCATGCCGATGAACGTGCTGTCCAGGTCCCGGCAGGTGCTCAGGTCCACGAACGCACCGGTGTACTCGCCGACGACGACCTCGTCGAATACGGCGAACAGCGAGACGCTGTCGCCTGCTTCCACGCTGCCCGAAACCTTTACTATTGCAGTTGCTCCCGAGGGAGCAACACTCATCTGGAGCACATTTCACCCCGGACATCGGGAACGCCCCGTGGGGCTGCCTGGTATCCTGACCCAAAATATAGTGGCGTACGGCAGTTGTCAATACGACCAGGCCCTGAAACGGGAAGAAATTTGCCCGGGGCCCGCGCGCAAAGTTGACTCACATCAGGGAGTTGACTCACATTTTTCGGCTCACACTGCACGCTTGACTCACACTGGCGCCAATTGGTATAAGTAAGTGCTAAAGAGTAACCTTAGGAGGGGCAAGCCATGGCAAGGAGAAAGCGACGCAGCCGCAGCAGCAGTCGTCGCGTTGCAGCCGTCCAACCGGAAGGTCCCAGCGAGAATCTAAAAGTCATCGCGATCATCTTCATCGCCACCACAATCGTCGGATTGGGTGCCAGCTTCCTGCTCTACAGCGAGATTCGCGAGAGGGACGACATGCTGGTGAAGGAACGGGCGAAGACGGTGGCGATCCGCGAGCAGTTCCAGCGGGAGCTGGAACGGGCCGAGGGGCTGGCAACGAAGCTGTTCGGTAACAAGGAAGCGACGGTGGACGGGTATGATTTCGACAAGCTGCTGAGGCCGGTCATCATCGAGCTCGAGGTGGACGAGGGGGTGGACCCGACGGCCGAGGACTGGAAGCCGCTGACCATTGTGGACCTGATCGCCAAGGTGCGGAACAAGGCGATCTCCATCAAAGAGACCAACGAGGTGCTGAAGCAGCAGATCGAGGAACAGAAGGTCGTGTTCGACAACAAGCAGAAGGAGCTGGGCGAGCTGAGGGACGTGAAGGAGAAGGAGATCACGACGGTGAGGACCGACCTGGCCAACGAGCGGGCCGCGTCGCGCCGCCTGACGGAGGAGTTCGAGGAGAAAATCGCGCAGCTCCAGAATACCTCTAGGACGCTCCGGAAGCAGATCGAGGACATGACCAGGTCGCACCGGCAGGAGATCGAAGAGAAGAACGTCGAGCTGGAGAACCGGAAGGACCAGATCGAGCGCCTGAAGAAGATTCCCAAGCCGATCACCGCGATCTTCGAGTTCGACGGAGAGGTGCTGAACTCGAACACGAAGCTGAGGGTGGCGACCATCAACCTCGGCGCCAAAGAGGGCGTCCGGCCGGGCTTCCTCTTCGAGATCTATCCTCCGGGCGTGCCGTCCGAGGACAAGGTGAAGGCCAAGGTCGAGGTGAAGAAGGTGCACGACAACACGAGCACGGTGAGGATACTGGAGGAGAAGCTCACCGATCCGATACTTTCCAGCGACCAGATATACAGCCCGTTCTACAACCCGCGGAAGAGAGAGATGTTCACCCTGATCGGCGACTTCGAGAGCCCGTTCACCGAGGAGCGGGTGACGAAGCTGGTGAAGGAGCACGGCGGAACGCCGTCGCGCGAGATTCTGGACGAGACCGACTACGTGGTGCTCGGCAAAAACTACGAGCACGACGACAACTACGAGAAAGCCGTCCAGCTCGGTATCGAGGTCCTGCGGATACAGACGCTGCAGAGATTCTTCGGGAAGTAAGGAACGCTTAGAATGCGGGGACATGATTCAATCATGTCCCCGCGTTTTTTTTCTCCCCGCCGGGTCGCGGCCTTTCTGCTCGGGGTGCTCATCGCCGCGTTCGGCGCCGCGGTATACCATCGGGACCTCCTCATGTCTTCCGCGCACGGGAGCGCCGGCTTCACCCCTCCCGGTGCCGCCGAGCGGCTGAAGGCGATCGGCTCGTTCGACAAGCTGTCCGACACGGACCGTCGGGCCTTCACCCCCGGTGAGGACTTCAAGCCGATACCGGCGCCCGGGCCGAGCGACTGGCTGACGGTGCGGAAGGAGTTCGGGCAGACGTACGACCGGTTCGTTGCGTCCCGGCCGAACAAACCCTCGACGAAAAGGAACGTGATCTGCATGCAGCCGCTGGGGGACTTCCTGGAGGACAGGAGCCCCTCGCTGGATCTGCTCGAGAAGTTCGCCGCGGCGTATTTCGGCATGAAAGTGAAGGTACTGCCGTCACAGCCGGTGGAGAAGAGCAAGCTCACCACCCGTATCAACCCGGGCACGAAGAAGCTCCAGATACTCGCCGGCGACGTGCTGGAGCTGCTGAAGGGAAAGCTGCCCGCGGACGCGTACTGCGTGCAGGCGGTGACAATGGAAGACCTGTATCCTCAGGCGAGCTGGAACTTCGTGTTCGGTATGGCCTCGCTGAGGGAGCGGGTGGGGGTGTTCAGCTTCGCGCGATACGATCCCGCCTTCTACGGCGTGCAGCGAAAGGCCGACTACAAGGAGGTGCTGCTGCGGCGGAGCTGCAAGGTGCTGGCGCACGAGGCCGGCCACATGTTCGGCATAGAGCACTGCGTATACTTCAGCTGCTGCATGAACGGATCGAACCATCTGGGCGAGAGCGATTCGCGCGACGTCCATCTGTGCCCGATGTGCCTGAGAAAGCTGCAGCACGTGGTCGGGTTCGATATCGTGAAGCGGTACAAGGCGCTTCTCGCCGTGTACAAGGAGATGGGCTTCGACAGGGAATCGGCCTGGGTCGAGAAACGCCTTGCGCACATCTCCGGGGACGGAGCCCGGTAATCACGTAGGATAATTCCTACATCACCGATATCCATTTTCCTACACGCAATCGAGACGTATTCTGAATTGACACGGTCCCTCTATCCGTTATCATCGGATCACTGAATCATCGGCAGCTTTGGAGAGGGGTTCATGCAGTGCTGTAGAGAGAGGGGATTTACGCTTCTCGAACTGCTCGTGTCAACGGCGATCATCGCCATCCTGACGGCGACGCTCTTCGCCGGGGTCGGG
>CAYMFW010000229.1:0-7241 GCA_964389785.1 uncultured Planctomycetota bacterium
CTGATTCGAGTCGCTGTTTCAGTTTCTGGCACCTATGGACGTAGGGGCTCTAACCAGAGCATGAAGCTGACCTGGTCTTCCGCACGGCTTCGCCGTGCTCCAGCCCAGGCAGCTTATGCTCACCGTTATGCCTGAATGAGGAATAAGGTACTGTGAGAATGAAACGACTTGGACTGCCCCTGGCAATTCTCGCGGTCACCCTGGGCTCGGCGGGCTGGGCCGGTGAGAAACTGGACGACGTCGACTTTGTCGTTGCCATTGAGGACGGCGACCTTCGGACAGTGCGGCAGATCGTGGAGGCCAGCCCTAAGGTGATAAAGGAGTGTCTCGATTACGAGCCAGGCTGGTGGGGCAAGCCAATCCACTGGGCGGTGATCAACAACCGCAAGAACATAGCTGCTTACTTGCTTGCCAACGGCGCGGACCCCAACTGCGAGGACAAGGGAGGCACAGGCCCACTCTATCTCGCCGTCAAGACAGGGAACGCCGACATGGTGAAGCTCTTGCTCGACAGCGGCGCGGAGATCAAGAAGGACCGGCCCCTGTGTGTTGCGCCAAATACCGCCACCGCTAAGCTTCTGATCGACCGCGGCGCTGACCTCCATGCCAAAGATTCATGGAACCGCACGCCTCTCCATTGGGCCGCGGAGAAGGACCACGCGGAAGTCGTCGCCCTCTTGCTGAAAATGGGCGCGGCAGTCAACGAGAAAGACATACGGGACATGACACCCTTGCGACTGGCTGCCTGTCGTTACGATAGACCTGCCAGACGTGAAACGGTGGCGCTTCTGCGGAAACATGGTGCACTGCTGGAGCAGAAGGGCTCGATACAGGACGCAGCGCTGGGAGGGGACTTACCTCGGGTGAAACAGATTTTTGGGAAGAGCACTGAATCCGCGCGTGTGCGAGAACTGAACGGGATTCGGGCTCTGAAATGGGCAGCCTACGGCGGCCATGTCGATGTCGTCGAATTCTTGCTCTCGCAAGGAGTGGAGGAAAACCCACCGCACCCACGACGTACGCCACTGCACATGGCAGCGGCCGGAGGTCACAAGGATGTGGCCAAACTGCTTATCGACAAGGGCGCTCCCCTGATTCCCAATGGTGGATATGAACCGTGGCCGCTTCACATGGCGGTATACGCAGGCGACCACACGATGGCTGCGCTCTTGATGGACAAAGGATCCGACCCTGACAAATGGCCGAAAGAGCGTTGCACACCGCTGCATCGCGCTGCGGAGCTTGGCCGTGCAGACCTGGTTCGCCTGTTCCTCGACCGGGGGGCAGAACCGAACGCTAAAGGTCGTCCGGAGAGTCCGCTACACTGCGCGGCGGGGGCCAGTCGCACGAAGGTACTGAAACTGCTGATCGCGCGTGGCGGGAACGTGAATCACAAAGGCGGCACCGCCGGGCGGACCCCCCTTCACGTAGCCATCCGTCGCGGTGGCTCCATGGAAACCGTGAAGTTGCTCCTCGAAAATGGAGCCGATATCAATGCCCTCGACGAGAACGGAGAGACTCCGTTGCACGAGGTTGCCTGGCATCGAGACCTGGCATTGGCCGCCTTCCTTGTCGCGAAGGGCGCGATAACCGAGGTCGAGGACAAACAGGGTCGGACGCCGCTGTCAGTTGCACGCTGGCGGAGAAAGAGGGACATCGTCAAGCTGTTGGAGAAGCACGGTGCCAAGAAGTGAAGTCGCCGGGCATAACCAAGCCATCGAGGCGACGGTTGACACCGCGCCTCATGGCAATCGTTCGGTGCATAGAGAAGAAGGCATACCTTCTTGCCTTCGTTTCAGGTATACTATCGCTCAGTAGGGTTTTCCCAGGAGGAATTGCCATGTCGAATACCTATACTGCGATCACAAAACAGGACGGCGATTGGTGGATCGGGTGGATTGAAGAAGTCCCGGGCGTCAACTGTCAGGAAAAGACTCACGAAGAGCTTATCGAAAGCCTGAAGACGACTCTGGAGGAAGCTCTTGAGTTCAACCGACAAGAAGCTATCAAGGCGGCGCAACCTGGTTATACGGAGGAACCCGTCTCTGTATGAAGCGCCGCGAGCTTCTCAAGCACCTTCGTGAGAATGACTGCGTTTTCGTGAGAGAAGGTGGTAGCCATTCATGGTGGGCCCATCCAGACCATAATAGGCGTTCGTCTGTTCCTCGCCATTCTGAAATCAAGGATGACCTCGCCCGGAAGATCTGCAAGGATCTCGGGATTCCTTTTGTCAGATAGCACCGAACAAGGGCATGAAGACCGACTTGGTAACTCGCTGCGCTCGTCACCAAGCGGCTTATGCGCGCCGTTAGATTCATTGAAGGACGCAGGCGTGAAGAACCTTAGGATATGGCTTGTCGCGATTGGCGTTGTTTCTGCCTTTCTCGTTATCACTTGCGTATTCTATGTAAGGCAAGCTTTCAGGAGCGATACGCTTGTCATATGGACTGGCTCAACTTCGTTTGGGCTCTCCTCCAGTGCCGGACAGTTATGGTTCTGGTTTGAGAACGAGAAGAGCGAATACTTCACCCCAAACAGGTTATACCGCAAGTGCATCCAGAATGAGAGTCTGGTCATCGCTACGAAGAAAAGGGACTGGTTGAGCCCAGATTGGAGTTGGTGGTTTCACATCGGGAGAAGTGAAAAGGAAGGTGAGCGTACGGGACGCCTTTCCCTACCGATGTGGTTTATTTGTGCAGGCTTCGCCGCAGCAGCAGGATCGGCCACGTTCATATTCCGTCAGAAGCTGCGAGGCGGACGAGGGTCAAGTGGGAAAACCCAGAATCTAACATCGCGATGAACGCCGACAAGTAGGGTCCGGGCCTTTCGGCCCTCCCCCTACTTGCGGGTTATCGCGGCCGTTCGACCTAGAAAGAAAAGAATGAAACGTATTGTCCTGGTGCTGCTTACCATCAATATCCTTGCTTTGCTCTGCGTGCTTCCTGCGCAGTGGTGGGCCTGTTGGTTTGCGACGGACAGCGTTGTCTGGGGGTATCGGTCGCTGAGAGTCGCTGGCGTTGTCGACGAAGAACAGGAGTCGCAGTATCTGGAGTCATCTCCTCGGTACGAGCGTAAGCATTGGGAGAGCATTCCTCGCTCTATGGTGTCTCACGACATCCGCTACAAGAGGTTGGTCATATATCCCATACTGCTCCTCCTGATCGTAAACGCGACTATCTCAGCTTGGTTGCTCTATAGAATGCGGAGGCTAGATTCTGAAAAAGGGGTCGAACAAGGGGTTGGAGACTGACTGCGCTTCGCGCAGCAGCTCAACCCCGCCGTTATGAGCAGTAGAAGAATGAAAGTTGCCCTCTGGATTCTTGTGTTTGTCGGCGTATTGATCGTCGGGTCTTCCTTCTTGTGTGGGGGAAAGAACGAAGCTCGTGTAACCGTCGTCCAGTCTTCTCTCTTGCACCTCCGCGACGAGCAGGACCACGAGAAGAGGATGGAACGCGCCACCGATATTTCCCAACGCCTCACGGAGCATTCCAGAGAAGTGTCTGCCGACTATAATATGCTAGCATATTTGGGTGGCGCGGTATCGCTCGTCGCCGCTATTGGTTTGGCCGTCAGTGCTTCAAGGAAGGAAAAAAGCTCATAACCAGAGGTTCAAGTTGACCTTGGCCTCCGCGCGGCTTTGCCGCGCTCCAACCAAGGCAACTTAACCTCGCCGGTGGGACCCAATGATAAAATGAAATACCTGAAGAAGAACGCGTTCTGGTCTAAACTCAAGCGCAAGTATCCTGCGAACGATATGGGGTGGTTCTGCAATAGTCTCTTGGACGCCTTTCCTCCCCCTGGCGTAGAGATTTCAGCTCGCGCCAAGATTGACACCCTCATCACGAGAACGCAGGTTGTGCCGATTGTCCTCAACGCCAACTTTCCACTCATCGCTTTCCCGAACGGTATCGCCGGCTGGAAGAACGTAACCTCTAACCGAAAGTTTTCCCCTGTCGAAATCCTTGACCCTTCTGAATTAGCACAGCTTATCCAACGCAAGATGTACTTTCGCGATGCTAAAGGTTTCGAGGACGACTACTATATTACGAATGGAAAGCTCAATTGGTTCGTTGTATTCCGTCACCATGGAGACTGGCGGTTCTTTGGCTCGCAGGCCGCAACACGTAAGCTCAAGAGACAATGGTAAGAAGTCCCAACAAAGGAATCAACGCCGACTTTGGCACACGCCGCGCTGCGGCGCGCACCAAAGCGGGTTATTCCAAACGTTGGGTGTAGCAGAGAATGAAAAGAGTCTCACAAGCTGTCCTTGCTGTCGTCGTGCTGATTTCCGCATGCGGCCTTTGCTTTTGGCTCAGTACTATGCGACGTGGCAGAACCAGCGAGCAGATGTATGCATCTCACCTTCGCGCAGTCAACTGTAAGGCGGTTCTAGAGTCCAGCCTCGACAGCCCGCTTTGCCAAGAGCATTGCGCCGCGTTGCGCTGGTTCGACAAGAATGTCCTGAAACCGGGAGTGCCAGCCGACGAAGTGAAGGGCCTTCTCAGCAGAGCTCACGCCAAGTATCAAGCGCACGAGAATGGTTCTCCGGTCCCCCACATCGTGGTCTATGTGTTCCCGACAACGCCACGCATGCCGGCCCCCCCGCCAGGTAATTATGATTCGTACGAGGTCACGGTCAACACCAAAACCGGAAAGGTTATCCATGGTCGCGACATGCGCAAAGAATGGTGAGAGGAACCCACCCAACCAGGCAACGCCGACTGGTTTACACTCGCTGCGCTCGTGAAACCAGCGGGTTATTGCCGCCGTTCGACGTCTGCGGAATTTTGGGAGTTGAGATGACAAGAAAGATGATTCTGGCCGCAGTTCTGACCGCCTTTGCGCTGGTGGGCTGTGCGACGCTCTCCCAACGACACTTGCGGGACGAAAAGCCTCCCCCAGACTATACTGGATGGTGGGTTACCTGGGATGATAGTTTTGGTGATGGATATGTGATGGCCTCAAAGTGCTACTACAAGAACGGGAAAGCGGAAGGAAAGTATCTTGGATGGGATCAGCAAGGCAATCTGGAATCACAAGGTATCATGCGCAAAGGACTCAAGCACGGAAAGTGGACACACTATGCCGTCGAACTCATGCCTCGCGAGCGACTGTACAAGTACTGCGAAACGCAATATGACAAGGGGCAGATCGTCTTCCATACCGTTTTTCTGTCCGATGGAAGCACCAGCTATCGCACCGGGATGCGCAACGGAGAGCCCCATGGGCTCTGGACTCAGTGGCACGGCAGGAATCGAAAGCACTTCGAGGGCAGCCATATTGATGGGAAGAGAGTCGGGAGGTGGACCTTTTGGGACTACGAAGGTCGTGTAGAACGGATTGAGTACTACGAAGACAACAAGCTGGTACGAGAAGAGGATCCTTCCAAAAACAAGGACGTCGAACCAGGGGTTGGAGACTGACTGCGCTTCGCGCAGCAGCTCAACCCCGCCGTTCGACAGGAGATCAAGAAATGAAAAATCTGGTGATTGGCACAATTGCGATGCTTTTTATCGCGGGAACGACGTGCGCTGCGGATACGTCGCTGTGGGACAAGCTTGTCGATGTCGCTATTCAGCACATCAAGGAAACCGGTCCGGATAAAGAGACTGGCCAATTCATCAGCATGGCGCGCGGTCATGCCTGGTCACGGCGACAGGAATTTGTTGACCTTGTCGTGCCTCATCTTAAAGGGAAGCATCCTGAAAACGTGGCGGGAGCAATACGCGTCCTTTCCTGGCTGCGATGGTACGCTCCCATGAGTTCTCTGGGCAGTTTCGAGGAGCGCCATCGCGACTTCTTTGTCAATATCGATAAGATAATGTACGGACAGATCGAACACTTTCATTCACTTGAGAGCGACCAAGTCTACCACAGCCTTGCGCTCTACCTTGGTTCCTCGCGAACTGACGACGCAAAACGTCACCTCCTGAAGATTGCGAAGAGTCCAATTGCGAAGAGCGCCAAAGAGCAAGCGTTGATCTGCCTTACTTTTCATCGTGACCCCAAGGATATGGACTCTCTGTTTCCTTTCATACTCGAAAAACCACACGCCGCAGGGAACCTTCCATACCATTTTCGGAATAGCTATGGCCGGAAGGCCATTCCCTTTCTGAAGCGGGCGCTGGTAGAAGCGCGGTCGCCCGTCATCCGCCGGCAGACAGCGTATGAGCTCGTTCACCTGCGAATCCCTGAGGGGTTTCGCCACCTTCAACAGGTTGCCTTGGCTGATCCTGAACCGGAAAGACGAACCCTGGGCAGACCATTGGGTTTTATCAGGCAATTTGCGATAGACTACTTAAAGCTGCCGAAGGATGCCTCCTCCCCAAAGGACATTGCGGCCCACATAGAGAAGAAGTGTCGGGAGCTGTGCAAGGGACAAGAGTAAGAAGAGAGAGTGTCGAACCAAGCGTTGCACAGCGACGCGGTAAACCGCGCGCGTGAACGCAACCGTTATAAGCCGTGAGACACAAGAATGTCTGATCGCAGTTCGAAAGTCATTGGGTACTTCGCGTACTTCTCACCCGAACGGGTCGTCTGTGCTGATCGCCAATCGTGCGTGATCGCCGGTTCTGAAATCGAGATGAAAGAATACGTGAACGAAAGATTCCCTCACGAAGCAAAGTCGGTTACCATCAAGAAGACACGATTTGGAGAAATTCTCCTTGGTTTGAAAGCTGGTGCCGCATATGCATTCGATGAGGAATCGTATGGTCGTTTTTATCCGCTCGCGGTAGAAGAAGGCATCCCTGTCGCACCACAGGACTTCTCTGCTGCGAGGGAGCGTGGTGAACGTTTCTCGATCTTGGAGCTAAAGAGCTTATAACCAGCGGTTCAACGCTGACCAGCTACGGCACGCGGCTTTGCCGCGCACCGCAGCTGGCAGGTTAACCGCACCGTTGGAACACCTAGATAAAAGAGAAGCGGAATGTTGTATCTCGCCTGCGCTGGATTCCTGCTCGTCGATGGCCTTATCTTTTGGATCATGGCGAAGGTCTTTCTCGATGAACCGATGGACATAGCCCAAACGATTATCTATGTTGTGGTTCGTGGATATCACTGGACCGGAGGCCATTGGCGGGACAGCCTGAAAGCTCTTATTCTCCATCTTCTCTTCATCGCTATTATCTATGGTGAAGTGGTTCTGCTCGTCAGGTGGTTTGGGAATTAGTTAGTAGGGAGGGTTCCAACCAGGCAATCAACACTGACCGGGGTATTCCGCGCGGCTTTGCCGCGCTCCA
>CAYMFW010000230.1:0-7214 GCA_964389785.1 uncultured Planctomycetota bacterium
GTACGACGACGACACGGAAGGCAACCTGGCGGTGGGTCCGGGCGCGATCGATCATTTCGTGGTGGCGCACGATGGCTCGGCGATTCAGGACGTTGCGGAGCCGGTGGGCGTGACGGCGATGGACGCGTACGGGAACACCAAGACGGACTACGACGGCGTCATCACGATGAGCGTCACCGGGGAGACCGCAGAGATCGCCTGGGCGCTCGACTCCGGGAGCGGCACGTTCAACGACAACGGGGCGGGCGTGGACACCGCGACCTACGACTTCGCGACGGGGGATAACGGCGTGGTGGGCCTGACGATAAGCGTGTCCGCGGGCGACACGCTGAACGTGGCCGTGAGCGGGGACGGGAAGACGGACGACGACGCGGAGGGGAATCTGGTGGTGCAGGCGTCGTCCGTGACGGTGGACGGCACGGCCAACGCGCTCTCGAGCGGCTTCGTCGCGGAGGGAGCGGCCGGACTGGTGGTGCTGGACGTCACCCTCACCAACAACAACATCATGGCCGGCGATGCGGTCACCTCCGTGACGGTACAGAACGCGGGCACCGCGGCGGACAACGAGATATCGTCCGTAGCGTTATACTACGACAGCAACAACTCCGGGGACTACACGCCCGGGGTGGACCAGCAGATAGGCACCGGAACGTTCTCGGGCGGACAGAAGACCTTCTCCGGCCTGAACGTCTCCCTCGGCGTGGCCGGCTCCGAGGACCTCTACGTCCTGGCGGACGTGGCGGGGAGCGTGACGAACGGCCGCACGGTGGACGTGCGCATTCCGGTGAACGGTATTGTCCTGGGGACGTCCCCCTCGATCGAAGACGCGATCCTGAATTCTGCGGGCAGCTACTCGGTGGATTCAGGCGCGCCGGGGGACGTCTCCGGGCTTTCCACGGCCAGCCACGCGCTGGCGATCAACATCTGGAACAATCCGCAGTCGGCCGACAGCACGGTGGACGTCGGCTGGTCGCCGGCGTCCGACGGGAGCGGCAGCGGCGTGGACGGCTATTCCA
The DNA here is from genome assembly GCA_964389785.1 of uncultured Planctomycetota bacterium. Taxonomy (GTDB): domain Bacteria; phylum Planctomycetota; class CAYMFW01; order CAYMFW01; family CAYMFW01; genus CAYMFW01. The sequence goes on from CAYMFW010000230.1 coordinate 1,017, forward strand.
TCTACTGGGACACGTACTCGGTCACCCTCCCGGACACGGTGAAGGACCTGGCCGCGACGGCGACGAACACGACGAGCAACCCGCTTCCCAGCGGCAACGCCCATTACTTCCACATACGGACGGTGGACAAGGTCGGGAACTGGAGCGGCACCGCCGCCCACCTGGGGCCGTTCTACATCGATATCGCGGGGCCGACCGGCACGGGCATCCAGCAGATCGTTGAGTACGCGGGCGGCGACTACCTGTACGTGAGCGGCGACACCGTCTACTACTCCGGCAAGGCGTTCTCCGCCTTCAAGGTCCGGGTGGCGGCCGAGGACAACGGCTCCGGGCTGAAGGAGGCGCAATTCCCGTCTACCACGAGCAGCGGCGGGACGGACGCGATCGGCAAGGTGGGCGATTACCAGTACGAGTATACGTACCGGGTGACGGCCGCGGGCGCGAGCTACCAGGGGTCGAACGTGGTGGTGAAGGACAACGTGGACAACCCGACGAATGTGCCCTTCAACGTAGTGCACGACGAAACGGCGCCGGCGGCCGTGACCGACCTGGCGTCGACCACCCACACTCCGAGCGTGTCGAGCTCGGACAACGATATCACCTTCACCTGGTCGGACGTGACGGACAGCCAGGCGGGCACGGCGGGCTACAGCGTGACGGTGGACACCAGCACGAGCACGCTGCCGCCCGCGTTCCGGAACGTGGACACCGGCGTCGGGACGTTCAGCGTGAGCGACCTGGAGAACGGCACGTACTACGCGCATATCAGGCCGGTGGACCGGGTGGGCAACTGGGCCGCTGGCGCGGTGCACGCCGGGCCGTATATCATAGGCCGGGGAGAGCTGGCCGCGACGATGGGGGTGTCCGCTACGGTGGTGAGCACCGGCCAGCAGTTTACGGTGACGATGACGGTGAACAACACCGGTGACGGCACGGTGAGCTCGGTGGACCCGTTGGCGCTTACGGTGAACGCGGCAGGCGGCGCGTCGGCGAGCACGTCGAGCAACCCGCAGGCGCAGGACATCACCGGGAGCGGCCAGCGGCAGTACCAGTGGACGTACACCGCGGGTGCGACGGCCGGCACGGTGAGCTTCCAGGGCACCGCGCAGGGAAGCGACCTGGAGGGGACGATCACGTCCGCCGTCGCGAAGTCGCCCGACGTGACGATCGAACAGCAGGCGGCGCTGTCGGACGCAGTGTCCGCGGCCCCGGCGACGATAACGACGAACGAGACGTCGACGGTGACGGTGACGATCACCAACACCGGCCAGGCGGACGCGGTGGGCGTGGTGCCGACGCTGACCCCGTCCGGCACGGCGAGCCCGGAGGTGAATTCCGGGCCGGTGCCGGCGAGCGCGACGATAGCGGGCGGCAGGTCGAGGGCGTTCACCTTCGTGGTGAGGGGCACGGTGCCGGGGCAGGCGACATTCACGGCCGGCGTGTCCGGCGGCACGGACGAGCACTCCGGCGCGGCGCTTTCGGTCAGCGGCCAGCAGGCCTCCGTGACGGTCGAGGCGCCGCCGACGTACGGGCTGACGTCATCCATCGTGGTCAGCCCCGCGGCGTTCGAATCCGGCGCGACCATCACGGTGACGATGACGGTGCAGAGCACCGGCGACACCGCGGTGACGAACGTGACGCCGTCCGTGCTCGCGGTGGGAGGCACATCGTCCGACGCCGCGCCGGCGGGCGGGCCGACGCCGGCGAGCGTGGCGAGCCTGGCGCCCTCGGCGACGCAGGTGTTCACGTGGACGTATACCGCCGGGAATACGCTGGGCACCATCAACTTCTCGGGCGGCGCGATCAGCACCGAGGCGAGCTCGGCGTCGAGCACGTCCGTGAACATCATCCTGCAGGCCGCGGCGGCGGAGCTTTCCTCGTCGATCGCCGCGTCCCCGGCGACGGTGCTGACTACCGGCGCGATCACGGTGACGATGACGGTGACGAACACCGCGGAGGCGGGGGGCGCGACGGCCGAAGGCGTGACGCCGTCGGTGCTGACCACGGGAGGGACGAGCGGGGAGGCGAACCTGCAGTCCGGCCCGACCCCGGCGAGCGCGAACATCGCCGCGGGGGCGTCGCGCGACTTCGTGTGGACGTTCAGCGCCGGCACCACCGGCGGCACCGTCAACTTCTCGGGCAACGCGGCGGGCACGGACGGCAATACCGGCGCGGACGTGTCGTCGACCTCGACGACGTCGGGCAGCGTGACGATAGAGACGCTCCAGCCGGAGTGGATGTATCCGACCGGGGCGGCCACGGTGGGACCGGTGCGGTCTATCCCGCTGGTGTCGTGGTCGGGCGCGCACATCTACTTCGGGTCGGACGACGCGAACCTGTACGTGCTGGACAGCACGAGTCACAACCTGCTGTTCTCGTTCACCACGTCGGGGGCGATACGGGGCCTGCCGTGGCCGTCGATGGAGGACCCGGGCGGCGGGTGGAAGGACCTGGTGTACTTCGGGACGCTGGGCAACACGGTGTACGCGCGGTGGCTGGACAACACGTCCAAGTGGGAGGCGGTGATGGGCACGCAGATCACCAGCACCGCGGTGTACGACTACGGTGACCCGGTCGGAAACGTGTATTTCGGGGCGGCGGACAAGAACATGTACGCCCTCGACTGGACGGACGGCTCCATCACGTGGACCCACTCCGGGATATCCATCGGGGACAGCGTGGAATCGTCCCCGGCGATCATGAACAACCCGGTGACGACGTTCGACGAGGTGTACGTCGGCGCGAACGACAGCAAGCTGTACGTGTTCAACGGGCCGGACGGGACGTACCTGCGGCAGTTCGCCGCCAGCGGCGCCATCAAGACGTCGCCGTACATCACGATGGACGGCGTGGTGCTGTTCGGCTCGGCCGGGGGCAAGTTCTACGCGCTGAACGCGTCCGACCTGAGCAAGAAGGCGGAATGGTCCTCCAACCCGGTGAGCGCGGGCGGGGCGATATACTCCCCGCCGTGGGTCGAGACGGCGGACGACTACGTGTACTTCGGGTCGCAGGACGGGAAGCTGTATTCATTGCGCGTGACGGACGGGGCCTCCCGGCCGAACTTCCCGGTGGACGTCGGCTCGCCGATAGACTCGGCGCCGCTGACGGCGAACGGCATCGTGTACTTCGGCGCGGACGACGGCAAGTTCTACGCGGTGGACACCTCCACCGGGCAGATCGTCCCGGGCTGGCCGTACAATACCGGCGGGCCGATAAAGAGCGGCGTGGCGACGCACTGGGTGGACGCCGAGAACATATTCGTGCTCGTCGGCTCCGATTCGGGAAAGATATACGCGTTCAGGCTCGTTCAGTAGGGAGAATATGACTATGAGGAAGATTTCCGGAAGAGAAGGAAGCAGGCGGCTTCTTCGCTCATTCTCGGCGCCCATCAATTGGATAGGCCGCCTCCCCCTTCGACAAGCGCAGGGCCCCGAGCCTGCCGAGGGGCGAGGGCAAGCTTCGACCGGCCATGGAAGGGTCCGCCTTGCGGCGGACAGCCGGTCGAACCTAGAACCCGCTCGGCACCACCCCGCCGGACGCCTGTCGACAAAAAGGGGACATTCATCTTTTCCCCTGCGTCCGGCAGGATGGTGCCTATCGTATTTGAAAAAGATGAATGTCCCCTTTTTCCGAAGCACGAACCCGTTCGTCAATACACCGGCAGCGGCCCTCGGCTTCCTGCTCATCGCCCTTCTCGTTGCCGGAACGGCCGCGGCGGAGGACTGGGCGTGCTTCCGCAGGGACGAGTCGCATACCGGGAGGACCGAAGAGCTGGTGCAGGCGCCGCTGAAGGTGAAGTGGAAGATCGGGGTGGGGGCGAAGATCGCCTCGTCGTGCACGGTGAGGGAAGGGACGGTGTTTTTCGGGGCGAGAGACAACAAGCTCCGCGCGGTGAGCGCGGAGACCGGGGCGGCCGTCTGGACGATCGCGACCGAAGGCTGGGTGGATTCGTCGCCGGCGGTGAGCGGGAAGGGGGTGTTCTTTTCGTCCAGGGACGGGCACCTGTACCGGGCGGACGCGAAGACGGGGAGCCTGTTCTGGAAGTGCAGAACGGGGGGCACCGACACGTCGTCTCCTCTGGAATTCAACGGGAGGGTGTACTGCGGCTCCGGGCATCCCAACAAGTCGATCTGCGCCGTGGACGCGGAGACCGGCAGGATGATATGGAGGCGGGACACGAACCAGATGGTCTACTCCTCGCCGGCGATCCGGGGCGACAGTCTGTACATCGGGTCGAACGACGGCTACGTGTACTGCCTGAATACCGGCGACGGCGCGGTGAGGTGGAAGCACCACACCGGGGGCGGGATCTATTTCGCGTCCCCGTGCCTGGACGACCGAACGGTGTTCCTGGCGCCGGGAAACAGGGACTGGTCCGTCTACGCGCTGGATCCGGGGTCGGGGAGGCAGGTATGGAAGCACGACATCGAGGACGTGAAGAAGACGCCGACGTACGTGTCGAGCCCGGCGCTGGGAGACGGGACGGTATTCCTGGTGTCCGGCTACGCGACGCAGCACCTGTACTGCCTGAGGGCGGACAACGGGGCGCTCCGGTGGAAAGCCCCGCTCGGGCAGGCCCTGCGGCTGGGATTCTCCTCGTCGCCGGTCGTCACCAGGGAAACGGTCTACGCGGTGTCGGGCAAGGGGAAGCTGTTCGCGTTCGAGGGAACGACGGGGCGGAAGGTGTGGGAATACGACATGAAGGAGGACGTGCTCGCGTCGCCGACGGTGGCGAACGGGGTGCTGTACCTGGGGACGATGGGAGGAACGTTGTACGCGTTCGAGTAACAGGCTACAATGAGGACGACATGAAGAGGAAATCAGACGGGAAGAAGCGGTACCGGTCTCCGAAGGTGGAGACGCGTGAGATCTACGAGGTGAACGCGCTGGGGTGCGCCAAGTGCCCCAATACGGCGCAGATATCGGTGCAGCCTGCCTGCATCAGAGGGACCAAGCTGTACTCGTAGTCAGCGTAATCAGGGGGAGCGCCTGAAAGGCGCGGGCTTAGGACCGTCGCCTCGAAGGCTTGGGTTAGGCTGTCTCTTTCTTTTCATATCGACGTACGTTCTAACGTGGAGCTCAGTTGCTTGGCGGAGTGAAGCGGAGCTAAGGCAACTGCAGCGTTTTGTTGTGCACTCGTATTAAGAAACCCACTTGAAAGACAGCTTCTTGTGAGAATGAGCACATTCTCTCAGATACAGGTTGATCAGGTTCTGATAGGGAATACCGGTTTCATCCGCAAGCGCCTTGAAATAGGCGATCACATCCGTTCCCAATCGAATCGTCACCTGTTTCTTCAGATGCTTCGCATATGGATTCTTGATCGACTTGGAGAAATCGTATTCTTTCCTCATTTCAAAAATCCTCCATATTCCTTCGTTTCTCCTTTGTTCGCTTTGCGCGCGGAGATAATTCTGATTTCGTAATCGTCTCGATGATAGCAATGACACACAACGAGAAGGCGCAACGGTGTGCTCAAGCCCAGCAAGACGAACCTGTCCTCGTCTTGTGAGTGACTCGGATCATGGATCAGCCTGGCATTCTGGTCGTAGAATGCGGTGGAGGCTTCTTCGAATGAGACACCGTGCTTTCGCCGGTTCTCTTTGTTCTTCCTCTCATCCCACGAAAAGACTATTCCTTCCATATTGATATCATAATGCCGGTATAATTATACGTCAAGAAGCCTTTCGGATTCTCCTGCACACGGCGGGCATCAGCGGCGCGCGGCCACGCGCGTCCGCTGCATGCCTTGGTTGGGCACGAGTCATGCATACTCGTAGACAGGGGTCTCGATAACTTTCGCGGGTTTCTTCTTCTGGAGGAGAAGAACATGAATGTGTTCGACAGTTTCCGGCGAGAAAAACTTCTCTCCTGTTTCTTCACACACCCGTGCGGGCACATGCTCAATAATGCAGAACTCGCCGTCGTGTTCGATGGTGTAAGTGACTTCCTTTTCTACCATAGTCTCCTTCATTTCTCCCTCCTCCGGTTAGATGACGTCATGGCCTGGTCCCGTAATAAAGGACTCCGAACACAATAAGCCCATGTAAAACAGTGGCGATTGCAACCGGCCAAGGTTCAGACGGCTTTCTTTCTTCCCCGATTTGAGATATCTGAATCATGCTCCCAAAGACCGCAATTCCAAGATATGTCCAATAAAACCAATAATGTTCAGGCGATATTCGATGCGATAATAAA